>JALDQW010000001.1:0-311443 GCA_031316255.1 Nitrosomonas sp. | reverse complement strand
ATCTTATTTTTATGCGTGCTTTGTAATAGAAGATGCAGGCGAGTTTCAAATTCTGCGCGATTAATCAATCCGGTTAGTGTATCGTGCGTAGCCCGGTAGCTGATTTCACTATTTAAGCGGCGCTTTTCAGTAACGTCTCGAAATACGAGTACCGCTCCGAGCAATTCGCCTCGCGCATTACATATAGGCGCAGCGGAATCTTCAATACCGTATTCATTTCCATTACGCGAAATCAATACCGTGGAATCGGTAAAATTAGTCACTTCTCGTTCTGCTATACAAAGAGTAACGGAGCTTTTCATAGGTAGACGAGTTTCTTCGTTGATGATACGAAAAACCTGAGTGATTGGAAGTCTTTTTGCTTCTTCATTGGTCCAGCCGGTCATGCGCTCGGCAATGGGATTCATCCATTCAGTATTGCCTTGAACATTGGTTGTAATGACGGCGTCGCCGATAGACTTCAGTGTTATATGCAACAATTCGCGTTGTTCGGCCAACTCCTCAGTCAGTATGCGCAGCCGGCTCACGTCCCAACTGACGCCAATCATTTTCAGCGTCTTGGTTTGCTGACCGCGCTTTATCCGTGCAGCAGCGCGGAGGTGGCGGATGCTGCCGTCATTTAAAACGATTCTGAACTCGGTATTGAATGGTGTAATACCGACAATCGCTTTCTCGATAGCTTTCTCCGCATTGGCCCGATCATCCGGATGGACATGCTTTACCCATAAATCATAGGCTGCAGTCTGGTTGGTTGGAAGTAGGCCGTAGAGTTTATACATCCACTCATCCCATTTTAAAGTGCCTTCGGTAATGTTATATTCCCAAATGCCAATTTCCCCGCTATCGGTGGCAAGTGCTATGCGGTTATGGGCTTCTTCAATTTCCAAGCGCTGATTTACCCGCTCGGTAATGTCTATGCGGATGGAAATATAGCGGTCTATTTTACTCGTAGCATTCACGAATGGTGTGATAACGCTATCCACCCAGTAAAGTGATCCATCTTTTGCGCGATTGCAAATTTCACCCCGCCAGGATTTGCCTGCGGAAATATCCCGCCACATTTCGGTAAAGAATTCACGTGAATGAAAACCTGAATTGATAATACGGTGGTTCGAGCCTATGAGTTCTTCGCGACTGTACTGGCTGATTGCACAGAAGCTTTCGTTGACTTCTGTAATTTCTCCTTTTGCATTGGTGATGGACATAATAAACTGTGTGCGAATCGTATTAAGCAATGCATTATTTTCTTGCATCAGAATTTTGTGCTCAGTGACATCTTCCAATGAACCAACAAATCCCGTGATGATCGACTCGGCCGAGATAATCGGTTTTGCCCGGGCGTGCACGAATCGGACCACACCTTTTTTATTGATAATGCGAAATTCAAGATCAAATTCCATTCCCATGTTTGCATGGGACTTCCATACAGAAAAAACATGCGCCTTATCGTCAGGATGGATTCCATCCTGCCAACTGTCGCCCAGACTTTGTTCAAGTGTGAAATCATAAATTTCTTGCCAGCGGGCATTGGTGTAAGTGCAGCTGCCGTGTACATCAGTAGAAAAGATGCCTATCGGTAACGCTTCGCAGAGTTCACGAAAACGGGTCTCGCTTTCGGATTGTTGACTGGCCAGATGCGCATGTTTCAAGGCAATCGCTTGAGCCAATTGTGCCCGTCGTTGGTTCAGGATTGTTGTTGCTGTTTCGGCCAGATTGAAGAGTATCTTGCGTTGCTTGGCGTTCAGTCGGCGTGGTTTATTGTCAATAACGCAAAGTGTGCCAACATTGGCGCTCTCGCTAAGACGCAGAATAATGCCGGTATAAAATCGGAAATCATGGTTCGAGTAAACGATAGGGTTTTCGCGAAATCGAGGATCATTGGTGATATCTTCCACTTCAAGAATGCCGCCATCATGGATGCCATGGGTGATAAGGGCCATTTTGTGCAATACATCGGCATCGCAAGCGAATTCGACATTAGCCTTAAACCACTGTAGTTCGGAATCAACAAGGTTTATCAGCGAGAAAGGTGTTTCGCATACCAACGATGCGGTATGAAGCAATGCATCCAGTTCGGAATCCAGCGGTCTGCCCGATTGTTCAAAATTGATCAGTGCCCTCAGAGGAATCGATTCGTTCCCGGAGAAAGATTGGGTATCCATGATAAACAGCAACCAATTGAATTAGAATATATGGTTCATCCGTGTTTGGGTCTGCTTGAAATATAAAAGTAATTGAATGACGCGCAAGGAAACTGTATTAAACATTTTAAAAGTGTTCGTCATTGCGCCCTGTCTGCTTGGTGTCGCGATCAATTCTATGCTGAAGATATGTTATTGTACCAGTCAGTTGTATGCTTACCCAGCCGGTTTCTTCAGATGTGGCATGGAATACGATGCCGGATGCTTTCCTGTTCAAAATCCGCTTTGGCAAAGACGCCGCAATTGAGTATCCAACGAGTCACCAATTCTGCTGGTGTTACGTCAAAAGCGGGGTTGTAAACCGGTGAGTCCGGCGCGGCCCATAATATTTGACCGAACACACCTTTGACCCCAGATACTTCGCTTGCGTTCCGTTGTTCAATCGGTATCTGATTACCATCTGCACAATGCCAGTCCATGGTGGTATAGGGGCCGGCAACATAAAAGGGTATGGTGTGGTATTGCGCAAGAACGGCCAGCGCATAGGTGCCAATTTTGTTCGCGAAATCGCCATTTGCCGCAATCCGGTCGCAACCGACAATGATTTTCTGCACCTTATTCAACTGCATCAAGTGTCCGGCCATGTTGTCGGTAATGAGTGTATAAGGGATGTCCAGTTTTTTTAATTCCCATGTGGTCAATCGGGCGCCTTGCAGTAGTGGACGGGTTTCGTCCACGTATACATGAATCGTTTTGCCTTGCTGGTGACATTTTCTGATAACGCCGAGTGCTGTGCCGATGCCTGCTGTGGCTAGACTGCCGGTATTGCAATGCGTCAGGATATTATCTCCATCTTGAATCAATGCAGCGCCGTTACTCGCAATATCCTCACAGAGTTGAACGTCTTCATTATAAATTTCAATGGCAATGTCCAGTATCGCCCCGGACGTTTTCTTTGACTGTATGCCTGCGATCATACGATTCATGCACAGCATCAGATTGACAGCCGTCGGTCGCGCGTTATATAGCGCATGCGCCTCATCTTGCAATTGTTTTAGCGTAGATCCTTTTACTGCCGATTGTCCCAGGCTTAGTGCCGCGACAACGCCGATCAAAGGTGCGCCACGCACTTTTAGGGCTTTGATGGCGGCAATGGTTTCATGCACTGTATCAAGAAGAATCCAATCTTCCTTCAAAGGCAGTACAGTCTGATCCAGAACCCATAATTCTGTCTTATCTGGGGTATGGGTAAAACGCAGTGCTAACGATTCCAGGTGGGTCACGGTTTAATTCTCCTGAGCTGATAAACAGTAAATGCGGAAACAGGTTTTGACAATTTCAGCCTTGTCAATTTTTCAGGCAACCTTTTTATCATGAGCAATGTCACAGTAACTGATTTCCGATATGTTTACGCATTGTTCTGAGCGCGGAAATTTCGTCGTCAGGAAGATAGGTTAATGTTCCCAATGTATTTGCTTTCCAGAGAATCTCCGAGGAATGTTCAATGCGTTCCATGCCTCTCCAGGCTTCTTCAAGACTTTCTCCCCAAGCCAGTGCACCGTGCCGTGATAGAATCAGTGCCCGGTACTGTGGGAGAAAGTGTTTTAAATTGTCGCCCATGGCCTGTGTTCCTGGTCGTGCATAAGGGACGAAAGGGATGTCGCCACAACTGAGAATGACTTCACTCATTGCGTGAGAGGGCAAAAATTCCAAATCGGGCCTGGCAATAGACCAGGCAATCGCTGTCGGTGGATGCGCGTGGACGACCGCTTTGGCTTCAGGGCATTGTTGATAGACTTCCAAATGCATGAATTTTTCCGAGGAAGCCTTTCCTTGCAGGGTTTGACTGTCCAGGGTTATCAGTGCCATATCCTCAGGTTTCATAAAAGCTTTTGCAACACCTGAAGGCGTTATTAATACCATATTTTCATTCACGCGACAGGAAATGTTGCCATCGGCAGCAGCAAGCATGTTACGTTGGTGAAGGCGCTGCGCGATGGCAATGATAGTTTCACAAATCGAATGGTATTGATTTATTTTTGTCGTTTCATGCATATGCAGTTAGGCTTTGCTATTCGGTTTCGGCAATGATATACGTATTGAGTTGCTATACGTTTCCACTTGATAGGCTTCAGTGTACTCGATTGTTCTGAAAAATTTAGCTAAACTGGTCATTCAATCAAGTGAAAAAGGTTAACCATTATTGTATTCCCTTTGGATAAGTCATGTACGCTGCTCTGTTACGATTAAACAGAATAATTTTTAGTTATCTGATTATTAACATTATTTGCCAGACTTTAACATTTATAACGATTAATTATGAACGTTTTCAAATCAAAAATTGACAAGTGGCTGTTATTTTGTCTGATTCTATCCATTATTGCCTGTCTGCTGGGCGCATCAGTGATGCTAAAAATAGGAGGAACATTCAATTATGCATTTGCCACGACCATATTAATTTTCGGTGCTGGCTTTCCGTTATGGCTACTGGTTTCAACCCGGTACAGTGTGAACTCGGAAAATCTTAAAATAGTAAGTGGTCCGTTTTCCTGGGACATTCCAATTCAATCGATTATGTCTGTGGAAGAAAGTCAGAACGCAGTGGCGAGTCCGGCACTGTCATTTGACCGCCTGGAAATAAAATATGGCGAAGATAAAGCCATATATGTTTCGCCGGTTGATAAGGCAGCGTTTATCCAGAAACTGGGCAGTTGGAAATTAAACGTTGCTGATCAGGGCGATCAGCAACGGACAGGCGGAAAAACTTCACAATCCCAGAAGAAGAAAAAACAGCGAAAACCCATAAAGCAGGGTGGTGTCAATAAATAATGCGTGTCTCCAGTTCTGCTGTTTGAGTTTTTCGGATTCACGCCGTTCGTGTTTTATCCTAGAATAGGCCATACACATTTTTCCGCTAATAACTTGAAAAAATAAAAAGACACAATGAGAAAAAGTTTATTTGCTGTGCTTTTGATAGGGTTTTTTGGTGTTTGTGAACCTGTTTATGCTGAATGGGTGATGATCAATTCTAATCCAGACAAAGGTGAGAAGCATTATTTTGATCCGACAACAGTCCGCAACAGTGGTGATCATTATAAAAAAGTATGGGTTTTGTCGAGCTATGATGAAAAGCAAAGGGGCGGGTATCAATCGTTAAAGACTTTCTACGAATTTGATTGTGAGATTGAACGAGCGCGTTCTTATACCATGCTGCTTTATTCAGGTGTCATGGCAGCGGGAAACACAATTGGTGCACATCATGATGAATTAAAAGAATGGTTTCAATACCCCGAGACTTCATTTTTTAAACGAATTTCCACAAATATCTGTAATCAGTGAATTTGCCGAAATTTGATGGCTGAATAATAATCTAATTTCAAATATCCATTGGAATTGCCGTTGAATGTTAAGTTTTTATGTCTATAACCTGCTTAACTCAATTACTGGGGGTTTATGTGAAAAGGAAACAATTAATGCGTTTGTCGGTTTTAATTATGCTGTTGCCTCTTTTATCGGGATGCTGGATGGCTGCAGCAGCAGGTGCGGGCGCATATGGTGGTTATAAAATGAAAGAAAAAGGCTATACCGTGCAAAGCCCGATAACCAAAAAGAAAGAATCAGAAAAAAATGCCCAATAGTTTTTAAAGTTTTCCGATTTTTTCTTTTCTTTCTGCTTTAGTTTTGGTATCTGCTTGAGCGTTTTCTTTATTACTGAAGCTTTCATAAATAAGCAAAGCGGCGCCAATGAAAATGGCGGAATCAGCGATGTTGAATGCCGGCCAGTGATAATCGCCGACATAGAAATCAAGAAAATCGACGACATGCCCCAGTGTTATGCGGTCCCAGAGGTTGCCGAGAGCGCCGCCAAGAATTAAGCTCAGGGATAAACAAAACAGTTTTTCCGTGTTGTATTTATTCAGTAGATAAATAATGACAACTGATGCGACCAAAGCTATCGCGCTTAAGAACCAGCGCTGCCAGCCCGAAGCTTCACTTAGAAAGCTGAATGCAGCACCAGCGTTGTAGGTTAATACCAGATTAAAAAATCCTGTTACCGGAATCTGTTGACCGTAGGTCATGACCGATTCCACCCAGTACTTTGTTGCCAGGTCCAATGCCAATACAATCAGGGCGATAGTCAATGAATAGTGTAGTTTCATTTTGGTATTAGCGATCAGTTTCTCAGATAATTTTTGATGTTCAGGGCTGTTAAAACGTATTGTATATTCAAGCGTATTGTCTTTCTTCGCCCGTGTTATAGAGATTGGATATGCAACGTCCACATAAAGTTGTATGCTCAGTATCTTGACCAACATCTATTCGATAATGCCAGCAACGCTCACATTTCTGATGGCTGCTCGGGGTAACGCGCACACTGATCGTTTGCAATTCATTACTCTGTACCAGGGACGATTCCGAAGTGATTAAAACAAATCTCAAATCGTCTCCAAGTGATTGAAGTAAGGTGTAATCGTCTCCGCTTGCTTGGATTTCAACAGTGGCAGCCAGTGATGAACCAATTTCGCCTTGCGCTCTGGCGTCTTCCAGTTTTTTGAGCACATTCGCGCGCAGCGAACGTATCCTGGTCCAACGCTCAAGCGTCTGTTGTGAATCTGCTTGTTCGGGAAAACGATGCCAGGTGTGCAGCAAAACACTATCATCCGGTTGTCCGGTCAGGTGTTCCCAGACTTCTTCTGCAGTAAAGCTAAGAATAGGTGCAAACAAACGCACCAGACTATGAGCGATATGATGGAGCGTACTTTGCGCCGCGCGGCGCGGCTTTCCATTTTTTGCGGCGGTATAAAGACGGTCTTTGAGAATATCCAGATAGAAACCACCGAGGTCTTCGGAACAGAAATTATGCAGCTTGTGCACGGCCTGATGAAATTCATACTGGTCATAGATTTGTGTGAGCTCGTTTTGGAAAGCATTAGTCAATGCCAGCATGTAGCGGTCAATTTCCAGCCAGTCTTCAATAGCCAGCATGTCTTTTTCCGCGTCGAAGTCTGCCAGGTTGGCCAATAAAAAACGCAAGGTATTACGTACACGACGGTAGCTCTCAACGACGCGCTTGAGAATTTCTTCTGAGATGGACAGTTCTCCGGAATAATCGGTGGATGCAACCCACAAGCGTAGGATGTCGGCGCCATAGGTATCCATTACTTTTTGAGGCGCAATAACATTTCCTTTGGATTTGCTCATTTTATGGCCATTGCCGTCAACCACAAAACCGTGCGTGAGCAATGCGCGATAGGGTGCATGACCATCTATGGCGCAACCGGTTAGTAGCGAGGACTGGAACCAGCCGCGATGTTGATCCGAACCTTCGAGATATAAATCAGCCGGATACTGAAGCAGCGAATTGGACTTGACGACAGTATGATGTGTTGTGCCTGAGTCAAACCAGACATCGAGTGTATCCGGAAGTTTCTGATAATCTTTGGCATCGTCTCCCAGCAGTTCTGCTTCATCTAGCGAGAACCAGGCTTCTATGCCCTGCTTTTCTATTTTCAGGGCAACCTGCTCGAACAATTCCTGAGTGCGCGGATGTGGTTGATGCGTAACCTTATGAACAAAGAGCGCCATCGGCACCCCCCAATTACGTTGACGGGAAACACACCAGTCCGGGCGGTTTCTGATCATGGCCTCGAGACGCGCTCGTCCCCATGCCGGGTAGAACCGGGTATTGTCCACGGCATCTGTGGCAAGATCACGCAATGTTTTTTGCTGCTCAGCAGAACCAGCGTTTTGTTTCAGGTTCATACCAATAAACCACTGCGGCGTTGAGCGAAAAATAATTGGTGTTTTATGCCGCCAGCAGTGCGGATAACTGTGTTTGATTTTTTCCAGGCAAAGTAAGTGTTTGCTGGATTGCAGCGTATCAATGACGACATCATTTGCCTTCCAAACGAATAGGCTGCCGACAATCGGTTTGTCTGCTGCAAATTTACCAGCACCGTCAACCGGACTGTCACTGGGTAAGTCATATTGCTGGCCAATAAAATAGTCATCCAGACCATGCGCGGGTGCAGTATGAACCAGGCCGGTACCGGCTTCAAGGGTAACATGCTTTCCGCAAATGATTTTGACGCTGCGGTCTTCAAATGGATGTTGTAACGCCAAATGCTCTAGTGCTTTTCCCTTGCACTGACCTAATGTTTTGTCATTCAAGCCATATCGCTCCAGGCAGGCTTGCTTGAGTTCTGTTGCCAGTATCAGCATTCCTTGCGCTGTTTCAACAAGATCATAGTCAAAGTCAGGGTGAACGCAAACGGCCTGGTTGGCCGGCAGTGTCCAGGGGGTGGTTGTCCAGATCACGGCCATGACTGAATTATTGGATGGGATATTGGTGTTGAAGATAGTATTCAGAGCATCGTTCGATTGGATGACCTTAAATCCAACATCAATTGCCGGAGATGTTTTGTCTTCGTATTCGACTTCAGCTTCTGCCAACGCCGAGCCGCAATCAATACACCAGTTAACAGGCTTTTGTCCCAGGTAAAGATAACCGTTTTGATAAATGCTTCCCAGTGCTCGGATAATACCTGCCTCAGTCTGGAAATTCATGGTGAGATAGGCCTGGTCCCAGTCGCCGAGGACGCCTAAACGGATAAAATCCGCTTTCTGGCGTGCAACTTGCTCCGTTGCGAAAGCACGGCAAAGTTCACGGATTTTATCTGCGGATAGCTGCTTGCCATGCTTTTTCTCGATTTGGTGCTCGATGGGTAAGCCATGACAATCCCAGCCCGGAATATAGGGCGCATCGTAGCCTGCCAGTGTTTTGCTTTTGATAATGATATCTTTAAGAATTTTATTGACGGCATGTCCAATATGGATATCACCGTTGGCGTATGGTGGGCCGTCATGCAACGTAAATTTGGGACGCCCTTTGCTGGCGGTACGGATTTTTTGGTATAGGTTTTTTTTCTGCCAGGATTCCAGCATGGTGGGCTCGCGTTTGGCAAGATTGCCCCGCATGGGAAATGGTGTATCGAGTAAATGAAGTGTTGTTTTATAATCAGTCATGAAAATGTTCAATATCGTTGGCTGCGCACGAATCTTGGTGTCTTATATTGCAATCGAATAATATACGAATAAGTATGAACTGTTGCTATTTTATGACATGCTGTTGTTTTTTGTATGAATTAAGTGTGTTCATTTGCGAGTTTCAGTGTTTAAATCGTTTATTCTGTCTTGACATTCATTTGATTAAAATAGTTTTTTGCTTCGAGGATATCTTTTTTTATCTGTTGAATGAGTAGCTCCAAGCTGGGATATTTTTCTTCATCGCGCAGTTTGTGAAGAAAATCAACCTGCAAGTGATAACCGTAAATGGTTTGGTCAAAATCAAACAAATGGACTTCCAGAACCGGCTTGCCGTCATTGTGTATAGTTGGTCTGACTCCAAGACTGGCTACGCCGGGAAGCGCCAGAGAGGGTGCGGATTTAACTGCGCCATAAACGTTTACAACAAAAATACCGGTTAAAGGCGGCTGGTTATGTTTGATCTGGAGATTTGCGGTCGGAAAACCCAGTTTTCTTCCTAATTTGTCGCCATCGATTACACGACCGCTCATGCTATAGGGTCTACCTAAAAAACGACTGGCTTTTTGCAGGTTACCTTCGTTGAGTACTTGTCTGATATAGCTGCTTGATACGCGCTGGCCATCAATTAAAAAGCTTGGCATTTCATCCACTTCATATCCATACTGCTTGGATAAAGCGTTGAGCATGCTGAAATCTCCCGCGCGCCGCGCACCAAAACGAAAGTCGTCACCCACGAGCAACCATCGGACTGAAAGCTCTTTTTGCAGGAGTCCGGCAATAAATTCTTCGGGATTAATTTTTGCGAAATCATAATTGAACCGGTATACTCGAACATAATCAACATCGGATTTGGCCAGTTGTTCAAGTTTTTCTCTGAAGCTGGTTAAACGAGTGGGTGCTTGGTCGGGCGCGAAAAATTCGCGCGGATGCGGTTCAAAAGTCATGACACAAGCAGCTAATCCAAGTTTGTTAGCGGCATGCTTCAAACGAGATAGCATTGCTTGGTGGCCTAAATGTACGCCGTCAAAATTGCCTATAGTCAGCGCAAGCGGTGTCTTTTTATTTGGTGAAGGTTTGCTTCGCCAGATTTGCATGTAAAGTTACCTGAAAATTAACAATTTTAGCTTGGTTTTGCCAAACTGGTCTAGGTCGTCGTCAAATTACAATCATTTGACAACAATTGATGCTGGTTTTAATCCGGTGTTTTGTGTTGCTGCTAGGGAACGATAGGGCAGTAGTGTTTTTGCACGAATACTTACGGAGACAGAAGAGATGAATGCTTCATTAACTCAACAGGATTACGGGTCAGATCCGGTATCTGTTCGTGAAACCGATCAATACCGTGCCGAATATGTGCACGCGTTTGTTCAAAAATGGGATTCGCTGATTGACTGGAATGCGCGAATCCAATCTGAAGGTTCTTTTTTTATTGATCTGCTCAAAGAAAGAGGTTGCCGGCAAGTTCTCGATGTTGCAACTGGAACCGGTTTTCACTCTGTCCGGTTGCTGGAAGCCGGATTTGAAGTGGTCAGTGCGGATGGAAGCGCGGAAATGCTATCCAGGGCATTTGATAATGGGCGTTCACGTGGACATGTTTTACGCACTGTGCAGGCTGACTGGCGCTGGCTTAACCGGGATGTTCACCAGAAATTTGACGCGATTATTTGTCTGGGTAATTCTTTTACGCATTTATTTGATGAAAATGACCGCCGCAAAGCACTGGCAGAATTTTACGCCGCGCTGCGTCATGATGGCGTGCTGATACTGGATCAACGTAATTATGACGCATTATTGGATCATGGCTTTTCAAGCACCCATACTTACTATTATTGTGGAACAGATGTTTCAGTAAAGCCGGTACATACTGACAAAGGGCTAGCGCGGTTCGAATATCGATTTTCCGATGGTGAAAAATTTTATTTGAATATGTTTCCACTCAGAAAAAGTTATACGACGCGTTTGATGCACGAAGTCGGTTTTCAGCAAGTAGAAACGTTCGGAGATTTTCAGGAAACCTATCGTGAAAACGAGCCTGATTTCTTTGTCCATATCGCCGATAAAGCCTATCAAACAACGGATGAATAGCACAATGAATTCAACAACTCAGTCTGCAGCCGTCAATACGGCGCGGGCATATTATAACAGCGAAGATGCCGATCATTTCTACAGCACAATATGGGGTGGCGAGGATATCCATATCGGTTTATATGAAACGGCGAATGAATCAATTAGCGCTGCAAGCCAAAGAACAATACAAACCATGGCAAGCTACTTGCCGTCATTGAAGGCCGGGGATTGGGTTCTTGACTTGGGATCCGGATATTGCGGTGCCGCCCGCTATCTGGCAAAAACCTATGGTGTGTGTGTAAAAGCATTGAATTTAAGTGAAGTCGAAAATCAGCGTGCTCGCGAATTAAACTCATCTGTAGATTTGTCCGAAAAAATTCAGGTGATTGATGGCAGTTTTGAAATGCTGCCGTTTACAACAGCAGACCGGGATAAAGGTTTTGATGTGATTTGGTCTCAAGATGCGATTTTGCACAGCGGACAACGTGAACACGTGATGGCTGAGGCGTTTCGTGTATTAAAGCCGGGTGGATATTTTGTTTTTACTGATCCGATGCAGGCAGATGATTGTCCGCAAGGCGTGCTGCAACCCATACTGGATCGCATTCATTTGAGTTCGCTGGGTTCGCCCGGGTTTTATCGCCAGGCTGGTGGCAATATTGGGTTTGACGTGGTCAAATTTGACGATTTTACCGATCAGTTGATCAACCATTATCAGCGTGTACTTGAAGAAACTGAAAAGTACTCGGATGATCTGGCTGATAAAGTTGATCCGGCCTATATTCAACGCATGAAAACCGGGTTGGGTTACTGGATAGAAGGCGGCAAAAACGGTTATTTAGCGTGGGGGATTTTCCTGTTGCAAAAACCTGAGACTGTTGTCGGCGTATAAGTTTAAATCGCACATGCAATGGTGAAGGCAGGTATTTGGCTCAATCTTCTTTTTTGTTTTCATTAATGTTATCGGCAAACCATGCAGGCAGAATCCTTGTGCAGTTTTATTGTGCGCCAGTTCATGGTCAGTCCATTCAGCAATTGAATCCGGCCGCTGAGCGTAACACCAATATTTAACAGAATTTTTATTGTTTCGGCAGCCTGTATGCTGCCAATAATGCCTGTCAACGGAGAAAAGACGCCCATTATTGAACAGGGCATATCTTCGGTCTCACCCTCTTCGGGATAAAGGCAGTGATAGCAGGGGCTGCCTGGTCGGCGCAAATCAAAGACTGAAACCTGTGCTTCAAAACGAACAACTGCACCGGAAATCAGTGGTTTCTGATGGATAACACAGGCTTTGTTGACACTGTGGCGTGTTGCGAAGTTATCACTGGCATCGACTACTGCATCAACTTCGGCTACCAGTTGAGTCAGTTCTGTATCTTGTACAAATTTTTCAAGCGCAGTAATCTGAACTTCCGGGTTGATGCCGGTTAATGTCCTTTTGGCGGACTGAGCCTTGGAAAGGCCAATTGATGCTGTATTATGGATGATTTGACGCTGAAGATTGGTTAAATCCACTGCGTCGCCGTCGCACAGGGTGAGTTTACCAACGCCGCTGGCAGCCAGATAAAGCGCTGCCGGCGAACCCAAACCACCTGCGCCGAGGATAAGCACATGTGAATCGAGTAATCTTTCCTGGCCTGAAATATCAATTTCAGGCAATAAAATATGGCGGCTGTAACGGAGCAGTTGATGATCGTTCAAAACATAATTGCCCCGGTGTGATTACATTTAGGAACGGCTTTGAAGCTATACTAACTGTCGGATTTATCTCCATTTTTTTCAAGTGATTCGGTAGTAATGCCTTTAAAGTAATTCATCGCCTGGGTTAACAATTGATCCTCTTCGGAACCGAATTCAATTGGCCCGGTTTGCTTTTTAGTCGTTTCTTTTTTTGGCTTGCTTTCTGATTCTTCAGTTGTTTTTCCGGTTTCCGGTTTTTTCTTGCTTTCTTTCTTGCCATTGGTGATATGACGATTCAAATCAGCTTCGCGCAAACGCCGATCGTCACTTTCTGATTCGTCCAGGATATCAGGGGTAATGCCAGTTGCCTGAATGGAATGACCATTTGGCGTATAGTAAAGTGCGGTTGTTAATTTGATTGCAGTATCATTTCCTAACGGCAAAACAGTTTGCACTGATCCTTTTCCAAAGGTTTGTGAGCCCATGACAACGGATCGCTTATGATCCTGCAGGGCACCAGCAACAATTTCAGAAGCTGATGCGGAGCCGCCGTTGACCAGTGTGATCATGGGTACTGTTTTGACTTGGGGAGGTAAATCTTGCAGATAATCCCTGCCATGTCCGCGCAAATAATACTCTGGATTGGCATGCAACCTCATTTTTGCATCCGCTGTGCGGCCTTCCGTGTAAACGACCAGCGCATTTTCAGGCAGAAAAGCGGATGATACGGCAACAGCGCCATTTAATAAGCCGCCTGGATCATTGCGTAAATCAAGTATAAGCCCTTTCATGGATTCTTCTGTATTTTCAGCAAAAAGGGTTTTAATGGCCTTGGCCAGATTCTCGCCAGTATGTTCCTGAAACTGTGTAATACGTATATACGCATAACCCGGTTCGATCAATTTGGATTTGACGCTTTGAATTTTGATAATGTCGCGTACTAACGTGAAAATCAAAGGCTCTTTTTCGCCTTCCCGTATAATTGTAATGGTGATGGAAGTTTTAGGTTTTCCACGCATCAGTTTAATCGCTTCGGTCAATGACATGCCTTTTACAGCAGTATCGTCCAGTTTGACAATCAAGTCATTTGTTTGGATGCCGGCCCGGAACGCAGGGGTGTCTTCAATGGGGGAGATGACTTTAACGAGTCCGTCTTCCATCGTGACCTGGATACCCAGTCCACCAAATTCGCCATGGGTTCCGATTTGCAGTTCTTTGTATTCATCCTTGTCGAGATAGGATGAATGCGGGTCAAGGCCGACCAGCATCCCGTTGATGGCTTCGGTGATCAGACGCTTGTCTTCAACAGATTCTACATAGTCACTTTTAATACGCCCGAACACTTGGGCGAAGGTGCGCAATTCTTCGATAGGTAGCGGATGTATGACTTCTGCTGAATCTCTTTTGGCAATAGCGGAAAAATTCAAGCTGAGCATCACGCCCGTGACCGCGCCAACGAAAACTAAACCTGCTTTTTTAACTATGTTACTCATGATGCTGTCTCCGCACTTAACGAATAAATTCAAGTGATTGTAATTTCAATTTTTAAAACGATTTAACGCATAATGTATACTATTGATGTTACTGATCATACAATAAAAATGCGTGAAAAGTATTCATTATTCATTTCTGAACAATATATTCTTGCTTGTTTTTAATGATCTTGGCAGTATTTGACCAGAACTATTGTCAGTAGTTTTAGTATTTCATTCTATTTTTATCCAGGTCAATGGGTCAAATGCTTTACCTTTGTGCCGCAGTTCAAAGTACAAGCCGGAATCTGGGTTGCCGCCACTATTTCCGACGATGGCAATGGAGTCGCCGCTGTGTACGCTATCGCCGACTTGCTTTAAGAGGGCTTCGTTATTGCCATATAAACTCAGATAATCATGTGAGTGGTCGATTATCATCAGATTTCCAAAACCGCGCAACCAGTCGGCAAAGACAACGCGTCCAGAGGCAATAGCCTTTACACTGTCGCCTTGTGGCGAGCGGATAAATAGCCCTTTCCATGTGATATGTTTTCCGGAACGTTGACTGCCAAAACGGTTGGTGAGCTTTCCGCGTACTGGAAGACTCAATTTGCCTTTAAGGGTCTGAAAGGGTGCATGGCGGTGTGCTGGGTCCGGAAGGTCTGTGTTATAGTGCGTGCTGCTCTTGTCATGTTTAAGTATTTGATTGATCTCATGAATTAATCTCGCGACACGCTTCTCATCCTGTGTAAGCTTGTCAATTTCGTTTTGCTGTTGAGTAATTGCTTTGGAAACGCGTGCTAAGATTGCTTGATGGTTTAATTTTTCTTGGCTGAGTTTTTTCTTTTGTTGGGTATGCTCGGTTTGTATGGTGGCTATTTCATCTCTTTTCTCGTGAGCGATACGGGCGAGTTCTTGAAGTTGGTTTAGTTTATCATGAAGGTTGTTGATATTCTCAGTACTGGACCTGGATAATTGTCGGTAGTAATACATGTCGCGCGCGGCCTGATTTGGATCGTTCTGATTTAATAGCGCGCGGAAATAGTTTTTCTCATATCCCAGGTATTGCTGATACAGTAACGCGCTCAATTGGCCCCGTTCCGACTCTAACTCATTGTGAAGTTGTTTGTGCTTTTTCAAAACCTGCTTCAGTTCATCATCAATTTTTTGTTGATTAATTTTTAACTCAACCAATTTACGATTTAGGTTGCTGATAGATTGTTCTGTAAATTGCAGTGCGTCCGCCGCATTTTGCTTTGTTCTTTCATGCGCGGTCATTTCCATTTGTAGCGCGTTGATACTTTTGCGCAGTGTTTCCAGTTGTTTCTGATTATCAGCTGCTGCAACGGGCGAGCAGAGCAGCATTATGATGCCTAATAGAACCGATTTATGGCGTTGACGAGTGTTAACGGGCTGAGCTGATTTCAAGTATGAATGCGCGCTATTTGAACGGCAGAGTGTAAATTAACGGTTTGGTATAAACAGGTGACAGATTTTGAGAATGTCAATTATCCGGTAGATTTTCCTTGATTGGCAACTTTTTCCATGGCTTCTTGTATTTCGGATTGATCGCCGAGGTAGTAGTTGCGGATCGGGTTTAACTGGTCATCAAGCTCGTATATTAATGGAATTCCTGTCGGTATGTTGCGCTTCAAAATCTCCTGATCCGAAATGTTGTCAAGATATTTTACGAGTGCACGCAAGGAATTGCCATGCGCGGTAATGATGATATTTTTTCCAGATAGAACTTGTGGCGCTATGATTTCTTTCCAGTAGGGTAGGAATCGAGCAACAGTATCTTCGAGACACTCTGTGCGGGGTAATTCTGCTTGGGTAAGGTTCTTGTAACGTCGGTCTGTACCAGGAAAACGCTCATCATCGACAGACAATTCTGGTGGCCGGGTGTCATAACTGCGCCGCCAGATCAAAACCTGTTCATCGCCGTATTTGGCGGCCGTTTCGGCTTTGTTCAGGCCCTGCAGTGCGCCATAGTGCCGTTCATTGAGACGCCAAGTATTGTGAATGGGCAGCCACATCAAATCCATTTCGTCGAGTGTGATCCATAACGTGCGTATGGCGCGTTTGAGCACCGAAGTATATGCGATATCGAAGGTAAACTTATTTTCGCGGAGTACTTTTCCTGCGTTCCGGGCTTCTTCAATACCTTTAGGTGTTAAATCAACATCTGTCCAGCCAGTAAACCGATTTTCTCTATTCCAAATACTTTCTCCATGACGAAGAAGGACGATTTTTTTCATGTTGTGTTGTTGTTTTGCGTTCTTTCTTTTTAAAAAAGGAGCTGCACATTGTACTATATTTCGCCTTTTTAAGCAGCATCTGTCTGATTCCCGGTGTGAAATAATTTTCTGTGCAGAATCGATTGTATGTTCAATACAACACGATTCAATCATTAACCGGAAAAATGTAAAAATGTATTTTTTATAGTCCGATGAGACATATTCAATAAAAGAAAAACTATTTGTAACAAAAAAAGAAACGAGAAAGAAGGATGAAAATAAGCGCTTGATGTTAATATGCGACCGTATGTTAATTCTGCTTGAGCATTGCGAACAAAGCGGCCTTTGTGAGTTTCTGATAAAATTGGCCCATTACACCAAAGCATAGGGAATAAAAGCGAACTTATGGAAGAATCATCACTATTTCAACAATATTTTTTACTCAGAATTGAGAACATATTTTTTGTTATTGCTGCAATTGTCAGTGCGGCGATGCTGATATGGCCTGCATTTACAAAACGAGGCACAAAAGAAATCGATACACGCAAGGCCATTGAGTTGATAAATTATGAAGATGCAATTGTGCTGGATGTGAGAGATGACAGTGAATTTGCAACAGGCCACTTGCCTAATTCAAGACATATACCCACCGAAAAGATTGAAGATCGCTGGGTTGAATTGGAGAAATTCAAGGAAAAGCCAATCGTCGTAATCTATAAAAGTGGTATACGCTCCAATCATGCGAGTAATGTGCTGAATAAAAATGGATTTGCCAAGGTGCATAATCTAATGGGCGGTATAGATGCCTGGAAGCGCGCAAGTTTGCCAATTGTCAAGAGGTAAAAATGGTCAAAGTCGTTATGTACACTACAGGTTTTTGCCCCTATTGCAAAATGGCTGAAAATTTGTTGCGCGCCAGGGGTGTGGGAGAAATTGAAAAAATACGGATTGATTTAGATCCAGGACAGCGTAATCAGATGATGGGAAAAACGGGCCGCAGAACAGTTCCGCAGATTTATATTGGGGAAAGGCATATCGGTGGATACGATGATTTGGCGCAATTGGATCATCAAGGCGAGCTAGTGTCCTTACTGACGCCGTAATCGCATGATTTTGATTTGAAACTATAAGGTGAGAATAGAGAAGCTATGAGCGAACAACAGCAACCGGCCTTCAATATAGAAAAAATTTATGTAAAAGACTTGTCACTTGAAATACCGAATGCGCCTAGTATTTTTCTTGAACGCGAAGCGCCGCAGGTTAATCTGCAACTAAACACAAAAAGTGAAGTGATCAAGGATGACCTCTACCAGGTTCAGGTGATGGTGACAGTTACGGCCAAAGTTAAAGATAGCGTCATGTTTTTGGTAGAGGTACACCAGGCGGGTATTTTTAGGATACAGAATGTGCCTGAAAATGAAATCGCGCCAGTATTGGGTATTGGATGTCCGAATATAATCTTTCCCTATTTAAGGGAAACGGTTTCAGATATAGTCAGTCGGGCTGGATTCCCGCCGGTTATCCTGAACCCGGTCAATTTTGAAGCAATTTATACCCAGAGCCAGCAGCGGGCTGAATCAGGATCAACTGAAACAAAACAATAAAGTATCATTCAGATTACATCATGAATAATTTGAAAAATGAACAGCGTATATTCCTCCCGGGACGGAAACGAGCCGATATTTTCAAGTATTGCTTGGGTATCTGTCTGACGGTCACTGTTTTTGTATCACCGCATCAAGCAAATGCAGGGATAGATTTTTTTTCGATTGCTGAGAATGCAACCGTTATGTTTGACGCGCCTTCTGTAAAATCCGGTAAATTGTTCGTGGCCAGCGCAAATTTACCGGTTGAAGCGGTTGTTAATGTTGAAGGCTGGGTTAAAGTTCGCGATAGTAGCGGTGGCCTGGCTTGGGTTGAGAGGGCAGCATTGAGTGATCAACGTTTTGTTATCGTGACAGTGCCTATGGCTGATGTCTATCAAATGGCTGACGAGCATACTGAATTGATTTTTCAAGCTCAGGAAAATGTTGTGATGGAATGGTTGAATGCAGATACCCCGGGGTGGGTACGAGTGCGTCACCGCGATGGACAAAGTGGATATGTTAAAGCCAATCAGGTTTGGGGTTCATGAAAATCGCCATCTTGGGCGCGGGTGCCTGGGGGACGGCGCTGGCTATCCATCTGTCGGCAAGGCATGAGGTTACGTTATGGACAATCGATTCAAATCATTTATCAGAACTGGCGTTAAATCGTGTAAATTTGAGTTTTTTTCCGGATTTTCCATTGCCGGAAGGTATACATCTTACTGATGCGTTAGATGAAGCGCTGGATGCAGCAGATCTTGCTTTGGTCGTTGTGCCTATAGCAGGTTTTCGTGGGGTGTTGCAGGGTATTGCTAAGATCAGCGAGAATGTGCCTGTTATCTGGGGGTGTAAGGGGTTTGAATCTGCAACATCCAAGTTACCGCATCAGGTTGTTGCAGAAGCGTATTCTGGCCGTATGCCATGTGGCGTTATATCTGGTCCGAGTTTTGCGCAAGAAGTGGCGCAAGGACTACCAACTGCTTTGACGTTGGCTTCGGAGGATGATCGTTTTGCTCATCAAATGGCCAGTCAGCTCCATAGTACGAACTTGCGGATTTATACCAGTCAAGATGTGGCCGGCGTAGAAACAGGTGGCGCTATCAAGAACGTGATTACCATCGCTGCTGGGATATCCGATGGAATGGGCTTCGGACATAATGCCCGCGCGGCATTGATTACGCGTGGTTTGATGGAAATTACCCGGTTGGGATTGGCTCTTGGCGGGAAAATGGAAACATTTATGGGATTGGCTGGAGTTGGTGATTTGTTACTTACCTGTACCGGAGATTTGTCAAGGAATCGACGCGTCGGATTATTTCTAGCCGAAGGTAAGTCTTTGCAAGATATTTTAAGTGAACTGGGTCATGTTGCCGAAGGTGTTTATACAGCGCAGGCCGTCCTGGATTTAAGTAGAAAACTAAATGTCGATATGCCGATAACGGAAGCGGTTTGCAGCATACTACACGAAGGTACACCGGCAAGAACGGTTGTAGAAAGACTGTTGAACCGCGAGCCCAAGGCGGAAATTTGTTGAATATTGGCTTTTAGAATAAAGCTAAAGAATTGTTTGTATATTTATACTATCTCTTTATTTATTAGAATGGACGGGATATATTAAGAAATGTGTATTAGTGCGATAGTTCAGTTTTAGGGAATTTATTTTGCTGTGATAGTGATGTAAATCTCTTGACCAAGTGCAGATGGCTTGATATAAGAGCGTTTGTGCAGTAATTGCTTGTGATTTAATGACCAATAAACTTAGAAGGGGAATTATATGAACAAATCCGAACTCGTAGAAGCAATAGCAAAATCTGCTGACATTTCAAAAGCTACTGCCGGTAGCGCTTTGGATGGCGCATTATCTGCAATAACGTCTGCACTAAAAAAGAATGACACGGTTACTTTAGTCGGATTTGGAACTTTTAAGGTGGGTAAAAGGGCAGCCCGTACCGGCCGGAATCCTCGTACTGGGGCTGCCATTAAAATCAAGGCGGCCAAGGTTCCTAAATTTAGTGCTGGTAAAGCACTTAAAGATGCAGTAAACTAGCGGCCGATTAAGAAACAGGGTGCTTAGCTCAGCTGGTAGAGCGTCGCCCTTACAAGGCGAATGTCGGCGGTTCGATCCCGTCAGCACCCACCAGTTTAAAAAAATTGAGTTAGGAGTGGTAGTTCAGTTGGTTAGAATACCGGCCTGTCACGCCGGGGGTCGCGGGTTCGAGTCCCGTCCACTCCGCCAGTGTTTTCCGATGCACTTCATTGCGGACCAAATTGGTTTAACTGAAGTGCATTTTTAACATTTGCGCAATGAACGTCAATCTGAAACAATTAGACATCCTGTCTAATTTTCCATTTTTTATCATATCGGGTTTTTAAAACTGTGTTTGATTTTGTCAACCGAAAAAAACGTATTGTCCAGGTGGTTCTGTTGATAGCTGTGTTGCCATTCATGTTTTGGGGCGTGCAGTCCTATCGCAGTGATGGCAAGGAAGGTTATGTTGCGATTGTGGAAGGTGAAGAAATTCAACGGCGAGAGTTTGAACAAGCTTTACGTGACCACCAGGCGCGACTTCGCGCCATGTTCGGCGGTAGTTTTGACAGCGCGATGCTTGATAGTTACGAAGTTAGAGATGCCGTACTTGAGCGATTGATTCAACAACGTTTGTTATTTCGAGAAGCAGTGACGAATGGCTTTACGGTACTGGATTCGCAATTAATCAATGAGATCAGCCAGATACCAGAGTTTCAACGAGATAACAAGTTTTCAAAAAAGCAGTATGAGATTTTTTTGCGTAATGAAGGCTTGAATCCTGTTGGATTCGAGTCACGTGTGCGTCAGGATTTGCTGTTGCAACAACTTCTTGATGGATATAGTGATAATGGCTTTGTTTCAGATAAGGCGGTCAGTCGTGTCATGTATTTGAGCGAGGTGCAGCGCGAAATCAACCAAGTACAAATTAAACCCGATGACTTTCTGTCGCAGATCGAACCCTCGGCTGACGAGATTGAGGCCTATTATGATGCGCATCGTCACGAATACTTTCTGCCTGAACGTGTACGTGTTGAATATTTAGTATTATCCTTTGACGCGTTAGCTGAAAATGAACCTGTGAGTGATGAGGCTGTTCGTAATTATTACGATGAACATCTAGAAGAATACGGTCAACCTGAAGAACGCAAAGCAAGCCATATCTTAGTGGCTGTTTCAGCAATTGCTGAAGATGAAGTAAAACAGGAAGCGCGTGAGAAAGCTGAGGGTATTCTGGAACAGGTATTACAAGATCCCGGGCGATTTGGTGAACTTGCCGAGGAATATTCAGATGATCCGGGTTCGGCCGCTCGAGGCGGTGATTTGGGATTCTTTGGCCGGGGCGTTATGGTCAAGGCGTTTGAAGATGAGATTTTTCAAATGCATCCGGAAGAAATTCGTGGTTTGGTGGAGACTGATTTTGGTTTTCACATTATTCAGCTCACTGAGATCAAGGAAGCAAAAACAGCTGATCTGGAAGAAGTGCGTGGAAAGATTGAAAGAATATTGAAACTGCAGATGGTCAGTAGCATCTTTGGCGAGGCAGCAGAAGATTTCAGTAATATCGTCTATGAAGAAAGTGACAGTCTTGAGCCCGCTGCAGCAAAATTTGAATTGAAGCTTCAGCAAAGTGACTGGATTAACAGGCATTCAAAAGAACCAGCCATACTAGCCAACGAAAGATTATTGAGCGCTATTTTCTCTGAAGAAGCAGTACTTGACGGACGGAATACAGAAGCGATTGAAGTGATGCCGGATACTTTGGTGTCTGCGCGCGTATTAGAGCATCGTCAAGAATCAGCGCAATCATTATCCGTTGTCCGTGATGAAATTGTCGAACGTTTAAAACAACAGCTTGCTGCTGAGATGGCTATTGAGGCGGGTCGTGAAAAACTCGAAAACCTGCTTGCAGGAAATGAAGATACGATAGATTGGGATGAATCCAAACAAGTATCCTATATGCAATCCCAGGGTTTAGGTCACGAAGCCGTACGTGCAATATTTAAAGCTGATGTTGATACCCTGCCGACATATACCGGTGTAGAGGATTCGCAAGGCGGTTACAGTTTGATACGTATCACTCAAGTTATTGAGCCGGAAATGGCCGATGAAGAAAAACGTAAAAACTTTAGTAATCAGTTGCAACAAATGCTCGCCCAAGAAGAGGTGTCATCGTATTTGGGTGGCATCAGGCAGCGTTACGATGTAACAATCAAGCAAGACAGTTATTAATGAAATATATCAGGTATCATGTTGTGTCATGATACCTGAATATTCCAGTATATTTTTTCTGTATTTAATCGTTAAGTGAAAAAGCCACGGTGTTAAATCCGGCGTCGACATAGGTGATTTCACCGGTGATTCCACTGGCCAGATCACTGCATAAAAAAGCCGCTGCATTGCCGACTTCTTCAATAGTAATATTGCGTCGCAAGGGAGCAACTTTTTCGGTATATCCTAATAATTTTCCGAAATTTCCAATTCCAGCTGCTGCCAGTGTTTTGATGGGACCGGCAGATATTGCATTAACGCGAATTCCTTTAGGACCCAGGCTCGAAGCCATAAAGCGTACATTGGCTTCAAGACTGGCTTTGGCCAATCCCATGACATTATAATTCGGCATTACTCGCACTGCACCCAAATAGCTCAAAGTCAATAATGAAGCATTTCTGTTTTGCATAAGTGGTAATGCGGCTTTTGCAAGTGCGGAGAAACTATAGGCGCTGACATCATGTGCGATGCGAAATGCTTCGCGGTTGACGCTTTCCAGATAGTCTCCCGTGAGTGCTTCCCGTGGTGCAAAAGCAACGGAATGGACGATGCAGTCCAGGCCATCCCAGTGTTTCTGCAAGTCTTCAAAACATTTTTCAATCTCACTGTCACTGGTTACATCGCAGGGAAATAATAAACTACTGTCAAATTCAACGGCCAATTTTTCAATTCTGCTACGCAGATCTTCACCCTGATAAGTAAACGCCAATTTTGCACCTTCGCGTTGCATGGCTTTGGCAATACCGTAAGCGATTGATCGATTGCTAAGTAGTCCGGTAATAAGGACGCGTTTGTTATTGAGAAATCCCATGAAACTTCCTTGTAAATTTTTTGTAAGGGTAAATTATAGCCGAAGCTGACTGCCGGTTGAATGTGCTAGTCTGAATTTGAGAACGTGAAAATTTATATTGATTCTGTTCAAAAACCTGATACTTTACTTTATATACGTTTTATACTTTCTTACACTTTCTTAAACGGGTATTGTTTTGTCTGAAAAGCCAGTCAAAAAATTTATATCATGAGGCTGCGTATTAATGAAATTAGGACTGCGGTTTTCTATCCGGCAGTTGTTATTTTAGTCTTGTTAACTGCATGTGGTCAGATCTGGAACAACCCTTATCCAGCTTCTGATGAAGGAAAGAACATTCTTTATAATGTTTTTACGGAACGACCCAAGCACCTTGATCCGGTGCAGTCATACAGTTCCAACGAAATACAATTTACTGCACAGATCTATCAGCCACCACTCCAATATCATTATTTGAAGCGGCCATTTACTTTAATTCCGTATACTGCCGCAGAAATGCCGGTGGTTACTTATTACGACCATGATGACTATCCGTTACCGAATGATATCGAAGTGGGCGATATAGCCTATACACAGTATGAGATTACCATTAAGCCGGGAATTATTTATCAACCGCATCCGGCATTTGCGACTAACGAACACAATGAATGGCTTTATCATCAACTGGATGATCAAGCACTCGCAACAATCTATAAATTATCCGATTTTCCAGAAACGGGATCGCGTGAATTAAGGGCGCAAGATTATGTTTACCAAATAAAACGGCTCGCTCATCCGAAGTTACACTCGCCAATTTACGGGTTGATGGCAGACTACATAATGGGGCTTCGCGATTACGCCGTTGTTCTTAGAAGTGCACAAAGCAATTTGCAGGAAAATGAGCATTTCTTAAATCTTGATGAGTATACGCTCGACGGAGTGGATGTCGTGGATGACTATACTTACAGAATCAAAATAAACGGTAAATACCCGCAGTTTATCTATTGGCTGGCAATGCCTTTTTTTGCGCCCATGCCGTGGGAAGCGGATTCATTTTATTCGCAAGCAGGTTTGATCCAGAAAAATATTACGTTGGACTGGTATCCAGTAGGAACAGGACCGTATATGCTGACCGAAAATAATCCAAATTTGCGTATGGTGCTGAAAAAAAATCCCAATTTCTACGGAGAAATTTATCCCGAAGAAGGTATGCCGGCCGATTATGAAAATGGACTGCTGGTCGATGCAGGCAAGCCCGTTCCTTTTATCGACAAGATTATTTATTCGCGGGAGCGGGAGGGTATTCCGCGCTGGAATAAATTTTTACAGGGATATTATGATGCATCCGGGATTGGTTCTGATAGTTTTGATCAGGCAGTACAATTGGTCGGACAGGGTGAAGCGACTGTAACCGACGCGATGGCGCAACAAGGTATACGACTTGAAGCGACTGTGGCGGTTTCCACGTTTTATATCGGATTTAATATGCTTGATCCAGTTGTGGGGGGAGGCAGAACCGAAGAATCGCGTAACGCGGCACGAAAACTCAGGCAGGCGATATCGATAGCAGTGGATTATGAAGAGTTTATTTCAATTTTTGCCAATGGCAGAGGTTTGCCGGCTCATGGCCCGATTGCACCGGGTGTGCCTGGTTATCGGGGGGGTGAAGTGGGTATGAATCACTTGGTTTATGACTGGAGCAACGGTGCGCCGCATCGCAAATCAATAGAAGTTGCGCGATATTTACTTGCTGAAGCGGGTTATCCAAATGGCATAGACAGAGAAACAGGTGCGCCGCTTGTATTGTATTATGATGTAACTGCCCGCAGTACAGAAGATCGATCAATACTTGATTGGATGCGTAAGCAGTTCCAGAAATTAAATATTCAACTGGTTGTAAGAAGCACGGATTATAATCGTTTTCAGGATAAGATTCGTAAAGGAAATGCACAAATTTTCGAGTGGGGATGGCATGCAGATTATCCTGATCCTGAAAATTTTCTTTTTTTGCTCTACGGTCCGCAGCGGAAAGTTGGGAATAGCAGTGGAAGTGCTTCGAATAATGCAGCCAACTATGATAACCCGGAATATGATCAATTATTTGAACAAATGAAAGATATGGACAACGGGCCCGCACGTCAGGAAATCATAGATCGAATGGTTGAAATTCTGCGGTTTGATGCACCTTGGCTATGGGGATACCACCCCAAAGAATACGGGTTGTATCATGAATGGTATCAAAACGTAAAACCGAACAGAATTTCGAATAATAATGTGAAATATTATCGTATTGATGCTGATTTAAGAGAGCAAAAGCGGCGAGAATGGAATAAGCCGGTACTATGGCCTATCGTAGTTGGATTGGTGTTGGTAATTGTAATTTTAGTGCCTGGTATTTCCGCTTATCGGCGGCATGAGCGTAGTATGGGAATTAAGAACTTAAGGTCTGGAACAAGCTAGTTTTCGTTTATGCTGAGCTATATTATTCGTCGCATTTTATATGCAGTGCCAATTCTTATCGGGGTAAATCTTCTGACTTTTACCTTATTCTTTGTGGTGAACACGCCTGATGATATGGCGCGCATGCAGCTTGGAATAAAATATGTAACACCCGAAGCAATTGAAAAATGGAAAGTTGAACGCGGTTATGACAAGCCTCTGTTGTTTAATCAAGCGCAGAGTGGTTTAGACCAATTGACACAAACCATTTTTTTTGAAAAATCGATAGCTATGTTTGCGTTTGATTTTGGAAGATCGGATGAAGGGCGGGATATTGGTCACGAAATCAAATCACGCATGTTGCCAAGCTTTGCAATTGCGCTGCCGGTATTTGTTTTGGGATTATTCTCCTATATTACATTCGCCCTAATCATGGTTTTCTTCAGGGCGACATATATCGATTTTTGGGGTGTGGTTTTATGTGTGGCTTTAATGTCAGTTTCAAGTCTTTTTTATATCATCGGGGGGCAGTTCTTGGTGAGTAAATTATGGCATCTGGTGCCTATTTCGGGATTTGCATCCGGCCTGGATGCCGGTAAATTTTTAATTCTACCGGTAATTATTGGAGTTATCAGTAGTGCTGGCGCCAATACGCGATGGTACCGCACTATTTTTCTCGAGGAAATGGAGAAAGAATATGTGCGTACTGCGCGCGCCAAAGGATTGTCCGAGCATTTGGTGTTATTCAAGCATGTACTCAAGAATGCCATGATACCCATATTAACGGGTGCGGTTGTTATCGTGCCATTGTTGTTTTTGGGTAGTCTGATTGTAGAATCGTTTTTTGGCATCCCTGGTCTGGGGAGTTATACCATTGATGCAATTAATTCTCAGGATTTTGCGGTCGTCAGGGCAATGGTTTTTCTGGGTTCTGTGTTGTACATCGTCGGTCTAATATTAACCGATATTTCATATACTTTAGTAGATCCAAGAATACGCTTTAACTGAAAATCAGGTTACAGGTTAATCGTTAGATTGAAGTTTGCTTTCATTACACGTAGCGTTTTAAATTTGCACAATTTTTTACAATAAGTAATTGACTTATTGTCGTGATATATTCATAATCACCGGTTTCGTTTGGAGGGGTTCCCGAGCGGTCAAAGGGATCAGACTGTAAATCTGACGGCTCAGCCTTCGAAGGTTCGAATCCTTCCCCCTCCACCAAATGGGAATCAATAGTAGAGCGATAAAATAAAGAATGGGGGTCGCATGCCATTTGTATTTGGGTGGCTAGAATTAGCTCCTTTTTGAATGTATGCGGGTGTAGCTCAATGGTAGAGCAGAAGCCTTCCAAGCTTACGATGAGGGTTCGATTCCCTTCACCCGCTCCAAAATGGAGTTATGGGTAATTAGGATTAGGTAATACGCAATTGCCCATGTAGCTCAGTGGTAGAGCACTCCCTTGGTAAGGGAGAGGTCGCCAGTTCAATTCTGGTCATGGGCTCCAGAGATTGTATTAATATTAGTTTAGACAGTAAGCTTAGAGGGAACAGGTCATGGCAAAAAGCAAGTTTGAACGTTCGAAGCCGCACGTAAATGTGGGAACGATAGGGCATGTGGATCATGGTAAGACGACGCTGACGGCGGCGATTACGACGATATTGACAGCAAAGTTTGGCGGAGAGGCGAAGAGTTATGATCAGATAGATTCGGCGCCGGAAGAACGTTCAAGGGGTATTACCATCAATACGGCGCATGTGGAGTATGAGACGGATAAACGTCATTATGCGCATGTTGACTGTCCTGGGCATGCTGACTACGTTAAGAACATGATTACTGGAGCCGCGCAAATGGATGGTGCGATACTTGTAGTATCTGCAGCGGATGGACCGATGCCGCAAACGCGAGAGCACATACTGCTTGCGCGTCAGGTTGGTGTTCCCTATATCATTGTTTACATGAACAAGGCGGATATGGTGGATGATGCCGAGTTGGTGGAATTGGTTGAAATGGAAATCCGTGAGTTGCTGTCGAAGTATGATTTTCCTGGGGATGATACGCCGATCATAGTTGGATCTGCGCTGAAGGCGCTGGAAGGCGACCAGAGCGAGATAGGCGAGCCGTCTATTCTTAAGTTGGCGGAAGCATTGGATACTTATATTCCTGAGCCGGAAAGGGCGATTGATGGCGCATTTATTATGCCTGTTGAAGACGTTTTTTCGATATCGGGCCGTGGCACTGTGGTAACAGGCCGTGTTGAAAGAGGGATCATTAAAGTTGGCGAAGAGATTGAAATTGTAGGGTTGAAGCCAACGCTGAAAACGGTTTGTACAGGTGTTGAGATGTTCAGGAAGCTGCTTGATCAGGGTCAGGCGGGAGATAATGTTGGCGTATTGTTGCGAGGCACCAAACGCGAAGAAGTTGAACGTGGGCAGGTTCTGGCGAAGCCGGGAAGCATATCGCCGCATACCAAGTTTACGGCCGAGATATATGTATTAAGTAAAGAAGAGGGTGGCAGGCATACACCGTTTTTTCCTGGTTATCGTCCGCAGTTTTATTTCCGGACGACGGATGTGACAGGCGCGATTGAGTTGCCGGCGGGCACAGAAATGGTGATGCCGGGTGACAATGTGTCGGTGACAGTCAATCTGATCGCACCGATTGCAATGGAGGATGGTCTGCGTTTTGCGATCCGTGAAGGAGGCAGAACGGTAGGTGCCGGTGTGGTTGCTAAGATAATTGAGTAAAATTTTAGTAAATTAGGTATTTGGTTGGTGGTAAGATTTGAAGGACTGGTTTAAAACCCTAACCAGAACCCTATGGTAAATAAGTTTTCCGTGTTTAAAAAGGCCAGTAGCTCAATTGGCAGAGCGTCGGTCTCCAAAACCGAAGGTTGGGGGTTCGATGCCCTCCTGGCCTGCCAAGTATTTTCAAAATATTCTCTCTATAATTAGAAGAGTGTGAGGGATTTTAGAACGTGAACAAATTAAAGCTTGGGCTGGTATTTATTTTCATTTTGACTGGTGTTGTCGGTTTCACTTATTTGAGTGAAAGCGCAATGGTCATACGTGTATTGTCTGTACTTGTGGGACTTTTGCTGGCCGCATTTGTGGCCCGATATACAACCCAAGGTCAAGATTTCTATGCATTCTGTAGAGAGTCGTCTGAAGAAACAAAAAAGGTAGTGTGGCCAAACCGTAAGGAAACACTACAGACGTCAGGTCTGGTTTTTGCATTTGTGGTTGCAATGGCATTGTTCTTGTGGCTTGTTGATGCGGCATTGATGTCAATTGTTAAGCTTATGATGAATCAGGATGTTTGATCGCATTCTTCAGAGAAAAAGATGAGCAAAAAATGGTATGTAGTACATGCATATTCTGGTTTTGAGAAAAGCGTACAACGTGCATTGATTGACCGCATTAACAGAGCGGGTATGCAGGATAAATTTGGGCGCATACTTGTTCCTGTTGAAGAAGTTGTTGAAATGAAGGGTGGTCAAAAAAATATTAGCGAGAGAAAGTTTTTTCCTGGCTATGTGCTAGTTGAAATGGAAATGTCTGATGAAACATGGCACTTAGTCAAAAATACCGATAAGGTTACAGGTTTTGTAGGTGGCACTGTGATGAAACCAACGCCTATCAGTCAAAAAGAAGTGGATACCATACTTCATCAAATTCAAGAAGGTATAGAAAAACCCAAACCAAAAATACTGTTTGAGATGGGTGAAGCGGTACGTGTCAAAGATGGTCCGTTTACTGATTTCCACGGTAATGTGGAAGACGTGAATTATGAAAAAAATAAACTCAGAGTGTCTGTGTCTATTTTTGGAAGACCTACGCCTGTAGAGTTGGATTTTAATCAGGTGGAAAAATCTTGACAGGCCATGACAATCGATGATGCTAATTAATACCAGCTTGTATCCAAACTTATAGAAACGCATTGGTTGCATCAAAATCAGGGGAGAGTTTAAAACTCGCAATTACCCAATAGGAGAAAATGTAGTGGCAAAAAAAATAATTGGTTATATTAAATTGCAAGTACCTGCGGGTAAAGCTAACCCAAGTCCGCCTATAGGTCCTGCGCTTGGGCAACGTCAATTGAATATCATGGAGTTCTGCAAGGCTTTTAATGCAGCAACTCAAAAAATTGAACCGGGACTGCCGGTTCCGGTTGTAATAACAGCATATGCAGACAAAAGCTTTACTTTTGTAATGAAGACAACACCGGCTTCGGTGCTTATCAAAAAAGCGGCTGGTGTTGGAAAAGGAAGCGCCAAACCGCATGTGGATAAAGTCGGGAAACTGAGCAGAAGTCAAGCTGAGGAAATTGCTAAAACGAAAATGCCTGATCTGACCGCAGCAGACATGGATGCCGCTGTACGAACTATTGCGGGTAGTGCGAGAAGTATGGGTATTGAAGTCGAGGGTATATAAATGGCGCATTTATCGAATCGTTATAAAGCTATTGCAGCTAAAATAGACCGTAATAAGACGTACTTGATTGAAGAAGCATTGGGCATGATTAAAGAAACAGCCAATGCCAAATTTGATGAATCGATTGACGTTGCAGTCAATCTGGGAATTGATGCAAAAAAATCTGATCAGGCGGTTCGCGGTTCAGTCGTATTGCCGGCAGGAACGGGAAAGACTGTCAGAGTCGCCGTGTTTGCGCAAGGAGATAAAGCTAAGGAAGCCGAAGAAGCCGGCGCAGATATCGTAGGGTTTGAAGACCTGGCGGCAGAAGTAAAAGCAGGAAATATCAATTTTGATGTGACCATTGCAAGTCCAGACGCCATGCGAGTGGTCGGGCAACTTGGTCAAATTCTGGGGCCGCGAAGTTTAATGCCGAATCCAAAAGTAGGTACTGTAACAACGGATATAGCGACTGCAGTAAAGAATGCAAAAGCAGGACAGGTGCAATTCAGGGCGGACAAGACCGGAATCATACATTGTACAATTGGCCGTGCATCGTTTGAAGTTGATGCATTAAAGAAAAATCTGGCAGCATTAATTGAGGCGCTGAATAAAGCCAAGCCAGCGGCGTCCAAAGGTGTCTATCTTAGGCGCGTGTCAGTGTCGAGTACTATGGGTGTTGGCGTACGCGTCGATCAAACAAGTATATTGCAGCAATAATGAACTTTGGGCCGCCGAGTTGTGTTAGGAAGATATGATTCGGTGGATTATCAAAGACCGCTGGGGTAACCTTTAGCTATAGAATGGCTAATATTTAAAGTAAAGTTCTTAAACTCAATGCGTTTGTGATGTTAACTGTAATAAATGAGTCAACTTCTAGAGCGTATAGAACCCAGCGTAGATGGTGTCCCCAAAACAGGAATTGTTTTTCCTGGTAAAAGGTCGCCAGTGTACAGTGCAGATGATGTTTGTTGTAAGCATTGTTGAATCATCTGTGCTGAGATTACTGATGGAGAATGAACCTTGAGTCTTAATCTTGAAGAGAAAAAAGCCATAGTGGCTGAAGTCAGCGCGCAGGTTGCAAATGCGCAGGCCATTATCATGGCTGAATACAGAGGAATGGAAGTCGGCCAGATGACACAACTGCGGGCGAAAGCGCGCGAAGCAGGTATATATTTTCGTGTCATTAAAAACTCATTGGTGCGGCGTGCAGTTGCAGATACAGCCTATGCTGGTCTTGCCGAGCATATGGTGGGTCCACTTGCTTATGGTATCAGCTCGGATCCTGTGGCAGCAGCAAAAGTCCTGCATGAGTTTTCAAAAGATAATGAAAAATTCGTGATTAAATTGGGTGCGATGGGTGAGAGCGTGATGTCTCGAGAAGATGTTATGGCCCTTGCCGTGCTTCCAAGTCGCGATGAATTATTATCTAAGTTGCTGGGAACAATGCAAGCGCCAGTGGCAAAATTTGTACAAACACTCAATGAAGTGCCAACAAAATTTGTGCGTGGTCTGGCAGCAGTTCGCGATAGCAAATAACGTCGCGTTTCTATTCGACAAACCTCTCATCGTTAAAAATATTTCAGAAATAACCAGGAGAAAAAATAATGGCAGTATCCAAAGATGAAATTTTAGATGCAATTGCGAATATGACAGTGCTTGAATTGTCAGAACTTATCAAAGAAATGGAAGAAAAATTCGGTGTTTCAGCTGCAGCAGCAGCTGTTGCAGTTGCTGCACCAAGTGGTGCGGGTGGAGGCGGCGGAGCGGCCGCAGCCGAGCAAACCGAATTTACAGTTATGTTAACTTCCGCAGGTTCAAGCAAAGTAAATGTTATTAAAGTGGTAAGAGCAGTAACTGGCCTCGGATTAAAAGAAGCAAAGGATTTGGTAGATGGTGCGCCAAAACCAGTTAAAGAAGGTGTTTCAAAAGAAGATGCGGAATCGATTCAGAAACAGTTAACAGAAGCTGGTGCTACCTGCGAAGTTAAATAGTTTTATTGTTAACTGTGATGAGGCTGGCAAGCAAAAATTTTGTTGCCAGCCTTTGATATTTCATTCGGTCGATTTATTTTTGTAAAATAATTGATCAGTTTTTTTATTTTTCATAATTCGTCCTTCTTATCTCCCGGAGAAAATTAATGGGTTATTCGTTTACTGAGAAAAAACGTATCCGTAAAAGTTTTGCAAAGCGGGATAGTGTTTTACCTATTCCATTTCTTCTCTCTACTCAGCTCGAATCCTACGCTTCTTTCTTGCAAGCAGATACCCCGCCCAATAAACGTAAAGACCAAGGTTTGCAGGCTGCCTTTAATTCAATTTTTCCAATTGAAAGTCATACTAAAAATGCACGCCTGGATTTTATCAGTTATGAACTTGGCGCGCCTGTGTTCGACGTTAAAGAATGTCAACAACGGGGATTGACTTATGCGTCATCAATGCGTGCAAAAGTAAGATTGACGATTCTGGATAAAGAAATATCCAAACCGACTGTTAAGGAAGTAAAAGAACAGGAAGTGTATATGGGGGAGATTCCGTTAATGACAAATACGGGATCTTTTGTAATCAATGGTACCGAACGCGTTATTGTTTCTCAGTTACATCGTTCTCCAGGCGTGTTTTTTGAGCATGACCGTGGCAAAACGCATTCTTCTGGAAAACTGCTGTTTTCTGCACGTATTATTCCTTATCGTGGCTCGTGGCTTGACTTCGAATTCGATCCGAAAGATTGCTTGTATTTTAGGATCGATCGCCGCCGTAAAATGCCCGTTACGACATTGCTTAAAGCGATTGGCTATACGGTCGAGCAAATTCTTGAAGAATTCTTTATTTTTGATGGTTTTTCATTTAAAAAGAATACGATTCTATTCGATCTTGTGCCTGAGCGGTTGCGAGGCGATGTATCCAGCTTTGATATTAAAACAAATGACGGCACAGTTATCGTTCAAAAGGATAAAAGAATAACGGCCAGACATATCAAGGAATTGCAGGATGCCAACATTAGTCAGCTTGAAGTGCCGGAAGATTTTTTACTGGGCAGAATTCTTGCACATAATGTGATTGACAAGGAAACAGGAGAAGTTCTGGCTTCTGTTAATGATGAGATTACAGATGCCATGCTGACTCGATTCGGTGAAGCGGGTATCAGTAAAATTAAGACATTGTATGTCAATGATCTTAACTATGGCCCGTATATTTCGCAGACACTTAAAATAGACGAGACGGTTGACGAAACATCGGCACAGGTTGCGATATATAGAATGATGCGGCCAGGTGAACCACCTACTGAAGAAGCTGTAAAAGCATTGTTTAGCAGTTTGTTTTATTCCGCCGATCGCTATGACTTGTCCGTCGTGGGTAGAATGAAGTTTAACCGTCGGGTTGGACGTGAAGAACTGACGGGTTCTCAGACTTTATCCAATGAAGATATTATCGCAGTGATAAAAATTTTGGTAGAACTGCGAAATGGGCGTGGAGAAATTGATGATATCGATCATTTGGGCAATCGTCGCGTTCGTTCAGTCGGTGAATTGGCCGAGAACCAGTTTAGATCCGGCTTGGTTCGTGTTGAGCGTGCCGTCAAAGAGCGGTTGAGTCAGGCCGAGTCTGAAAACCTAATGCCGCATGATTTGATTAACGCGAAACCGGTATCTGCTGCAGCCCGTGAGTTTTTCGGTTCCAGTCAGCTGTCCCAGTTTATGGATCAAACCAATCCGTTATCCGAAATCACGCATAAACGTCGTATATCCGCTCTGGGCCCTGGTGGTTTGACGCGGGAACGCGCCGGTTTTGAAGTGCGCGATGTCCATCCAACACATTATGGTCGAGTCTGTCCGATTGAAACACCTGAAGGCCCAAATATTGGTTTGATCAATTCGCTGGCTTTATATGCGCGTACCAATGAGTACGGTTTTATCGAGACTCCGTATAGAAAAGTAAATGAAAGTAGTGTAACCGATGAGATAGACTATCTTTCTGCGATTGAGGAAGGCAATTTCATGATTGCCCAAGCAAATGCGGAACTGGACGGCGATGGACAATTTGTTAGTGAAATCGTATCTTGCAGGCATAAAAACGAGTTCGCACTTTCATCTCCTGAGCGTATTGAATATGTAGATGTGGCGCCAGCCCAAATTGTTTCTGTAGCTGCATCGTTAATCCCCTTTCTGGAGCATGATGATGCAAACCGGGCATTGATGGGGTCGAATATGCAGCGTCAGGCGGTACCCTGTTTGCGGGCTGAAAAGCCGCTTGTCGGTACGGGTATTGAACGTGTTGTGGCTGTTCATTCAGGAACAACCGTGCGTGCAGAGCGTGGCGGGATCGTGGATTACGTCGATGCAAGTCGTATAGTGGTACGTGTTCATGACGCTGAAACGAGTGTTGGAGAAGTCGGTGTCGATATCTATAATCTGATTAAATATACGCGTTCAAATCAGAATACCAATATTAATCAGCGCCCTTTGGTCAATATAGGCGATCAAATTGAAAAAGGTGATGTAATAGCGGATGGCGCTTCTACAGATCTGGGTGAACTGGCGCTGGGTCAGAATATGCTCGTCGCATTCATGCCCTGGAATGGTTACAATTTTGAAGACTCGATTCTGATCTCGGAACGAATTGTTTCTGAAGACCGTTTTACCTCTATTCATATCGAAGAACTCTCTGTCGTCAGTAGAGATACCAAACTGGGTACTGAAGAGATAACAGCCGACATTCCAAATTTATCTGAACAGCAGCTCAGCCGTTTGGATGAATCCGGTATCGTATATATCGGTGCAGAAGTGGAAGCAGGGGATGTACTGGTTGGTAAAGTAACGCCAAAAGGAGAGACACAATTAACGCCAGAAGAAAAGTTGTTACGTGCGATTTTTGGCGAAAAGGCTTCTGATGTAAAGGATACCTCTTTGCGGGTGCCATCTGGTATTTCGGGTACGGTTATTGACGTGCAAGTATTTACACGGGAAGGTATTGAGCGTGATAAGCGGGCCCAGCAAATTATTGATGAAGAACTGGATCGCTATAAAAAAGATCTGGCGGACCAGATGCGTATTGTAGAAGAGGACGCTTTTGAGCGGATAGAACGTTTGTTAACCGGTAAAGTTGCTACAGGCGGTCCGCAAAAGATTAAAAAAGGAACAGCGATTACCACTGAATACTTGCAAGGTATTGATCCGCATTTCTGGTTTGATATTCGTTTGTCGGACGAAGATGCAAGTACTCAACTTGAACAAATGCGTGAAAGCATGGTTTTGAAACGCAAGGCGTTTGATGACGCATTTGAAGAGAAAAAGAAAAAACTTACTCAAGGCGATGAATTACCACCAGGTGTTCAGAAAATGGTGAAGATTTACATCGCTGTTAAAAGGCGTCTGCAGCCTGGGGATAAAATGGCTGGGCGGCATGGTAACAAAGGGGTGATTTCAAAAATAGTACCTTTGGAAGATATGCCGTACATGGCGGATGGCACACCCGTGGATGTTGTGTTAAATCCGCTGGGCGTACCGTCGCGTATGAATGTCGGTCAGATTCTTGAAGTTCATCTGGGTTGGGCGGCAAAAGGTCTGGGTAAAAAGATTGACAGAATGTTAAATGAACAGAAGAAAGCCGCTGAGTTAAGGACGTTTTTGGATAGGATCTATAATAACAGCGGGAAAAAAGAAGATGTTAATTCATTGACTGATGATGAAATTTTTTCATTGGCAAGAAATCTGACAAAAGGTGTTCCATTTGCAACACCTGTTTTTGATGGCGCCACTGAAAGTGAGATTAAAGACATGTTGGAACTGGCTGACATACCCAGATCAGGTCAAATTACACTCTATGATGGTCGTACTGGCGAGGCATTTGATCGTCCCGTAACAGTGGGTTATATGCACGTGTTGAAACTGCATCATTTGGTTGACGATAAAATGCATGCGCGTTCAACAGGGCCCTATAGTCTTGTTACGCAACAACCACTGGGCGGTAAAGCTCAGTTTGGTGGGCAACGGTTCGGTGAAATGGAAGTCTGGGCGCTGGAGGCATATGGCGCTGCTTATACATTGCAAGAAATGTTAACCGTTAAATCTGACGATGTGACGGGACGGACAAAAGTTTACGAAAGTATTGTTAAGGGCGATCACAAAATTGATGCGGGTATGCCGGAATCATTCAATGTACTGGTAAAAGAAATACGTTCTCTGGGTATGGATATTGATCTGGAACAAGATTAATTATCTAAAACAACAACAAGCACTTATTCTGCAAATACCAGCAATAGCACGTTAATTACATTACTGGAATTTTGCTTAACCCTAAATTTTCTGTTCCCTGATAAACAGGAGTGACAAATGAAAGCACTGTTAGATTTATTTAAACAGGTTACCCATAAAGAAGAATTTGATGCAATTCGGATTGGCTTAGCATCACCTGAAAAAATTCGTTCATGGTCATATGGCGAAGTTAAGAAACCTGAAACGATTAACTATAGGACATTTAAACCGGAAAGAGACGGCCTTTTCTGCGCCAAGATTTTTGGTCCGGTGAAAGATTACGAATGCTTATGCGGGAAGTATAAACGACTGAAGCATCGTGGCGTAATTTGTGAAAAATGTGGTGTTGAAGTCACATTATCAAAAGTTCGCCGCGAACGCATGGGTCATATTGAGCTGGCTTCGCCAGTAGCACATATCTGGTTCCTGAAATCTTTGCCATCACGATTAGGTATGGTGTTGGATATGACACTGCGTGATATTGAACGCATTCTTTATTTTGAAGCCTATGTTGTAACTGACCCCGGCATGACGCCGCTCACGCGTTGTCAGTTATTGACCGAAGATGACTATTTGGCAAAAACCGAGGAATATGGCGATGATTTCAGCGCCAGTATGGGTGCCGAAGCCGTTCGGGATTTACTTGGAAATCTTGATATTAATGAAGAAATAGAGAGCTTGCGCCGTGAAATGGAAAGCACAGGCTCCGAAACAAAAATCAAAAAAATTTCCAAACGTTTGAAAGTTCTGGAAGCGTTTAATAAGTCAGGAATTAAGCCGCAATGGATGATACTCTCGGTGCTACCCGTGTTGCCGCCTGACTTGCGCCCATTGGTTCCCTTGGATGGCGGGCGATTTGCAACCTCGGATTTGAATGATCTCTATCGCCGCGTCATAAATCGAAATAATCGATTAAAGCGTTTATTGGAATTGAAGGCGCCTGATATTATTGTACGTAATGAAAAGCGCATGCTGCAGGAATCGGTCGATTCATTGTTGGATAATGGACGGCGCGGTAAAGCGATGACCGGTGCAAATAAGCGTGCATTGAAGTCACTTGCAGATATGATTAAAGGCAAGGGCGGACGTTTCCGGCAGAATTTACTGGGCAAGCGCGTTGATTATTCAGGTCGTTCTGTCATTGTGGTGGGGCCGCAACTTAAATTGCATCAGTGTGGTTTGCCAAAAAAAATGGCGCTCGAATTATTCAAGCCCTTTATCTTTAATAAACTCGAGGTAATGGGTATTGCCAGTACCATAAAGGCTGCCAAGCGCGAGGTGGAAAGTGAGAGTCCGGTTGTTTGGGATATTCTGGAAGAAGTGATTCGCGAACATCCCGTGATGCTCAATCGTGCCCCGACACTTCATCGCCTTGGTATTCAGGCATTTGAACCTGTACTCATTGAGGGCAAGGCTATTCAATTGCATCCATTGGTTTGTGCTGCGTTTAATGCTGACTTTGATGGTGACCAAATGGCGGTTCATGTGCCATTGTCGCTCGAAGCGCAGATGGAATGCCGTACGCTAATGATGTCAACCAATAACATTTTGTCTCCGGCGAACGGTGAACCGATTATTGTTCCTTCTCAGGATATTGTGCTGGGGTTGTATTACACGACGCGAGAGAAAATGGGCGCGCGTGGTGAGGGTATGTTTTTTGCGGATATCAGGGAAGTTTCGCGTGCTTATGAAAGCCGTCAGGTTGAATTAAATGCCCGAATTACTGTACGTATTAAAGAAACTGATACCGATGCTGATGGTGAGCAGCGTGAAAAAATAACCCGCTATGAAACAACAGTAGGGCGTACCCTGTTATTTGAAAATTTTCCGCCAGGTTTGCCTTTTTCGTTACTGAATAAGACACTCAAGAAAAAGGAAATCTCGAAATTGATTAATGCGGGTTTTCGTCGATGTGGGTTACGTGAGACGGTGATTTTTGCTGATAGACTCATGTATGCCGGCTTTAGTTATGCAACTAAGGCGGGTATTTCAATCTGCTCGGATGACATGCTGATTCCTAAACAGAAAAGCGATTTGATTGCAGCTGCAGAAAAGGAAGTGAAAGAAATTGAAGGACAGTATACGTCAGGTTTAGTAACGCAGGGCGAGCGGTATAACAAAGTTGTCGATATTTGGGGACGTGCTGGTGATCAGGTGGCCAAAGCAATGATGGAGCAGCTTGGCGTCGAGCATGTGCTGGATACAGACACTGGTGAGGTGAAACTCAATGAATCCGGCAAGGAAGTATTGCAAGAATCTTTTAACTCAATTTATATGATGGCTGATTCCGGTGCGCGTGGTTCCGCTGCCCAGATCAGGCAGTTATCCGGTATGCGTGGATTAATGGCCAAACCGGATGGCTCGATTATTGAAACGCCCATTACAGCGAATTTCCGTGAGGGCTTGAATGTCTTGCAATATTTTATTTCAACGCATGGTGCGCGTAAGGGTCTGGCAGATACCGCGCTCAAAACAGCGAATTCAGGTTATTTAACGCGCCGCTTGGTTGATGTTACGCAGGATCTTGTCGTCACTGAAAACGATTGTAATACCGGTGAGGGTGTCAACATGAAGGCGCTGATTGAAGGTGGTGAGATTATTGAGGCACTACGTGAACGTATTCTTGGCCGTGTTATTGTCAATGACGTTGTCAATCCGGAAAATCAAGAATTAATTTATCCCGCCGGAACATTACTTGATGAAACGGCTGTTGATCTTATTGAGTCCTATGGAATTGACGAAGTAAAAGTACGCACGCCATTAACCTGCGACACGCGATATGGTCTCTGTGCAAAATGCTATGGTAGGGATTTGGGTCGCGGATCGCTTGTAAACGTTGGTGAAGCTGTCGGAGTAATTGCAGCGCAATCAATTGGCGAACCCGGCACACAGTTGACCATGCGTACCTTCCATATTGGTGGTGCTGCATCGAGAACTGCGGTTGCGAGCCAAGTGGAAAGTAAGTCCAGTGGTGTCGTTCAGTATTCATCTACAATGCGATATGTAACTAACGCGCAAAATGAGTTAATTGCCATCTCACGCAGTGGTGAGGTCATTATTACGGATGAAAATGGTCGTGAACGTGAACGGCATAAAGCACCTTACGGGGCAACTTTACTAGTCCGTGACGGCGAACATGTTAAGGCCGGTCAAATTTTAACGACGTGGGACCCGCATACGCGCCCGATTATTACAGAGTATACTGGCAAAGTGCGCTTTGAGAACGTTGAGGAAGGTGTAACCGTCGCCAAACAAATTGATGAAGTGACTGGTTTGTCCACACTGGTTGTCATTGATCCAAAGCGGCGGGGTGTCGTTCAATCTAAAGGATTACGTCCTTTAGTGAAGTTTCTCGATGACGACGGTCAGGAAATCAAAATCCCGGGTAGTAATCAGCCGGTCAGTATCACCTTCCAAATCGGTTGTATTATTACCGTGCGAGATGACCAACAAGTGAGTGTCGGTGAGGTGCTTGCGCGGATACCGCAAGAAACATCAAAAACAAGAGATATTACTGGTGGTCTGCCACGTGTTGCAGAGTTGTTCGAAGCACGTTCGCCAAAAGATGCGGGGATGTTGGCAGAGGTTACCGGAAATGTTTCTTTCGGTAAGGATACCAAGGGTAAACAGCGTTTGGTTATAACAGACATGGAAGGTATTGCGCATGAATACCTTATTCCCAAGGATAAACATGTCATGGCGCATGATGGACAGGTTGTGAATAAAGGTGAGGTCATTGTCGATGGTCCGGCCGATCCGCGTGATATTCTGCGTTTGCAAGGTGTTGAGGCGCTGGCGCGCTATATTACTGACGAAGTGCAGGATGTTTATCGCTTACAAGGTGTTAAAATTAACGATAAACATATTGAAGTGATCGTGCGTCAGATGTTAAGAAGAGTCCAGGTAATTAATGCAGGTGACTCATCGTTTATTCCCGGTGAGCAGGTTGAACGCGCAGATTTGCTTAATGAGAATGAACGCTTAATCGCAGAGAAAAAAATGCCCGCAACCTATGAATATATGCTTTTGGGTATTACCAAAGCATCGCTGTCGACAGATTCATTTATATCTGCAGCGTCTTTCCAGGAAACAACGAGGGTATTAACAGAAGCAGCCATTATGGGTAAGAAAGACGAACTGAGAGGACTCAAGGAAAATGTTATTGTTGGTAGATTGGTTCCTGCAGGCACCGGTTTGTCATTTCACAACACAAGAAAAAAACAGAATGTATTATCTGATTTAAATCAGGATGTAAGTATTGCAAGTGAAAGCAACGAACAGACTATTTGATCCGATTGTGTCTGTTGGATGCGACAAACTTCTTGACAGTGTTAAGGTGACTGAGTAGTCTAGGGGAGCGAAGGAAGGTAGGGCAAGTGCGTTGAATTGGGGTTCGGATACTGGAAGGGAATTTGCATATTTATGCGTGGGATTGGGAGGTATGCGCGAGGTATGTTGGGTATTTGGAAGCGCAATTGTTGCACTGAAGAGAAGAAGAAAGAAGTAAAAATAAAACTGGAAATAACAGAAAGACAAAGGAGAGAGAGATGATTTCCAAGGTATGGCTAAGATTGGTCATGTTTGTAAGTGCATTTGCGCTGGCGGGTGCGGTACAGGCGATACCAAGTGTTCCTGACGTGACGTATGAAGCACTGGGTATAGACAGAGGTGCGAGTCCGAAGGAGTTGCATGAAGCATTGGTGAAGCGTTATAAGGATCCTGAGCAAGGCGCGGGCAAGGGCACGATGGGTGATTACTGGGAGCCGATTCCGTTGAGCAGATACATGGATCCTGCGACATTTTATGAGCCGCCGACCTCGATGAGAGACAAAGCGGATCGTAAAGAGTGTGTGGAATGTCACTCGGACGAATCGCCGGTATGGGTCAACGCATGGAAGAAGAGTACCCATGCGAATCTGGACAAAGTGCGTGCATTAAAGCCAAGCGATCCGACATTTTACAAGAAAGGCAAGCTTGAAGACGTAGAGAAGAATCTGCGTTCGATGGGTTACCTGAAGGAAGGCGAGCAGCTGAAGGAAGTGAGTTGTATAGATTGCCATGCTGGGATCAACGAGCAGGGCAAGATAGATCACAGCAAAGACCTGATCATGCCGACGGCGGATGTATGCGGCAAATGTCACTTGCAGGAATTTGCGGAACGCGAATCAGAGCGTGACACGCTGATCTGGCCGAACGGACAGTGGCCAGATGGACGTCCATCGCATGCGCTGGACTACAAGGCGAACGTAGAGACCACGGTATGGGCGGCGATGCCACAACGTGAAGTAGCCGAAGGCTGTACCATGTGTCACATGAACCAGAACAAATGCGACACCTGTCATACCCGTCATGAATTCTCAGCGGCGGAATCTCGTAAGCCGGAAGCCTGCGCGACCTGTCACAGTGGTGTAGACCACAACAACTGGGAAGCGTATTCCATGTCCAAGCACGGCAAGATGGTAGCGATGCTGGGCAATAGCTGGAACTGGGAAGTTCAACTCTCGGATGCATACAGCAAAGGTGGCCAGACAGCACCGACCTGTGCGGGCTGTCACATGGAATTTGAAGGCGAATACGCGCACAACATGGTGAGAAAGATTCGCTGGGCGAACTATCCATTTGTACCTGGGATAGCAGAGAACATCAACAGCGAATGGTCAGAAGAGAGACTGGATGCATGGGTAGTAACCTGTACTCAGTGTCACTCAGAGCGTTTTGCACGTTCGTATCTGGATCTGATGGACAAAGGCACCTTGCAAGGTCTGGCGAAATACCAGGATGCACATGCAGTAGTCGAGAAGCTGTACAACGAAGGTTTGCTGGCAGGACAGAAGACCAACCGTCCGAATCCACCGGCACCGGAGAAACCGGGATTCATGATCTTCACGCAATTATTCTGGTCGCAAGACAACAACCCGGCCTCGATGGAGTTGAAAGTGCTCGAGATGGGTGAAAACGACCTGGCTAAAATGCACGTTGGTCTTGCACACGTCAATCCAGGCGGTTGGACCTACACCGAAGGCTGGGGACCGATGAACCGGGCGTACGTTGAAGTACAAGACGAAAACTTCCGGATTCGGGAAATGGTCGCGTTAAAAGAACGTGTTGCCAAACTCGAAGGCAAACGCACCAGCTTACTGGATCTGGACGGTACAGCAGAGAAAATCTCGTTGGGCGGTTTAGGTGGCGGCATGCTGCTGGCAGGCACATTAGCCTTGGCAGGATGGCGTAAACGTAAGCAAAGCGAAGCTTGATACCCGCAGAGACGACCGGCCGCGACACGCAAGTGAAGCGGTCGGGGGATAAACTACTCCCGTCATTAGGCATACTCCTGGTGACGGGAGGTTTGGTTTTTCTGGGGTGGTTTGCGTACTTATGGTTTGAACCGGTAGCAGCACCGTATCAGTACCAGAAGCAATCCTCAGGGAATCCGCAGCAGTATCCCGAACTGGAACTGGATGCGTGGCCTGAACTTAAAATCAGCCGGTATGACGTCATCGTTCCGGATGTTGAGAAACCCATAGCGCAGGCAACAGTAGCACAACGGGACGGCGCAGCGCCGGTGCTGGTCAAATGGGAGAACCACAGCAAAGAAATCCTGCACGCATTAGACTGGAAATCATCCGAACTGAGTGCGCTGGCCAAAGCCATTGGCCAATACGCAGAAAAAGATGCGCTTATTTTAGCCTGGTGGGACATCTCGCAACAGATCAACCTGTTGAGCGGACACGAAACCCTGTTCACCAGCCACCTGAACGAGCCGTTAATCATACCGCAGCACTGGTATGAATATATGGACACCATAGATGCGTATGAACAGGCGTTCTGGCAAAGCAAACCCAGCCAAAGCGAACTGGAGCAATTCGAGCGATTTAGCCGGGCATTAACGGCCAAAGCGGAAGAAGGCGTAGCCCAACTTCGCAGCCTTGTTGGAACGGACCGGGAAGCCTACATCATCGTTCATGTCACAGACCTGTATAAACTGGGTCTCATGTACCCGGATAAAATTGGTGTTGCCTACCAGAACTTTCCAATGACGGGCAACATCCATGGCATGATCAACCACATGAAAGTACAACTGAAGGAAAACGACTTTGACACCTATACCCTACAATCGATAACCGATACGCAAATCAGAGTCTACTTTCTGAGCGACGCACAAAGCAGTGAAACCCTGCTGGCGCGAATGCTGCCGTTCACAGACAAAGACGCGCCGATGGAGCTGGAAGCACTGCAACTGGTATACCAGCAGGGCGGTTACTGGGTATACAAAATTCCGGGCAACGAAAGCGATGGATTGATACAATAAAGACAGCGTAGACAGAGACAGCTAAAATAAGCAACAACAAGAACAAAAAAAGCACGCGGCATCCATATAAGCATTTACACAAACGGGTGATCGCGTACAATACGCGGCTTAAGAACTTGAAATAAGAAAAGTACAAGGAGGAAGGATGAAACACCCAATAACGTACGTACTGGCTATACTCGCGACATTTGTGTTTTTCACGGGGACAGCGGTAGCGGATTTTGAGGGGCGGCAGAAATGCAGCTCATGCCACAAATCACAAGGTAAATCATGGCGCGAGACAGCGCATGCCAAAGCGATGGAATCGCTGAAGGCAGGCGAGCGCAAGGAAGCGAAAGAAAAAGCAGGCCTTGACCCAGACAAGGACTACACCAAAGACAAAGACTGCGTAGGCTGCCATGTTGATGGCTGGGAGCAGAGAGGAGGATACACCATAGAGCGGCCGAGACGTCAACTGGCGGCAGTAGGGTGTGAATCCTGCCATGGTGCTGGCAAAAGATACAGGGGCGATCACCGAAAAGGCGGGCAGCAATTTGAAAGAACAGGCAGGACCACCGAGCGCAAGCGACTGGCGGACAGAGGTCAGGACTTTCATTTTGAAGAAGCGTGTGCGGGGTGTCACCTGAACTATGAAGGTTCGGGCTGGAAAGGCACGAAAGCACCCTATACGCCATTCACACCAGAAGTTGATGAGAAATACCGGTTTGACTTTGACAAAATGGTAAAAGACGACAGTGCGATGCATGCGCACTACAAACTGGATGGTGCATTTGTCGGCGAACCGAAATTCAAGTTTCACGATGAATTCCAGGCCAACGCCCAAGAGGGTGAGAAAGGCGACGAAGACGACGATGACGATGATGATTAACAGGAGACCTGAATGACTGCATTACAAAAAGGAGCGATAGGCACCCTGTTAACGGGGGCGTTACTGGGGATCGTTCTGGTGGGTATAGTATTTGGCGGAGAGGCGGCGTTATCGACAGAAGAATTCTGTACGAGCTGTCACTCGATGACGTATACCCAGGACGAGCTGAGAGAATCGACCCACTATGGGGCATTGGGAGTCAATCCTGGGTGTAAGGACTGTCATATACCGCAGGGATTCAAGAACTTTCATTTGGCGGTTTATACTCATGTAGTAGATGGTGCGCGGGAATTATGGCTGGAGCTGGTGAATGATTACTCGACGTTGGAGAAGTTTAACGAACGTCGGTTAATCATGGCGCATGATGCGCGGATGAACCTGAAGAAATGGGACAGTGTGACGTGTCGTGATTGTCATAAGAATCCGGATCCACCTGGAGAGGATGCACAGGCTGCGCATAAGAAGATGGAAACAGAGGGAGCGACGTGTATAGATTGTCATCAGAACCTGGTGCATGAAGAAGCCCCGATGACGGATCTTGATGCGAGTCTTGCTCAGGGCAAGATGGTATTGAAGGCCGATGAAGATGATGACTGGGATGACGACGACGATGACGATGATGACTGGGATGATGATTATTAAATTGATATAGTCAAAAATCTTAGTTTTAATTGAATAGTCTGCTAGACTATTCAGTGGGTTATATAAGAAAAATAAATAACAAATCGTTCTGTAAAAATGTAATTTTAGGATGTGCTGATTTTAATTTTAAATACAAAACACCTAAAATTACATTGAGTTTGGGCTGTTTGACATGCAGCTATATACGAAAAAAAATTTGAAAGAGTGTGCAGATTCAAATTTTATAACCCGCCGCAGGCGGGTTTTTTTATTTTGTTGAGGTTTAAAAGAAATGTTGGATCATTTTCCAAAAGCCGGTATTAATTATCCACATAGGGTGCGTGATTATTCTATACCGGCTTTTACTTTCTTTTGTTGCGCAGTGAGCTTAGTTATTGATGGCAGCGGTAGTATGACCATGCAAAATACATTAGGTGTTATTGCGTGGGTATTTCTTGTCATACTTTTAGTGGGTGAGAATAAAGAAATTAGAATGCAGGTCGCTGTGGCTGTTGCCTTTGCTACTGTTGGCGAGTATTTCGCTTCTATTTATATGGAAGGGTATACCTATCGCTTTGAGAATGTTCCATTATATGTGCCCCCGGGCCATGGCATGGTATATTTGACGGCGGTCAAGCTTGCACGCTCTGGGTTTTTTCAAATGTATGCGCGTAAAATTGCTGTATTTGTATTTGTCACTGGTGGATTGTGGGCGTTGTGGGGTGTCAGCGGTATTCCAGAGCAGGGAGACCAAGTCGGTGCGTTTTTATTTGTTATTTTTGTTATTTGCGTTCTTAAGGGTCGATCGCCCTTGGTTTATCTTGGTGCTTTTTTTATTTGCACGTGGCTTGAAATTATAGGCACAGCAGCCGGGACCTGGAAATGGGCGTCTATTGAACCTGTTTTCGACTGGACTCAAGGCAATCCACCCAGTGGTGTCGCCGCCTGGTATTGTCTGGTGGATGCCGTTGCAATAGGATTATCACCCAAGCTTTTAAATGGATTGCAAAAAATAAATATGTGGTATAAAACTACAATCGCGAACCGGATATGACGGGCCGAACACAGGTTTGATTATCAACTATCTTAAAATTACCAATTAAATTAACTGAGGAAAGTTTGTGACAGTTATTCGATTACCGGATGGTTCGGAACGGGTTTTTGATGACCCTGTAACCGTTTATGATGTGGCTTCTTCGATAGGATCTGGTCTTGCGCGCGCGGCGATCGCGGGTAAGATTAATGGCAAACTTGTTGACATTGACAGCCCTATAGAGTGCGATAGCTCACTGGCCATTGTCACGGATAAGGATGCAGAAGGATTGGAAATTATTCGGCATTCAAGTGCACATTTGCTGGCACATGCTGTTAAGGAATTGTTTCCTGATGCACAAGTGACAATCGGTCCGGTCATCGAAGATGGCTTCTACTATGACTTTTCTTACAAACGGCCATTTACGCCTGAAGATCTTCAAGCCATAGAAACCAGAATGCTGGAAATAAGTAAGCGCGACATCAAGATAAAAAGAACGATCTGGGAACGATCGGATGCGATCAATTTTTTCAAACAACAGGGCGAGCATTATAAAGCTCAAATTATAGAATCCATTCCCGGCGATGAAGATTTGTCGCTATATTCACAAGGGAATTTTACTGATTTATGTCGTGGCCCGCATGTACCGACAACCGCCAAATTAAAAGTGTTCAAATTGATGAAAGTGGCGGGTGCATACTGGCGTGGTGATTCCAATAATGAAATGCTGCAACGAATTTATGGAACAGCATGGCCGACAAAGGAGGACCAAAAGCAGTATCTGCATCGATTGGAGGAAGCTGAAAAAAGAGATCATCGTAAAATTGGGAAGCAACTGAATCTGTTCCATACACAGGAAGATGCGCCAGGCATGGTGTTCTGGCATCCAAAAGGCTGGGCGCTTTGGCAGCAGATCGAACAATATATGCGAAATATTCAGAATAGCAATGATTATTTGGAGATACGAACACCACAGGTCATCGATAAGGCATTATGGATACAATCTGGCCATTGGGATAATTTTCGCGAGAATATGTTTATTACTGATGCAGATGAACGTAGTTTTGCGATTAAACCAATGAATTGCCCGGGTCATGTGCAGATATTTAAACAAGGATTAAGAAGCTATCGGGATTTGCCAATCAGATTGGCGGAATTTGGTTCATGTCATCGTAATGAAGCTTCTGGTGCATTGCATGGGATAATGCGTGTAAGAGCATTTACGCAGGACGATGCGCATATTTTTTGTACTGAAGATCAAATTCAGGGAGAAGTTGTAAAATTTATTGATTTACTAAAACTTGTTTATGCTGATTTTGGGTTTACAGACCTGTTAGTTAAATTGTCGACAAGACCGGATAAACGAGTCGGTTCAGATGCTCAATGGGATAGATCAGAAGCCGCATTGGAAGCTGCTCTTGAAGAAGCCGATCTCGATTGGGAGCTGCAGCCGGGCGAAGGGGCGTTTTATGGACCTAAAATAGAATTCTCATTAAAAGATTGTATCGGGCGCATTTGGCAGTGCGGTACATTGCAGCTGGATTTTTCTATGCCGGAGAGACTCGGGGCTGAGTATGTTGCTGAAGACAACTCAAGGCAGGTGCCAGTAATGTTGCATCGGGCGATCCTTGGATCGCTTGAGCGGTTTATCGGGATACTCATTGAGAATTATGCGGGTGCATTTCCGCTTTGGCTTGCACCGGTGCAAGCTGTTGTACTCAATATATCGATGGGTCAGATCGAATATGCTAAAAAAATAACTGATGAACTTAACAGTAATGGGTTCAGAGTCAGTCAAGACTTGAGAAATGAGAAAATAACCTATAAAATCCGTGAACATAGTATACAGAAGCTTCCGTATCAGATCATTGTGGGCGATGCAGAAGTGAAAACAGGTCAAGTTTCGGTTCGAGATCGTGCAGGGCAGGATTTGGGGCAAATGACTGTGTCAAAATTGATAGAACGCCTTAAAGAAGAAGTCATTTTAAAGGTATAATGTTTTCTTTTTAATTTATTGGAGAATTGCCATAGCACAAGAAAAATCAGTGCGCATTAATGACGAAATAGATGTGCCAGAAGTGCGTGTAATCGGTGTTGATGGAGAACAAATAGGTATAGTCAAGCTTGCCGATGCGAATGAATTGGCTGAAGAAGCAGGTGTCGACTTGGTTGAGATTGCACCCACGGCGCAGCCGCCTGTATGCAGGTTAATGGATTATGGTAAGTTTCGTTATCAGGAAAGTAAACGAAAACATGACGCGAAACTGAAGCAAAAACAGGTACATATTAAGGAAATCAAGTTTAGACCCAATACAGATGAAGGTGATTATCGTATCAAATTGCGTAATTTGATCAATTTCCTAAATGATGGGGATAAAGTTAAAGTGACGCTGCGGTTTCGAGGTCGGGAAATGGCGCATCAAGAATTTGGTGTCCGGTTGCTTGAGCGGATCAGAGACGATCTGGAGTCGCATGCGGTTGTAGAGCAGTTTCCAAAGATGGAAGGACGTCAGATGGTCATGGTGTTATCTCCCAAGAAAAAAGATACAAAACCAAGTAAGGCAAAATCAGATACGACTGATGCTACAACACCATCGTAGTTTTTTTCATGAATTTATTTCGTGCATTTGGGTTGAAAGGCCCGTAGTACATAAAATGCTTGCGTGCGAGTGTAGTGTTGTAAAAACGGAAAGTTGAAAACAACATGATATAAACAAGTGATACTGGGTTTGAAAGTTTTCCAGTATGGAAGCACCCAGAGTCATATTAAAAGGAGGGTTATATGCCTAAAATGAAAACCAAAAGTAGTGCTGCGAAGCGTTTTAAAATACGTTCAAGTGGAAGTATTAAGCGTGCCCAGGCTTTTAAACGACATATTTTAACTAAAAAAACAACTAAAAATAAACGCCAACTCAGAGGAATTGCCACGATTCATCCAAGCGATGCAGCGTCAGTTCATTCGATGTTGCCATACGCATAAAGGAGTTAAAGATGCCTAGAGTAAAGCGTGGCGTTACAGCACATGCACGACATAAAAAAATTCTGAATTTGGCCAAGGGCTATCGTGGGCGCCGAAAAAATGTATATCGGGTTGCCAAGCAGGCGGTCATGAAAGCTGGGCAATATGCCTATCGAGACAGACGCCAGCGTAAGAGACAATTTAGAGCATTATGGATAGCACGTATTAATGCTGCAGCACGTGAATGTGGATTATCCTATAGCGTATTCATTAATGGCTTGAAAAAAGCAAAAATTGAAATTGACAGAAAGGTTTTGGCTGACCTTGCTGTATTTGATAAACCCGCTTTCGAGAAAATTGCCGAACAGGCAAGAACTGGCCTGGCAGCTTAATCAATTGAGACCTTACAGAACAGGGAGGTTGGGATTTTGCCCATACCTCCCTTTTTCTTATATGATCAGATTGATATCAGCAAAAATTTTGGGTTCATTTTTATGAATAATGTAGATGAAATCGTAGGAGAAGCTAGCCGCTTATTCAATGCAATTGAAGATGAAGTTGAATTGGAACAAGTCAAGGCGCGTTATCTAGGCAAGAACGGCGAATTGACTAATTTGTTAAAAGGGCTGGGTAAGTTACCTTCTGAACAGCGTCCTGTCGTGGGTGCGCAAATTAATCAGGCCAAAAATCAATTAGAAACACTCCTAAAGGAGCGCCGGCTGTTTTTGCAGGAAAAAAGACTTGAGCAAAAACTGAAAGAAGAAGCACTTGATGTCACAATGCCGGGACGTGGACAGGGGAAAGGAGGACTGCATCCCGTAACCCAAACGTTAATGCGGATTGAATCCTTATTTCATTCTATCGGATATGAAGTAGCTTCCGGTCCAGAAATAGAAACCGACTTTTATAACTTTACTGCGCTCAATATTCCTGAAAACCATCCTGCAAGAGCAATGCACGATACGTTTTATATCGATAATGGGGACTTGTTGCGCACGCATACGTCGCCGGTTCAGATACACTTTATGCTGGAAAATAAACCGCCAATAAAATTGATTGCGCCCGGCCGTGTCTATCGTTGTGATTCAGATGTAACGCATACACCTATGTTTCATCAGGTTGAAGGATTATGGATCGATGAACAGGCAAATTTTGCATCACTTAAAGGCGTATTGGCAAATTTTATGGAACACTTTTTTGAGCGAGACGATTTGTCAGTTAGATTTCGGCCATCATTTTTCCCATTTACAGAACCCTCTGCTGAAATGGACATCAGCTGTGTTAAATGCAACGGAAAAGGATGTCGAATCTGCAGCCATACGGGTTGGCTGGAAGTTTTAGGATGTGGGATGGTACATCCCAATGTACTCAAACATGTCAACATTGATCATGAGCGCTATGTTGGTTTTGCTTTTGGTATGGGCGTGGAGAGGCTCGCAATGTTGCGGTATGGTGTCAGTGATTTAAGATTGTTTTTTGAAAATGACTTGCGTTTTTTAAAGCAATTTAATTAATCAATTTTTTTTGTACCGTTTTTTAATAGCAGAATGTCATGAAATTTTCAGAAAACTGGCTGCGTACTTTTGTAAATCCGGATTATTCCAGTGATGAGCTGGCACATGTTTTAACCATGGCCGGACTGGAAGTCGAAAATATTGAACCTGTTGCGTTGCCGTTTGAAAGCGTCGTTGTTGCCGAAGTGCTCCACGTTGAAAAACATCCGGATGCAGATCGATTGAATGTTTGTCAGGTTAATGTCGGTGATCATGCAGATAAACCGTTGCAGATTGTTTGTGGCGCCTCGAATGTTGAGGCGGGAATTAAAGTGCCATGCGCATTAGTCGGTGCACAACTGCCGGATTTTACAATTAAAAAAGCAAAACTACGTGGTGTAGAATCATCCGGTATGCTTTGTTCAGCACGTGAGCTGGGTATCAGAGATGTTGCCGACGGATTGTTATTATTGCCTGCCAATGCGCCGGTAGGGCAGGATTTTCGTGCGTACTATGAACTGGATGACAAAGCTATTACGTTAAGCCTTACACCGAACAGAGCTGATTGCTTAGGTGTTTATGGTGTCGCGAGAGAAGTTTCGGCGTTGACTGATACAGAACTAGTATCTTTCAAAACCGAGCCTGTAGACGATGAAATCGATGATAAACATGAAATCCATATTCATGCCCCGGATGCATGTTCGCTCTATTGTGGTCGAATTGTCAGGGGCATTGACCCTGACGCGGAAACGCCGCTGTGGATGAAGCAACGGCTGGAGCGCAGTGGTCTGCGTTCGATTAATGCTGTGGTTGATATCACAAATTATGTGTTGCTCGAAACAGGCCAACCGATGCATGCTTTTGATCTGGCGAAACTTGATGGCGATATTCATGTGCGCTATGCGAAATCTGGTGAAACAATCCAGTTGCTCAATGAGAACCGTTTAGAATTGACTGCTGATATGCTGGTCATTGCCGATGATCATAAACCGCTTGCACTTGCGGGTATTATGGGCGGATTAGGCAGCGGTGTTGTTGACAGTACAGTTGATGTTTTCCTGGAATGTGCTTTTTTCAGTCCAGATGTGATTTCCGGTAAATCTTTTCGGCTCGGATTTGGTTCTGACTCTGCGCATCGATTTGAGCGCGGGGTTGATTTTGCACAGACCCGTAATGTGCTAGAACATGCAACAACACTCATTCAGTCGATTTGCGGTGGAAAAGTAGGCCCGGTAACTGAGGCTCGATTCCAACTTCCCCAACGGCTGCCGGTTGCAGTCAGAGTTGACCGGGTGCAGCGTATTCTGGGCATTACTTTGGATAACGATCAGATAACAGCGTATTTTACACGTCAGCAACTCGATTTTTCTGAAAAAAATAATGTGTTTACGGTCACGCCGCCGAGTTATCGCTTTGATCTGGCGATTGAAGAGGATTTTATCGAAGAATTGGCCAGGATGCATGGTTATGACGAAATACCTGCACAATCTCCTAAAGCCGGGCTGGCTATGCTATCAGCACCCGAAACGGTTCGCACACCAGCACAAGTCAAGCAGATGCTTGTGATGCGTGATTATCAGGAAGTCATTAATTATGCTTTTGTTGATAAAGCATGGGAGACCGATCTAATCCAGAACAAGGCGCCTATTGCCTTAAAAAATCCTATTGCAAGCCATTTAAACGTGATGCGCAGCAGTTTAATGGGCGGCCTAATTGCTAATCTGCAATTTAATATAAATCGTAAGCAAGACAGGGTGCGTTTGTTTGAACTGGGTTGCTGTTTTGAAACCAGTGCAACTGGACAGCGCTGCTTGCAAATTGATAAGCTCGCAGGATTAGGCTATGGAAATATTCATGCGGAGCAGTGGGGTGAGCCATCCCGAACATTGGATTTCTTTGATGTAAAATCGGATATCGAAATGATTTATCAGTTGCAGAAAATAGAATTTAAAGCAATTGCTCATCCTGCATTTCATCCCGGCAAGTCGGCTCAAATCATGATGGGTGCCAAGCCTGTTGGATGGTTAGGGGAACTACATCCGCACTGGCAGAAAAAACATGATTTCTCGAAGCCGGTGATCTTATTTGAATTACTATTAGACAGTCTCTTGCCGGTTCCGCTTGCACAGGTGAGAGAAATGTCGAAATTCCCACCGATCAGGCGAGATGTTGCGGTAATTGTTGATAATCATATTAATGTACAGACGATCATTTCCGGTTTATATGAAAAGAAGCCGGCGATTGTTACCGAAATTGTATTATTTGATATTTATCGTGGGAGCACCGTTGGCGAAAATAAAAAAAGCCTGACGTTCAAGGTAATGTTGCAAGATACGGAAAAAACATTAACTGATGAAGAAGCAGATAGTGCTATTTCCAGTTTGCTTGGAGTTCTGGAAACGAAGTACGATGCAACACTTAGGAGTTAAATGCGCTATTTTATCTGAGACCAACGATTAACTAAAACAATTGTAACGGTTAATCATTTTAATCGTAGTTGTTATACTATGCTGATTTCAATCAAGTATATTAAATAGCGAAAAGCTGTGATGCTGTGATGGTGACGTGGATAGAAAATATCTTAATGACGGTTAAGTCAAACATAGTAAACACTATTATTCAAGAATCTTTGTTTAATAATTTCGTGGAGAAAAATATGGCTCTTACAAAAGCTGAGCTTGCTGATTTGTTATTTGAAAATGTAGGACTGAATAAACGCGAAGCCAAGGATATGGTGGAGTCCTTTTACGAAGAGGTACGAGCAGCTCTTGAGAGGGGGGAAGGTGTAAAATTGTCTGGGTTTGGGAATTTTCATTTACGAACAAAACCTCAACGCCCCGGAAGAAATCCTAAAACAGGAGAAGAAATACCGATAACAGCACGTCGTGTTGTAACGTTTCATGCCAGTCAGAAACTAAAAAGCATGGTTGAGCAGAACTATCATGGACAACAAAAAGACAAATAATCATTTTCCGCCTATTCCGGCAAAACGCTATTTCACAATTGGTGAAGTGGGTATATTGTGTGGCGTCAAACCGCATGTGCTCCGTTACTGGGAGCAGGAATTCACTCAGTTAAAACCGGTCAAGCGTCGGGGTAATCGGCGCTATTATCAGCATCAGGAAGTTCTCCTCATTCGTAGAATCAGAGAACTTCTTTATGACCAGGGGTTTACCATTAACGGCGCACGGAATCGTCTCGGACAGTACGAGGTACAGTCACAACCGTATCGGGAATCAACTGAAGATTCTTCTTCAGAATCCTCAGTTGACTTGAATTATGTCCGGAATGAGATTAAAAATATCCGGTCTATTCTGCTTTCTTCACCATAACGGTAAATGAACCTAAAGTTTTTTTAGTCTGGCTTGTTTGCTATAATTCCCAATTGACGGGGCGTAGCGCAGCCTGGTAGCGTACTTGCATGGGGTGCAAGTGGTCGGAGGTTCAAATCCTCTCGCCCCGACCAATATCTGAATGGACTTTGAACATATTTTCAGGATTTATTACTGAAGAATTTCTAGTTTTACAGCTTTCTTTGAGATTGCTTTATATTTTGTTAAAACAGCTTTATTTACGTTTGGCGCGTATTTTTTTGTCGCTTAAATTATTTGCTCATTCATTAGACTTATAGAAAATGCGCATTTTGCTTAGTAATGATGATGGCTATTTTGCACCCGGGCTAGCATGTCTGGCTGAAACATTGGCCAGTGTAGCAGAGATTATTGTGGTAGCGCCTGAACGTGATAGAAGTGGTTCGAGCAACTCTTTAACGCTTGATAGGCCGTTGTGCTTACATTGTTCACATAATGGGTTTTATTATGTGAACGGTACACCCACAGATTGTGTACATTTGGCGGTGACGGGCATGCTTGATATCTTGCCGGACATGGTTATCTCGGGCATTAATAATGGCGCGAATATGGGTGACGATACTATTTATTCCGGTACTGTCGCTGCCGCGACTGAAGGATTCTTGTTGGGTGTGCCTTCATTAGCGGTGTCTTTGGCTGATGTAAATGGTGGTCATTACGCGTCAGCAGCACGTATCGTGGTTGACCTGGTCAGGCGTTTCAATAGAAACAAATTAAATATACCCATCTTGCTGAACATTAACGTTCCTGATATTGAATATGAACAAATCAACGGTATTCATGTGACTCGGCTTGGCCGCAGGCACAAGGCTGAACCAGTCATAAAATCTTCAAGCCCACGCGGGGATACAGTGTATTGGGTCGGCGCTGCCGGCGCAGCACAAGACGCAGGCGAGGGAACGGATTTTTTTGCTGTACAGCATAACCATGTTTCCATAACGCCACTGCAGATTGATTTAACACGATTTGATCAGATGGAATTTGTGACGCAATGGCTGAAAGACTAGTACGCTATCCATCTGATATCGTCAGGTACAGCGTTGCCGTGGTGTTATGCGCTAAGGCGCAGTACGCAGTAATGCGTTGTTCCCTAGCCACGTGCTGTAACACGGCTGCAGGATGTCACGATAAAGTCTATTGGGTGAGCTTTTTAGCCACTCATAGCTGTATTGTGCTTCTTGGTGATAGAGCGCTCTTTCCTGCTAGGCACGTCTTGCTCTTTATACTGAGAAGTTCACTGAACCGGGCATATTGTATCGATAAATCTCCAGTAGACACGTACTTTGTATCCCGTTAACGCGGCCTTAAAATTTGAAATGAGCAAGAGAATACTTGGTATATACAGGTATTTTAAGAATGTGTATGTATGTGCGTTATTAAAAAATTCGTAATTCTGATGAATAGTAATCTGTGAGTACGCATCTTTCTGGAATTGGCATGACTTCACAGCGAACGCGTATGCGGATGATTGAGCGTTTGCGTAATCAGGGTATTGCTGATGAAGTCGTTTTGTCGGTGATGGGCACTATTCCACGTCATCTTTTTATCGAAGAGGCGCTGGCGAGTCGAGCATATGAAGATGTTTCTTTGCCCATCAATTATGGTCAAACAATTTCTAGTCCATGGATAGTTGCGCGTATGAGCGAATTGTTGCGCGCCAATATACACATGGATAAAGTACTGGAAATTGGTACGGGTTGCGGTTACCAGACAGCCATCCTGGCACAACTTGCGCAGCAAGTTTATTCCATTGAACGAATTGGTCCATTATTGACACGTACACGAATACGCTTACACAAATTACACATTCGAAATATTAACTTGAAACACGCGGATGGATTGCGTGGATTGCCTGAAGCGGGTCCTTTTGATGGTATTATTATGACTGCGGTTACGACGCATATACCGCAAGACCTGTTGGAACAATTGGTTGTGGGTGGGAGAATGGTGTTTCCAGAGGGAAGCCAGAAACAAAATTTGTGTGTAATTGAGCGAAATGTGCAGGGATATACAAAAACCACATTGGAAGAAGTGAATTTTGTGCCTATACTGTCCGGTATCATAAAAAAATAGTGATGCTGAGAAAATTGCCATGAATAATGATCATCAAACACAATTGAAAAATTTTGCTGGTTGTAAGAAAGTAGTGCAGCGCACCTGCTGGCTGTTATTATTTTTACTTATTGGGTGTGAGACGACGAAAGGGCCTGCGCCTGTAGTCGAGCGAACCGTTAAGCCAGAAAAGATGGCTGGGATCTCCGATGAAAGGCATTCAAATGAAAAGCAAATAGATCAATTTTATATCGTACAAAAAGGCGATACTTTTTACAGTATTGCGCTTAATCATGGTATTGATCAGAAAGCGTTGGCTGAGTGGAATAATATCACCGATCCAGGTAATATCAGGCCCGGTCAACGAATCAATTTATCCGTACCTTCAAAAGAAGCGGAACCGGTATTGTTTGCTGTTCCGCAACATGAAACTCTGCCGATGGTTGATTCAACACCAGATTTATCTGCCGATAAAAGTCCTGCCGCTGGTGTAGCCTATGAGCCCGATATACAGCAAAAAGTAAAAACATATCCCAAGGCATTAAAATTGCCCTACTCTGAACAAAATGTGGCTCGATTGCAATATTCTGTAAATCCGGCCTTTAATCAGCAACGTACTGATTACGCATCAGCTGCGGCAACATCAAGTACACGGATAGAAGATGCTTCAAAATTTGTTCAGCAAAACACGGAATCATTAAATGTGCCTAGTGCGGAGTGGGTCTGGCCTGCAACGGGAAAAATACTGTCCTCATTTTCAAGTAATTCAAAAGGACTGAAAATAGGGGGTCATATAGGCCAGTCGATATTGGCGACGGCTGCAGGTGAAGTCGTCTATAGTGGTAATGGTTTGCGCGGTTACGGTAACCTTATCATTATCAAGCATAACGACGCACTGCTTAGTGCTTATGCACATAATAGCCAATTACTTGTAAAAGAAGGCGAGGTTGTCGTGCAAGGTCAGAAAATAGCGGAAATGGGTAATACTGATGCCGATACTCCGCAGCTGCATTTTGAAATCAGGCGGCATGGCAAACCCATGGATCCGTTGAAATTTTTGCCGCCTGATCCGGGTTAAATTCATTTTCGGTAATTTTCTGGAAGTATAAATAGGGCCTGATCAGCCTGCCAGTTTTGCTTCTTTTATGTTCGTTGATGTCTTCGCTGACCATTCATCTCAAGCCTTCCAGACAACTGGTGAGTATACTCATTGTGGCACACTGTTCAGCTGCTTTATTAGTATGCACATTATCACTATCATCCGATATCAAATTGATCGGTTTCCTGTCTCTGATTATCAGTTTGTATTTTTATTTAAAACATGATGCACTTTTGGATTCTGCAAATTCTGTGACGTCGCTTAGTTTTTCTGACACAGTCGACTGTAAGTTAAAAATGGTCAGTGGACAAACAGTGGAATGCAGCGTATCAGGTTCGACGTTTGTATCATCCTATTTGACAGTACTCATTCTTCATTCAAAACAATGGCGGCTTGCGCGCAGCGTGGTTATACTGAACGATGCTATCAACAGGGAAGAATTCAGGCGTCTAAGAGTGATGCTGCGTTGGAAATGGAAGCAAGTTTCAAAATAACAGGCATGAAATAACCGGCGGGTTATTTCATGCCTGTAATAATTTTGCAGAGTATCAGCGGTGTTTAGCGCATTTGCCACGCCGTATAAGTGGTTTCACGTTCAAAATTGTCCCAGATGTATGGGGGCCTGATGATCGGAGTCGTTGGTATTAGAAAGGTTGCGATGTCAACCGCTCCGATAACGCTGCGTCCAACACTGTGAAACAGGCCGGTAAAAAATCCGGCTGTCATTCCATAAGTGGCGCCGTGCCTTCGGCCCGTAATTATCATGGTCTTTGGGATTTCTACGACCCCTGTCACCGCATTCGCTATTCCGATGCCGAGTTTTTCGCCAACTTTTGTCGGATAATTTTGTGCCATCGCCAAATTTGGTAAAGAAAATAATGCACTCAGCAGGATGAGTGTGTTGATTGTTTTTTTCATGAGTCAGCCTTTTAATTGTATATAGAATTGCAATTTTATAATGTCTTGAGATGGATTAGAAAGATTCTAGGCGTTCAATACTGTTAAAGAACAATCCCGGTTTGATACTATTATTTTCTGGAAAAAAACAGTTCTCCATTCGATTAATCCGGTTTTTGTTTCAAGAAACGCATTATCCTTTCGACTTCCGAGCCGATTTGATGGGATGGATAATTTTTATTTTCCAGTTCAGTTCTAATTAAAAAGGCCATTTCCAGAATCAAAAGCTCCATTGTATTTTTATCGCCTTTTTGTAAGGCATGCTGGTATTCTTTTTGAAATCGGTCGATGGCGTTCATCATCTTGGTATTGTTTTCGTCTCTTTCTAAAATGGACGCGAGTTCATATTTTAAGTTGCTTGACAGCACAACAGTGGGCGCTTCTTGTGCTTGAATGGTTTCAACCGGGGACAGTTTCTGAATATTAATTGAAACCATAATGAGCGCTATGCCTGAAATAATTGAGGTAAATACAAAGCGTCCAAACCGATATTCTTTTCTAAAAAATTTGACTGTTGTGGAATATTTAAATCCACGGCGGATTAATACTGATAATCCAATGATAAACAGAATGGCACCAATTGCCATAATAAAGGGTACAATCGGATTCACGTTTCATTACTCCCTGAATAAGCTAGATTCTTGATCAAATACAGTATATTGAAATTCAAATACCTGTTTTTTTTATTATAAATAAATATGGCTAGTGTTATTGTCAAACTATAGCCTGGCATCAATGCTGTATTTTAGCTCAAAACACGTGCCGGAAGTGGTGTTAGTTTTTTTATGATGTATACAACGGGTTGCTTCATGCACGGAATGAACTGACGAGAAGCAACCCAAGTACATTTATTGCGGGGGTGGTGGAGGCGGGCTACCGGGTGGCGGTGGTGGCGGTGTAAACCCGGACGGTGTTGGTGAAATTTTAATCGGTTGTTGACTGGCAGGCGGTAACTCACTGGTGATTTTTCCTGATACAGGAACGCGATGGCCTTTGGCATACATGCACTGAATGTAGCCGATATCGTAGCGGTATTGGCTTTCGTAACCGGAAGTTCTGGCAGAACCTGTACCAACCAGTCCACCAGCCAATAATCCTGTTCCTGCGCCTATCCCAGCGCCTTCGCCACCGCCAATAGCGGCTCCAGCGGCGGCGCCTAAGCCAGTGCCAACTGCGGCACTTGCCATTCCGCTGGACACCGAAGCATCTCTTGGGCTGGTGTAACCAATTTGCGCATAAGCATAACGTCTGCAATCATAGTCGTCAGCACGAAATTGCTCAAAGCTCTTGCTGGAACCTGGCAATACCATTACGCTAGGGCCGGTCGGCATACTGGCACACGCAGTCAATGCGACAATCGGTGGCAGAAGTAGAAATTTTCTAATGTTATACATATCGTACCTCATGATATTTATTGTGCAGGCGGTTGAGGATTTACACGCAGCCAGCCACCAGGGCATTGCTTAACATATGGATAATAGCCATCTGTGTCTTGGCAGTAATACCAGTATTGAGTGTGTTGTTGAGACGCAGTCGAATCCTGTTGTTGCTGAATATAAACCGGGGGTGTTGAAGGCACGATGACGGGCTGTGTCATGGGCACAATAACAGGTGGATAGCTATAGTATGGTGGATAAAAGAACGGGTCGTAATAACCGAATCCATAGTAACCCGGATAACCCAGTTGTATGCCAAAGTTAAACCGGTCAATCCGCCCGCCATGTGCTGATGCCAGATGACTGAACAGTGCACCAGATAGCCCAAATGCGATTAAGATTAGAATCGATTTTTTCATAGAGTGATTCTCATGTCGCGTGTAATAAATTCGTGTATGTGTATAAGAAAAAATACAACCAACTTGCCGTGCTGAAAGAATCTTAAAACAAACACATCATTCGTACAATAACAGTTACGCCGGAAGCAAATATTAATACCGCGGCGGTGGATAACCAGGCGGCGGTGGCGGGGGTGTTGAAGACGGGTAGCCGCTAGTGTAAGGCTGTGGATTGTTTCTGATATTGCCTGAAACCGGAACATGATGACCTTTTGCATACATGCATTGTATGTAAGCGTTATCATAACGTTCTTGAGCGATATACCCGGATGTTCTTGCGGTACCTGAACCGGCGAGTCCGCCTGCCAACAGGCCCGTTCCCGCGCCAATGGCAGCGCCTTCACCGCCACCAAGTGCAACACCGGCTATTGCACCTAGTCCCGCACCTATAGCCGCGCTGTTTAAACCACTGCTGACCGCAGCATCTCGTGTTGTGGCTCCGCCGACCTGTTCATATGCATATTGTCTGCATTCGTAATCATCACTTCGAAATAGATCAAAATTTTTACCCGCGCCGGGTAAAACCATGACGCTAGGACCCGTGGGCATGGCGACACAACCAGTCAGTGTGAACAGGATTAACACCATGGATAATTTGGGATTAAGGAATTTTGATTTCATGTTCTTTTTCCGTATTTGATGCTTATTGTGGTGCTGGTTGGGGGGCTACTTGAAGCCATCCCTCTGGGCATTGCTTGACATAAGGATAATACCCTTCAGGATTGCGACAGTAATGCCAGTAATTGGTTTGAGGTTGCGTGGATGTGGCTACGGGCATTTCTCTTTGAATATATACAGGAGGCGATGCGGCAATTGCAGATGAGGGGTAGCCATATGAACGGGGATAATAGTAACGGTTGCCGTATCCATAGTTGTAGGGATAGCCATAAAACCGAGCGCCATAAAAGGCGGGACCATAAAAGCCTGGTCCATAAAACCCTGGTCCATAAAACCCGCCGTAACCAATTCCAAAATTAAAGCGATTGTGGCGATGTCCGAAATGGCTATGTCCCCCCCCAAAATGACTGTGTCCACCACCACCTCTAAAGTGCCCACCACCGCCGCCACCGAAGCTGCCTATGCTGCTTCCATGTCCACCACCACGCGCCCAAACGGTACTGTTTGCGGTGAATCCTATCGCAATTAAAACCAATATTATTCCTGTCAGCCTTTTCATTGTTATCCACCGTCTGAGGGTTATTTAAGTATTCCACAAAATATGGTTAAGTCATCAATAAAAATTTCTTCGTAAAAATTGTAGAGTGCTCAGCCTGAATGAAAACTGAACGTAGCTACTCAATCTGCCCAATAGTACGGAAAGAAGGTATCATATTAGAGTAAAATTGCTGTTGATAGTTTTAATCAGTATTGGAAAAAACTTTTATTTACTATGAGGAGAAATTTAATATGTCGCAGAAATACCCGGTTATTGCTGTTACCGGATCATCTGGCGCAGGTACGTCAACCGTTAAAAATAGCTTTGAGCATATTTTTAGGCGGGAAAAGTTAAAAGCTGCTGTTGTTGAAGGTGACAGTTTTCACCGTTATGATCGTGAAGCCATGAAGCAGGCGGTCGCAGATTCAGAAAGAGATAATGGTCGTGCAATCAGCCATTTTGGTCCTGAAGCAAATGAATTTGAAAAACTGGAAGCATTATTCAGAGAATATGGAGAAAGTGGTTCGGGGCAGACGCGATTATATCTGCATAATGAAGAGGAAGCTGAGCCCTGGAATCAGAAACCTGGCACATTTACACCATGGTCACCGATTCCACCCGGTTCGGATTTGCTTTTTTATGAGGGATTGCATGGCGGCGTAAAAAGCGATACTGCGGATGTTGCAAAATATGTAGATTTGTTGGTGGGTGTTGTACCGATTGTAAATCTGGAATGGATACAAAAGATCTTTCGCGATACCAATGCGCGTGGTTATTCTGCAGAAGCTGTTACGCACACCATCTTGCGACGCATGCATGACTATGTGCATTACATTACTCCGCAGTTTTCACGTACACATATCAATTTCCAACGCGTTCCAACAGTGGATACTTCCAACCCATTCATCGCACGCGAGATCCCAACTTTGGATGAAAGCATGGTTGTGATCCGTTTTCGTGACCCGGGTAGTGTAGATTTTACAAATCTGCTGTCAATGATTCATGATTCATTTATGTCCCGCCGCAATACAATTGTCGTTCCAGGCGGGAAAATGGGGATGGCGATAGAATTGATATTGACGCCATTAATATTGGAGATTGTAGCGAAAAGCAAGGCGTAGTTTTGCCAAATTCGCCGTGGTTAATTTATGGATCAGGTTTGAATGGCTATGCGGTCGATTGAGCCATTGATCTGATTCAGAATTAATCAGTATTTTAAAATTCTATACCTGTCACTTTTGTAGATACTCAGTCTGACAGTTTTGTGAAAGTCACATTTACCCATGACTTCAACCCTGCTCGCCGATTTGAATCCTCAGCAACTGGAAGCAATTACCTTGCCGTATCAATCTGTGCTTGTTTTGGCAGGCGCTGGCAGCGGTAAGACACGGGTATTAACCACGCGGATTGCTCATTTGATTCAAACAGGCCAAGCCAGTCCTTACAGCATACTGGCAGTTACTTTTACCAATAAGGCCTCCAAGGAAATGCTCACCCGTATTAATGCCATGTTGTCGGTCAATACACGCGGCATGTGGATAGGAACATTTCATGGGCTATGTAATCGTTTGTTGCGGGCGCACTACCAGGAAGCTGGATTACCTCAGGCATTTCAGATTCTCGATGTGGCCGATCAGTTGGCCTTGATTAAACGTATTCTGAAAACATTGTCGGCTGATGACAAACGGTTTCCACCACGTCAGGTACAGTGGTTTATCAATAACGCAAAGGAGTCCGGTTTGCGTGCGGCTAATGTAACTGTGGATGATCCATTTTCAAGACGTTTACTGGAGTTTTATTTGGCTTACGAACAACAAAGCAACCAGGAAGGCGTGGTGGATTTTGCCGAGCTATTGTTGCGCAGCTATGAATTGCTGAGCCGGAATGAGATATTGCGTGATCATTACCGGGAACGTTTTAAACATATACTGGTCGACGAATTTCAAGATACGAACCGGCTTCAGTATAACTGGCTTAAGTTGTTGGCGGGTGTCGGCACGGAGAATGCCGCAGCCGTTTTTGTCGTGGGTGACGACGATCAGAGTATATATGCATTCCGTGGAGCCGACACCAGTAACATGAGAGACTTTGAAAGCGATTTTGGTATATCGAAAGTCATCAGACTGGAACAGAACTATCGTTCACATGGCAATATACTCGATGCTGCGAATGCATTGATTGAAAATAATACTGAGCGTCTAGGAAAAAATCTTTGGACAGCACAAGGCCAGGGAGAGCCCATACGGGTTTATCGTGCATTTAACGATTTTGACGAAGCCAGCTTTATTGTAGATGAAGTCAAAGCATTACATGCAGAAGGCATTGCGCTTTCACAAATTGCGATGTTATACCGCTCCAATGCACAATCAAGGGTGCTGGAGCATAGCCTGTTCAATGCTTCGTTATCGTACCGTGTTTATGGTGGACTGCGTTTCTTTGAACGTATGGAAATCAAACATGCGCTGGCTTATTTAAGGCTCATCGCTAATCCTGAAGATGATAATGCATTACTGCGCGTTATTAATTTCCCTGCACGTGGCATCGGTGCACGCAGCCTTGAACAATTACAGGATCTTGCGCGCCAGCAAAATGGTAGCCTGTGGGTAGCCGCACTGCAGAAATGCGGTGGAGAGGCGATTGTTGCTGATAATCGTGAAGTCACTGAAAAAAATCAGAAGGGTGTGGCGGGATTCGTTAGATTGATTCAAGTGATGCGTCAGGAGTGTGAGAACCTGCCGCTGCCGCAAATAGCAGAACGGATGCTGATTCACAGTGGACTGGTGACGCATTACAAATCGGAAAAGGAAGGTGCAGACAGGCTGGAAAATCTGCATGAGCTTGTCAATGCCGCAGTCAGTTTCGTTCATGAAGCTGAAGATGATAGTTTGACAGCATTTCTTGCACATGCTTCCCTGGAGGCAGGCGAGCATCAGGCGGGCAGCGGTCAGGATGCACTGCAATTAATGACTGTTCATGCGGCTAAAGGCCTTGAGTTTCATTCTGTTTTTTTGAGTGGACTGGAAGAAGGATTGTTTCCGCATGATAACAGCTTGAACGAAACAAACGGTGTTGAAGAAGAACGGCGCTTGATGTATGTTGCCATGACGCGCGCGCGTCGCCGTTTGTATCTGAGCCTGGCGCAAAGCCGCATGTTGCATGGACAAACACGTTACAATATTCCATCCCGCTTTTTGGATGAAATTCCTGACACTTTTTTAAAATGGATCAAACCACCCGCTGAAACCAGTTTCCATTTTAATCATTCAAAAAATGTCAATAAGCCGTCAAGCGCCAAATCGTTGTCCGGAGCGAAAAATTTCGAGTCGATCAAACAGCAGGCAACAGTTGGTGGACAATGGCAAATTGGTCAGGCAGTGATGCATGCCAAGTTTGGCGAAGGTGTGATTCTTGATTACGAAGGCAGTGGCAGCGATGCACGAGTTCAGGTGAATTTTGATCGGACTGGCACCAAGTGGCTGATGCTGGAATATGCAAAATTGACACCAGTCTGACGTGCATCGCTAATTTTTCCAATTTACAAATGAAATCTGAGATGGCGGGGTATTGGCTATATTAGCACGCAACAACCTGTATATCCGGTTCTATTGTTTTGAGCATATGCTCTATACCGCGCAGCGTTCCAGTAATCGCACTTGGGCAAGTCCCGCACGCGCCCTGATAATGTATCTTTAAAACGTTACCTTCCAGACCCAGTACATGCAAGTCTCCGCCATCGTGCTGCAGATAAGGTCGTATTTCCTCGTCGAGTAAAATATTGATTTTTTCAAGCCGTTGTTGATCTTCAGGGCTTAATTGGGCGAGCATATCATTGGCGGTGGCGACGGTATCCGCGGACTGTTCACTTGCGGCGGGTGCGGCGCGAATCGGATCGGCTACTTCCCGAGCCAAGTCCTGCCAGTTCGCTTCTCCGTCTTGAGTGACAGTGATCCAGTGATCGATATAAAAGACATTGGTCACATGATCTATTTCAAACAATGCAGATGCCAGCGGGTCATCTTGGGCAGCTTCGGCATTGTCATACGAGCGCGCAATTCCCCAGGTTAAGGGTTCTTTAAGAATAAACTTGAGTGCGTTTTTATTCGGGGTACCTTCAATATCAGCAATTTTTGGCATATTGTCTAATTACGGCTAAATGTTATTTTAATAACAACTGTATTAAAAAATAATGATGAAAGACTGCCTGGTATTGATTAAGCTTTTCCAGGGACACTCTGAGCAGGATCATTGCCTGATTCTGTTGAAACGCTGGATATGGCATTCAGGGCAGCATGTAGCGTATGCCAAGGCAAGATCGCGCATTTTACGCGTGTCGGTAAATCTCTGATTCCGGAGAATACAGTTAATCGACCAAGATGATGCGGATGGTCTGGGTCGAGTTTTCCTGTCGCCATTTCGCGAAATTCATGAATCAGGGTTTCGGCGTCAGAACAGGTTTTGCCCTTGACTGCTGTAGTCATCATTGAAGCTGAAGCCTTGCAGATTGCACAGGATTCACCCTGAAAAGCGATATGGTTGATGTGATTGTTTTCAATTTGCAGGGCGATATCCAGCCGGTCACCGCATAAAGGATTATGTCCGACGGCGTGATGACTGGGGTGGTCAAGAGTGCCGTAATTCCGGGGTTTTCGATTATGATCGAGAATAACTTCCTGGTAAAGTGATTTAGAATTCATTGTTATAGAAAAACTTTTTGTACGTTTCGAATGCCCGTCATAAGCGCATCGACTTCTGATTTCGTATTGTAAAAAGCAAACGAGGCCCGGGATGTTGCTGGCACATTGTAGCGTTGCATTATAGGTTGCGCACAATGGTGTCCAGTGCGCACAGCTACGCCGTCTTCGTTCAATAGCGTGCCAATATCGTGCGGATGAATGCCGTCGAGCGTGAATGAGAGTACGGCGGTTTTCTGTGCAGCGGTGCCGATGATTTTTGCACCTTTTATTTCGTTGATGCAATCAGTGGCGTAGGTTAATAATTCCAACTCGTGCGCTGCAATCTGATCCATACCAATTGTACATAAATAATCAATGGCTTCACCAAAGCCGATTGCAGCAGCAATGGGTGGTGTGCCGGCTTCAAATTTATGTGGAGTGGCAGCGTATGTTGTTTCCTCAAAGGTAACTGATTCAATCATGTCGCCACCGCCTTTGAATGGCTGCATGGCTTCAAGCAGTTTTGCCTTGCCGTAGAGCATACCGATTCCCGTTGGGCCGCACAGTTTATGAGCAGAGAAAACATAGAAGTCACAGTCCAGTTCCTGTACGTCAACCGTCATATGCGGTGCAGCCTGTGCGCCATCAACCAGAATCGGTACGTCATGTTGACGGGCGTAGGCTATCAACTGTTTAACTGGAGTGATAGTGCCTAATGCATTGGAAACATGAATCAAGCTGACAAATCGCGTGCGTTCATTAAAAAGTTTTTTATATGCATCGATATCGAGTTCACCGGCGTCATTAATCGGCACCACGCGGATAATAGCGCCTTTCTCTTGAGCCAGCATCTGCCATGGCACAATATTGGAATGATGCTCAAGCGTGGTCAGGATGATCTCGTCGCCGGCTTTAATGAATTTGCGGCCATAACCGTGCATCACCAGATTAATAGAATCTGTGGTGCCACTTGTAAAGACAATTTCCCGGTCTTCACGTGCATTGACAAACTGCTGTATTTTGCGGCGCGCTTTTTCGTATTCCAGAGTGGCCACTTCAGATAGATAATGAACTGCTCTGTTAATATTTGCATGTTGCGCGGTCTGGTAATAAACGAGCCGATCGATAACCTGTTGAGGCATTTGACAAGATGCGGCATTATCCAGATAAACGAGGGGCTTGTTACCTACTTTAATGTTGAGAATCGGAAAATCTGAGCGAATTCTCTCTACATCCAAAATAGCATTCATCCCGGGTTTGATAAGGGGGGTTGCTTTGGCCATGATTTAGCTACTTTGTGTTTGATTGAGTACTATCTGTTCGAGTTTGTGCTTGAGTGATTTCACAGGTATATGATCAAGGATTTCCGCCCCGAATGCATACGTTAACAGATTGCGCGCAACTAATTCAGGCAATCCGCGGCTTTTCAAATAGAAAATCTCTTCATTGTCCAGTTGACCCACTGTGGCGCCATGCGCGCATTTAACATCATCTGCAAAAATTTCCAGCTGAGGTTTGGTGTCAATTTGGGCCTTCCCACTGAGCAAGAGATTGCGGCTTGATTGGGAGGAGTTAGTGCGCTGAGCATTTGGGCTAACAATAATTTTTCCATTGAAAACAGCACGGGACGAATCGTCGGCAATGCATTTATGTTGTTGACGGCTGGTGCAATTGGGTTTTAAATGATCAATGCAGGTGTGTGTGTCGGCTAATTGCGTATTTGCAACCATAGTCAGACCATGGACAGCGCATTCTGCTGCTTCTGATATAAAACTGATGTTCAGGTCGTATCGTGAAATCTGTGCACCCAGCGTGATGCTAGTTGCTTGATACCGGCTGGCATGATCAAGAGAGACAGCACTGTTAGCCAGATGAAAAGCATTGGGATTTTCGCGCTGAATCCGAATATGTTGAACCTGTGCATTGGCGGCGAGATTCAGTTCGACAACCGAATTGGTGATATATGAGTCATTTGCTGCACTATCCTGTAGCGCAACATAATCTTCAATAATGGTGATTTCACTGTTTTCTTTGCCAACAACGAGAACGCGAGGATAATTGGTCGTTTCTTTTTGTGTAGCAATGAATAGCAAATGAATCGGTTTGCTGACTGTGATATTTTTGGGCGCCACGATGAATGCACCGTCCTGTAAAAATGCTGTATTCAAGGCGGTAAAAATATTATTTTTCAACTGAATTTGTTGCCCCAAATGGTGCTTGATTTCGGTGACAGGATGAGTTGTGAGTGACGAAAGGTTGCCAATAATGAGCTGATCCTTACCCAAAATATTGGAAAGATCCGGTGCAAAATAACCGTCAACAAATACCAGGCGATTATTTGCTTCTTCAATGAGAAATGGCTGAATATCATTTAATTCAAGTGCGGAATAAGCCTTGGCGGGTTTGAATGGTAATTTCGCCAGCGGCGAAATATCCGTAAAACGCCATTCTTCATCTTTTGTCGTTGGCAGCGTTAGTTGCCCGGCTTGATCAATTGCTTCTGCACGTAATTGCTTTAGCCAGGATAATTTCTCATTTTGCTGTGATTCATGCGACAAAATGTCAACGGACTGAGCAGTGAATGAGTTTAAAAGGCAAGTGAGGTAGTCGTTTTTTGCAATTTCGTTCATACAGAAGCTCCTGCACTGTTTTCTGTATTGTTATGCAGCCAGTCATAGCCATGGGTTTCCAGTTCCAGCGCCAGTTCTTTTCCACCGGTTCGGATAATGCGCCCAGCCTCCATAACATGGACATAGTCGGGCACAATATGTTCCAGCAAACGTTGGTAATGGGTAATCAAAATGATGGCGTTGTCTTTGTTGCTGAGGTGATTTACACCCTTGGCAACTATTTTAAGGGCATCAATATCTAGACCTGAGTCGGTTTCGTCAAGAATACCGAGCCTGGGCTCAAGCAATGCCATTTGCAGGATTTCATTACGTTTCTTTTCACCACCGGAGAATCCTTCGTTCACACTGCGGTCGAGAAAATCGGGTTTCATTTCCAGCAGTTTCATTTTTTCACGGACAAAATCGTCAAATTCAAGCGGATCGAGTTCCTCCTTGCCGCGTTTGACTTGTACAGTATTGTAGGCAAGGCGTAGGAACTGGCTATTAGCAACGCCTGGAATTTCTATGGGATACTGGAAGGCTAGAAATATACCCGCTTGCGCACGTTCTTCTGAACTCAACGCCAACAAATCGTGTTGTTCAAACTGAATGGCGCCTTGTGTAACCTCGTAATCGGGATGACCCGCCAATACTTTGGCAAAAGTACTTTTTCCTGAACCATTTAACCCCATAATGGCATGTATCTCGCCACTTTTAACGGTCAAGTTGATGCCTTTGAGTATTTCAGTGCCCTGTGTGCTGGCATGCAAGTTTTGTACATCCAGTATGGTTTGACTGTCTTTATTGATCATCCGACGCTACCCTCAAGTTTGAAGCTCAGAAGTTTTGTGGCTTCTACAGCAAATTCCATCGGTAACTGCTGAAAGACTTCCTTACAGAATCCATTGACAATCATGGAAACTGCTTCTTCAGCATCTATACCACGCTGGGCAAAATAAAATAACTGATCTTCACCAATTTTTGACGTAGATGCTTCGTGCTCTACTTTGGCGCTGTTATTGCGTACCTGTATATAAGGGAAAGTATGCGCGCCACACAGATTACCGACCAACATGGAATCACACTGGGAAAAGTTACGTGCATTTTCTGCGGTCGGTGCGATCCGTACAAGTCCACGGTAACTGCTGTTTGATTTGCCAGCGGAAATTCCTTTACTGATGATTGTGCTCCGGGTGTTTTTTCCAAGATGTATCATCTTGGTTCCAGTATCGGCCTGTTGATGATGATTGGTCACTGCAACTGAATAAAATTCACCAACCGAATTATCACCACGCAAAATGCAGGATGGATACTTCCAAGTAATGGCGGCGCCTGTTTCGACTTGTGTCCAGGAAATTCTTGAATTCACACCTTTGGCCAGACCCCGCTTGGTGACAAAGTTATAGATGCCGCCAATTCCGTTTTCATCACCGGCGTACCAGTTTTGCACGGTAGAGTATTTGATATTTGCATTATCCATGGCGATCAGTTCAACAACTGCGGCATGCAGTTGGTTGGTGTCAAACTGGGGCGCCGTACAACCTTCCAGATACGAAACCGATGCGCCTTCCTCTGCGATAACAAGTGTGCGCTCAAACTGTCCTGATCCTTCGGTATTAATACGAAAATAGGTGGACAAATCCATCGGGCATTTAACTCCCTTGGGGATGAAGCAGAAAGATCCATCGGTAAAAACCGCTGAATTCAGTGCCGCATAAAAATTGTCGCCTACAGGTACAACGGTGCCGATATATTCCCGCACCAGGTCAGGATGTTTTTGCACGGCTTCCGAGATGGAGCAAAAAATAATACCGAGCTCGGCGAGTTTTTCCTTGTAGGTTGTTGCGACAGATACGCTATCAAAGACAACATCCACAGCGACACCTGCAAGCGCCGCGCGCTCATGCATCGGTACACCCAGTTTTTCAAAAGTGCGTAACAGCTCTGGGTCAACTTCATCCATGCTGGCCAATTTTTTCTTCGGCTTGGGGGCAGCATAATAGCTGATCTCCTGGAAATCTATTTTTGGATAATGAACATTTTGCCAGCTTGGTTCGGACATCGTTAGCCATTTCTGGTAGGCCTTCAAACGAAAATCCAGAAGCCAATCGGGTTCATTTTTCTTGGCTGAAATTAAACGAATAGTCTCTTCATTGAGTCCTTTGGGTGCAATCTCCGACTCAATGTCTGTAACGAAGCCATGTTTGTATGGTTGATTAACCAGATTTTGTAATACAGCACTCATCGAGTTGTTTCCTTTATTGATTATTTCTGCAGGCTATAGTCTGTGTAGAATTTAATTTGCTGTAATAACAGATAAAATTGGATCATTGTTTTATTTATGTTTTCTCAGATTCCTTTAGGCTGAAGCTTTCACCGCAACCACACGCATGATCTATATTGGGATTGTTTAACTTGTAAAAACTGCTCAGGCCCTCATGGACATAATCAATTTCAGATCCGTTAACAAATGGCAAGTCGTTCTCATTTACGACAACTTGTGTGTCTTGCGATAGAAAGAGCCTGTCATCTTTCTTAATTTCGTCGGCCAAGTCATATGCATAGGAAAAACCAGAGCAGCCCGATTTTTTGATACCGATGCGTAATGCAATGCCGCTGCCGCGTTTTACGATTTGTTGCCGGATCTGTCTGGCAGCGCGTTCAGTTAATGTAATTGTCATAATAATTATTACTATTTTTGTGTTTCGGTGATGAATTTATAATTATAAAATCCGTCGGTTTTTTAACTGTGGTGAATAATTGATTAACAATTTATTCTCCTCACAGTTTGCTGCCGAGTTTTTTTGCTATTTAGCGTATGACAAGCTTTAACTTCAACTGTTCTGGGACAGTGATCAAAATATCATGCCAGTTTGAATCGCAATTCTGAATTAAATTTAAAAGATAATGACTTAAGCTGCCGTTGAGCCGCGCATATCAAAAAGTGGCACAACCTCTTCTTTTTGCAGTTTCTTTTGGTTGTCAACCAGTTCCTTAAGTGTGACCGCGCCTAAATACTCGAAAATCAGATCGTTCAGTTTTGCCCATAGATCATGTGTCATACATTTGCTATCGTTATGACAGTTTTCTTTGCCGCCGCACTGTGTGGCGTCTATAGGTTCGTCAACAGCGAGAATGATATCTGCGACCGAAACTTGCTCGAGCTCCTTGGCCAGGCAGTAGCCGCCGCCAGGACCGCGCACGCTGTCGACAAGTTCAGATTGGCGCAGCTTGGCAAATAACTGCTCAAGATAGGATAATGAAATTTTTTGGCGCTGACTGATATCCGCCAGTGTTACGGGGTTGTTGCTTTGTTGCATGGCAAGGTCTAAAAGGGCTGTGACAGCAAATCTGCCTTTTGTGGTTAGTCGCATAATTAATGCTCCTTGGTTGTTTGGGGATGGATTAATAATGAAAAAGCACTAAATAAAATTTCCAAGTGGCAAGTACTTGATCAATTTTGTCAACTATACAATTCCTGATTGAATTAGTCAACTATATTTTATGATAATCAACCCGCAGTAAATTAGGAGCGTATTAGCTTTTTTCACCCCATCGCGGGATTAATTGATGTTCGATAGCCAAGTGGTCAAGTATACGCGCCACAATAAAGTCGACCATATCCTGTATCGTTTGAGGATGGTGATAAAAGCCAGGATTGGCGGGTAGGATTATGGCGCCGGCATGGGACAGTTTGAGCATGTTTTCCAAGTGTAGGGTGGAAAAGGGTGTTTCACGTGGGACCAGGATCAATTTTCGTTTTTCTTTTAGCATGACATCCGCTGCGCGTTCAATCAAATTTTGGCTGATCCCTGCTGCAATAGCGGCCATTGTACCCATGGTGCAAGGACAGACAACCATTGCATCGGCGGGGTTTGTGCCTGAAGCTACTGGTGAAAACCAGGCGTCGCGTCCAAAAACCCGTAACTGTCCGGTTGAGACGTTAAAAAAATGTTTAAAAAATGCTTCGGCTTCCTTGGGTTGAGAAGGCAGCGTGATATTCATTTCCTGCTGCGCAACAATTTGGGCGACTTTGGAATAAAGCAGATAAACATGTAATTCATGCTGCAATAGCTTTTCCAATAATCGTATGCCATAGGGCATGCCGGATGCGCCTGTTAAGGCAAGGGTGACAGTGCGAGGCTTGTTCATTTGCTGAATCTTAACCCGGTTGTATAGCAGAGATTTCTGATTAAATTATATTTCTAGCGTAATACTGGATTCATTATAGTGTTCATTTGACTTGCAATTAAATTTAGTCGTTAGATTATGCACGTCAAGTTATCAGACAGGGCTCGGGAAGACCTATAGCTTATCATCATCAGGACTGTTGGCCATTTCCTGTTCATGCCGTTCAATAAAATCTTTGGTGCCGTCTATTCCACGTAATTGCAAAACATAATTACGGACGGCCGCTTCAACCAGCACTGCAAGATTACGACCGGCGGCAACAGGAATAATGACTTTAGGGATATCTACATTCATTATTGTTTCATTCAGATTGCTGATCGGTAATCTTTCGAGTTGATACGCTTCGGTACTGGTTGTATTTTGCAAGTGGACAATCAATTTCATGTTTTTGTGACGACGGACGGCTGTTTCGCCAAAGATGGTGCGTATATTCAGCATTCCAAGACCACGGACTTCGAGGTAATCACGTAAAATTGGCGGACAACGTCCTTCAAGTGTTTCTGGCGCTATGCGACGAAGTTCGACGACATCGTCAGCAACAAGACCATGACCCCGACTGATGAGTTCAAGTGCCAGTTCACTTTTTCCGACACCACTTTCGCCGGTAATCATCACGCCCATTCCCAATACATCGAGTAGTACGCCATGCAAACAGCATGATGGCGCCAGTACACGTCCTAGATGAGAACGTAGTAACCAGATAACTTCAACGCTGGGAAATGGCGAACCCAAAAGTGGTGTTTTGGTTGTGTCAGCCATATTGCGGATGGACTCGGGCGCAGTTGCGTTATCCGCAATGACGATGCAGACGAGGTTGCTTTGTTTTAAAAGGTCCAGTTTTTTGTCGAGATTAAGAGCGTCCAGTTTGTTGATATAATCAACCTCGTTGCTACTAAGCACTTGTATCCAGTTGGGATGTATAAAGTTAAGATGGCCGATCATCCCTTGATTGGATTGTGAAATCCGATCGGCACTCAGAATTTTTACTCCTTCATCACGACCGGCTATCCAAGTTAGTTCAAGTTTCTCTTTCTTGTTTTTATAAAGTTCGGAAATACTAATTTGAGACATTCGGCATCCACTCTGCAATCAGTTTATGAATTTCCGCAGCATCTTTGGTTTTTAATATTTTTTCACGAAACTGCTTGTCACTGAACATTTGCGCCAGTTCGCTTAAGATTTGTAAGTGTTTGTCAGTTGCTTTTTCCGGAACCAATAAGATGCAAGCAATATTAACAGGTTGACCATCGGGTGCATCAAATGGAATGGCTTCTTTCATTGTGACCAATGCTGCCACTGCTTCACGCAGTCCTTTAATACGCCCATGAGGTATTGCAACACCTTGTCCCAAGCCGGTCGAGCCCAATTTTTCCCGTGCAAAAAGACTGTCAAAAACTTGGTTTCGTGCGATATGGATGGTGTTTTCAAACAATAAACCGGCTTGTTCAAATACCCGTTTTTTGCTTGCCACGTCCAGGTCAATTATTACGTTTGTCTGGGGTAGTAATTGTGAAATTAGATTCATGAATTTTTACGAAAAGATAAAATTTACAGTCTTCAAGGTTTTGATCCGGTTTATTCAGGCTCTTGATCTTTCAAATTGCGATGGTTTCTTTTTTCTAGGTTTTTTTCTTTGTATTTGAGAACCTGTCGATCAAGTTTGTCTATCAAGCTGTCGATTGATGCGTACATGTCGGTGCCATCCGCTTCGACGAAGATATCTTTTCCGCGAATATGCACATTGGCTTCTGCTTTTTGTTTATGTTTCTCAACGGATAAAATCACACTCACATCAATAACATGATCAAAATGGCGGGTAATTTTGCTGATCTTGGAATTGACATAGTCACGCATCGCTGGGGTTACTTCGACATGGTTACCTGTAAGTTTTAGATTCATGTTGTTTCCTTTAAATTATTTAAAATGTCTTACGAAGGTTTGCTGGCGGTATTTGCATGGATTCGCGATATTTGGCGATCGTTCTGCGTGCTACAACGATGCCCTGTTCTTCCAATACACCTGCAATCTTGTTGTCACTCAGTGGTTTCTTTGTATTTTCTTTTTGAATAAGTTGCTTGATTAATGCTCTTATAGCTGTTGCTGAACAGGCGCCACCTGTATCGGTTGAAACGCTACTGCCGAAAAAATATTTAAGCTCGAAAATGCCGCGTGGTGTGTGCATGAATTTCTGCGTTGTAACACGAGACACTGTTGACTCATGGAGTCCTAGGGATTCGGCGATTTCACGTAATATCAGTGGTCTCATAGCGATTTCGCCATGCTCAAAAAACTGCTGCTGTCTTTCAACGATGGCATTTGATACTTTTAGAATGGTGCTTGAGCGTTGTTGAATATTTTTGATGAGCCACTTTGCTTCATTTAATTGGCTTGTAAGAACCTGTGATGATTCATCATGTTTTTGTTTGAGAATATTCGCATAAAAATGATTAATATTTAATCGTGGAATCGCACCCATATTCAGACTGGCAGTCCAAACGCCATGAACTTTGCTCACGATGATGTCCGGTATAATATACCGCGTGCTGGTGGAATCAAAATCCGAGCCGGGTTTGGGATTTAGGTTGGTGATCAATTTTTGAATCGCGCGTAAACATTTGTCATCACACTTTAAAAGCTTTTTGATTAAGGTGAAATCATGTGAAGCCAGTTCATCCAGATATTGCGTGACTATTCTAATCGCTTGATTGCGATGCGGCGTATCCTCAGGCAGGTTTTTTAATTGTAATAGCAGGCATTCTTGAAGATTGCGCGCACCCACTCCAACTGGATCCAGGTCTTGTAGAGATGTAAGCGCCTGATTAAGATCATCAATACTAATACCTAATTCTTCTGGCAAAATTTCATGTAACTCATCTAAATCCAGCTTCAGGTAGCCATCATCATCCAAGCTGTCGATTAACAAACTGACGATTTTTTTTTCTCTATCTGATATTTGGCTAAGAGAGATTTGCTGATTAAGATACTCTCTTAAGTTAAGTGGATTGGCAGCCAACTGGGGCATTTCATATTCTTCATTTTGCACATTATGAAGGGGGCTGCCGTTTTCAGGCCAGTCCAAACTATGATCCTGATCTGTTTGGAGCGTATTATTTTCTTGTGATGTTGTATCTTGTTGTGAATCATCTTCAGATTCCTGTGATTCAAACGGTTTTGTATTCCAGCTTTCACTCAATTCCAGCAAAGGGTTTTCCTGGATCATGCGATCTATTTCCTGGTTTAATTCAAGTGTTGATAATTGCAGCAATCGTATAGATTGCTGCAGCTGCGGAGTTAGATTAAGTTGTTGTGATAATTTTAACTGCAGCGTTGGTTTCATAATTTTAGGAAACAGCTTGCCTGAATAATTAAAGTAAAAAAAGTTTTGCGTATCACAACTGAAAATGCTCCCCCAAATAAACCTTTCTTACATGTTCATTATAAATGATTTCATCTGGCTTGCCTTGTGCCAAGACTTTTCCGTCGCTGATGATATAAGCGCGATCACAAATTCCTAACGTTTCTCGAACGTTATGATCTGTTATGAGCACACCGATATTACGTTCTTTCAGGAAATTGATCACTTTTTGGATATCCATAACGGCAATAGGATCAACGCCTGCGAAAGGTTCGTCCAAGAGAATAAACCGGGGATGAGAGGCAAGTGCGCGTGCAATTTCAACCCGTCGGCGTTCTCCGCCGGATAAACTGATCGCTGGACTGTTACGTATATGGCTGATATGTAAGTCATGCAATAAATCATCAAGTTGCTGTTGTAATTGTTCATCGCTCAAGCGATTTAATTCAAGAATAGCGAGAATGTTTTCTTCAACAGTAAGCCGTCTGAAAATAGAGGGTTCTTGAGGTAAGTAACTTAAACCCATATGCGCTCTTTTGTGCATTGCAAGTTGGCTTAAGTTGCTGCTATCCAGGTAAATATTTCCATTATCTAGGGGAACCAGTCCTACCATCATATAAAAACAGGTGGTTTTTCCAGCACCGTTAGGACCTAATAAGCCGATTACTTCTCCGCTTTTAAGTGAGAAAGAAACGTCGCGAATCACTGTGCGTGATTTGTAACGTTTTCTTAAATTTTCAGCCTTTAGTATACTCATAGTCCCATCGATAAGGTTATAAACAATTATTCTGGGGACAGTTCGGTTTTGGGTTTTTCTGATTTGTTCTTTGGCTGAATGGTAATGCGTACGCGGTTATCGGTGCCTGTTTCGACACCACGCTCTTGACTACCCATTACCTGGAAAAACTCGTTACTCATATTGTATGAAATATAATCACCTTTAACTTCGTCCTTTCCGCGTTTTAGACGGGCTTGTCTGAATAATTCTATTTTGTCTGTTTTACTATCATATTCGACACGCTTGCTCCATCCTTCAATATATTCATCGACATCATCACGTTTTTGGCGAAAGCTGACCAGATTGCCTGTCGCGGTGGCATGGCGAAATCCATTAACGTCTTCTTTCATGATAACTTTGTCAGCGCTGATGTGAAGTGTGCCCTGTGTCAAAATAACATTGCCTGTAAAAATACTGACGCGGGTGGAGTCCTTACGATTAATATCCTCAACAGTCGCACGATCTGCCTCAAGATAAATCGGCTTGTCACGATCGGCGCGTTCGGCCAATGCGTAGAATGAGTAAGTTGAAAACAAGCAAATAATAATGAGATATTTCATGGGTTTAAATATTATTGATTGACTGCACGTACGCGTGACAAAAGTTCAATCATTCCTGTTTGGTTATCGAGTTCTAAGCCAATTGCATTTATTGTCGTGTTAAGTCTCGAGATTATGACTTCTTTATCAGTTTTTACGATATCCTGGCCAGGAATGAGATGGAGCATGTCTGTTTTTAGTGTTATTTTCTTTTTGTCTTTATCAAATCCCCTCATTGCAGTTACATTACCGGTTAAGAAAATATTTTCTCCATTGTTATGTATTGCGGCATAATCGGCAAATACAAGAAAAGGTTGTTTTTCTGGCTTGGAATGAACAAAGCGAATATGTTCCAACTCTGTGAGATCCCGGTTCAGGTAATGGAGCATTTTTTTAGCATGAAAAGTACTATGCGTGTTTTTGTCGTGTTCAATGCGCAGGCCAGAGATATTTTCAATAATGTAATCCGGTTCGTCGTAAAAATCGGCGTCAGTAGTTGGCGATAGCGGCTTGGTTACTTCATCCAGCCATAGCGTTAATGCAACCAGACCGATCAATAGAATAGTGGAAAAACTGAAATATGGGCGCCGAAACATGGAAATATGAACTCAGATCATAATTGTTGATATACAATTTTCAGGAAATTATGCAGTTCAAATCTGAGTTTGAATTGAGTCGTTTTGAGGAGGAAATAGTCACAATTAAATACAAAATGATTCAAATCTGAATTATATCAGAACTTACTTTTATTAATGTATGTCCTTATGATAAGAAAATTTATTCCTGGGAATGCTAACAATCAACAAACTTTTGTTGCTCCCCTGGCATATTCTTATGAGCATACCTTAAGTGAATTAAAGTGAGTTATTTCAATAGAAGATAACGATTGAGTTGAAATCTTTGAAGTCGCCTTTTCTATATTACGCAGTGTCTTTTATCGTTTAATTGAACAGAATATAAAATGTAATGCATGCAGAAGCTATAAATTTTGAAAGTTTTGATCATATACAAGATGAAGTATGTGCGCAGCGTATTGAAGCTGCAAGGCGTATTTTAGGTAAACGCCTGGTTATTTTGTCACATCATTATCAACGCGCGGATGTGTATCGCCACGCAGATTTGACTGGCGATTCACTGAAACTGTCTTATCAGGCCTCGCAGACCGATTCGGATTATCTGGTATTTTGTGGCGTACATTTCATGGCTGAAGTCGCTGATATTTTATCAAGTGATGAACAGACCGTAATACTGCCTGATATGGCTGCGGGTTGTTCTATGGCTGATATGGCGAATCTGGCAAAAGTGGAACGTGCGTGGCGCGAACTTGCTGAAATTTTTCTGCCAGATGAAAAAGTAACGCCAGTTACCTATATCAACTCTGCTGCCGACCTGAAAGCTTTTTGTGGAGAGCACGGCGGAATTGTTTGTACTTCCAGTAATGCGGGTAAAATTCTTGAGTGGTCGTTTCAGCAACGCGAAAAGGTATTGTTTTTTCCTGATCAGCATTTGGGCCGGTGGAGTGGTCACCAACTGGGTATCCCGCTGGACGAGATGGTAGTATGGGATTTCGATGAACCCATGGGCGGCTTGACGCCAGAGCAAATCAGGCAGGCCAAAATTTTATTATGGAAAGGGCATTGCTCGGTGCATCAAATGTTCCAGCCACAGCATATACTTCGTTTTCGTAATCAGCATCCTGATGGAATAGTCATCTCTCATCCCGAGTGCAGTTTTGAAGTATGCAGCGCATCGGATTACGTCGGTTCGACTGAATATATCATCAAAACAATTGCGAATGCCAAGGAGGGCACGCGCTGGTTGGTGGGGACGGAATTGAATCTGGTGAGCAGGATTGCCGAAGAATTTAAAGCGCAGAATAAAATCGTACAATTCATGTCTCCGCTGGTGTGCATGTGCTCGACGATGGCGCGAATTGATCCGCAACATTTGACATGGGCATTGGAGAATCTAGTCAACGGTACTGTTGTGAATCGCATTCAAGTACCGGAAGCTGAATCAAAACTGGCAAAACTGGCGCTTGACCGGATGCTTGCTATTTCCTAGCGGGTTGGTCAATCAGTTGCTTCAGCGTGCTTTTAAATTGCACGAACAGTATTGAAACGAGGCGGGCATGCAGCCGATCCGCGATACGAATGCCCGCAAAACTGGGTTTTTAGAGATCATCAAAAGCAAGTAACTGGTGAAGTAAACCGTTAAACCGGTTCCTAAATGAGAACAATTTTTACATTGGCGAGTGGACGCTCGGGTACCCGCTATCTAGCCTATTTTTTTAAAGACAATGTAAAAAATTGCTATAGTACCCATGAACCCTATCTAACCTTCGGTAACCCCGTTCTTTTTGGTAAACCGATTGCCTGGAATACGTATTTTGAAGACGAAAAGTTATTGCCGCTTTTGCAGCAAAAAAGCGCTTTCATAGCAGGGGTAAAACAGCCTGTTTATTTCGAGTCGAATCATGCTTTTTTAAAGAGTTGTCAGCGATACGCATCGATTCTGGTTGACGAGCCGGGTTTTATTCATTTAGTGCGAGACCCGCGTTATGTGGCAAAAAGTGAATTTATACGCGAGCAGTTGATTCAACGCATGCATACGCCCTTTGCATACTACAAAATGAATGGAGAATATTATTTTCGCTGGGCCTTAACGGGTAAAGAAACAATTTTCGATTATTATAAAGGCATGTATATCAGCCGTTTCCAGTTTTATTTGCTGCAATGGATTGAAATTGAGTTCAGAGCGATGCGGTTACTTGAGGAAAACGGCTGGCGGGACTGTGTTTTCTTTGTCGAAGTTGAAAAAGATTTGAAAAATGAATCTGCTATGCGCTCGATGCTGGATTTTTTTGGTCTTGAGACAAATCGTGTTGAACTGAATATGAATCATAGAACCAACAAAACGCCTTTCCTCGGCAAGACCGCATTGACTGCTGAAGATATTGAAGCGTGTAAACAGGTTATGTCGAGATTGCCGCAGCAATATTTGTCCATGTTAATGCAAGCGCCATATAAAAACTGTGGATGGACAGACCTATTCCTGAGCTCCGATTAAAGTGGATAGAGTACTGAGTGTTATTTCACAAACGCATATTTTGAAATAGGTTGAATATGGGTTGTGATACCTGCCGGACAAGGGATTACGTTGGGTTGTGTGATTTTGCCGATGGTTATATGGACATTGTGGAGGGTGGCATGATAAACCGGTTTTTAACGGATTAAGCGATCAAGCAGGATATCTTCAATATTACGTCGGGAGCAATCACCGCCAGGTCCAGATGGGCAGTTTTTGTCCAAATTACCTCAAGTTCTGGTGTCATCAGATAAACCGGTTAACTGCCCCAGATTCGCAAAGACTTCATCCTGGGAAATCGTGTGCCCGCTTTGGATATCTTCTTCACCCTGAGCAATCAGCTTGAGCAAACCTATAGCGTTGCGCATGTTTTCAAAACTTTCGGGATCTTGCAGCACAGCCCTGGGTTCGCCGTTCTGGGTGATGATAATGGGGCGGTGCGTTTCGTTAATCTAATTCAACAGCTCTGCCGCGCGGGATTTTAATTGTGTTACCGGTTTGATATCAGTCGATATTTTCATGGTTTTTTTAGTGTGGTACGTTATTCAGTCCGTAAATGGTACCGTATTTTTCGTGTTTGGCGTATAGAAAACAGTGCCATATGGGTTTTCTTAACAAACGTTTGCGTTGGAAAAGAGGGGTCAAATAGGGGTGGAATGTGTATTCGCATCAAAAACAAAAGTTTTTTCTTGATGTGCGACCCTGGCTAGTGTACTTTTTAATGGTCACTGGGGTCTTTAAATTTAAGCCCTGACCTGCGCGATGTGTGGAACAGCGTGAATGTATGATTGCAAGACCTTGTGTCATTGGTACAGTGTCATTGGTACATATGGTGGAGCTTAACGCTTACGAAATATGAAACACTCCGGCTCATTTAATTTGAGTCTAACCAGACAATATCAGGATTTTTCATAAAGCCGGCGTGGTACTCGTGGCTTCGAAGTAAAAGTGTCGAGGCTTCGGGCCATGCCGTCCATTATCCTGTCCCATCTATCATCGAGTAGCTGCGATCGGACAATATGTGTCTTCTCATCAGAGTCCAAAAACAGCCTTCGAGTTCTATGGGTGTCGTTTACTTCAGATAGGAATATTCGTAACCGGTCTTGCAGCGCGTCCCGGCGCGAGCCGGAACGATTTGTCTCAGATAATATTAATTGTTTATCCAGTGTGATGCCGGATTGTTTCAAGGCCGCCAAATATGTCTTGTTCAGTGGCGCACGCAGCGCTCTGAGCGCTTGAATTTCATCTCCGGCAACCAGGGCATTATGACTGATTGCGCTACGCTGCTTGAGTATATGACTTGCCAATGAGTTTGGGTCGTGACCACCTGAACGAAGCGCCAGCCTGGCGCCGGTCAGTCGCTCAATGGACGTGAGCATTGCATGAAGCGCAGCAACGAGGTTTTTATGCGATGAGCGGAAAGCGTTCCAAATGTTATCGTAATCTGCGTTTGCTGAAATTGGCTGTGGGTTTCGAGTAACCCTGGTAGCAATGTGGAAGTCGGTTCGTGGAGGATCATTAGCCAGTTCAACATACGCGATGTATTCTTCGTTTAACATCATCGCAAAATCACAAATCCCGGCGTCATCAAGCTGCAGTTCCTGAAAATGATTACACCAGGCCCAGTATTGATCGGCTCTCTCGCGAAAGTACTCGGCGGCATAGTAATACGTTTCCTTCAAGTCAAGCATTGCGGTTTAGTCCTTTGCATCCGAGGATTGGGCATTGATGAATCTTGCGAGCGTACTGAGGGGCGCTAGATCGTATTCTGAGTCCGGCAGATTGTTGGGCGAGAATTCCGCTTCGACATTGCTTCCCCCGAATTTGGCCAGCGCCGACAAAGATAAACCGCTTCGGGCAACGGACACAGCGGCTGACGGGGGTAGGCGATTGTTTCCAATGAGGTCTGCTACATCGTCCCATGGAATATCCTCTCCATTAGTACTGTCATCCTCGACGACTATAGACGCTAACAAATCTGAAATAACCTGCTCCGACAGACGTTCATTCGCGTTAGCGCCAGTGGCATTCCAGAGGTGTTCGAAGCGAGTGGTGAGGTCAGACGCAATACGAGCAGACCGGACATAAATCGCAAGTTCTTCTGAATTGAAAGCACTCGTCGCCGACCAGCTATTTGAGCCACAAACTACGTGACTATCATCTATCAACAGTGTTCTTGAATGCAGTCTGGATTTAAGCGGATAGGCATGACACGAAATGCCGTGCGCCCGCAGAAATGCGATATCGTCGCTGCCGCCTTCAACCGGAAAGTATCGTCCGTCGAACATCACTCGAACATCCACAGCGCGTCGATGTGCCTCAACCAGGGTTGAGAGCAAGGGAAAAAGGGAGGAAATATGCATCACATTGATGGATGGAGCCTGTAGCCAGGCCCGCCGTTCGGCCTTTTGCACCAGTCGAAGCACAAGCCGGACATATCCGGCGCTCGTCAATAATGAGACAGGCGTCGTCTCCTCCATATCCAGGATTGCCTGATCGGACCGATAAAGGCGTGCCGGATCTCCGGGGCGACGTATATTTCCATTCGAACTGGTTCTGGACACACTCTCAATTGCGGTACGAAACTCTTGCACAGCAAGTTGGTTGATATCCGTGCCGGGTGCCAGTGCGTCAAGGAGGCGGATCCATCCCCGGAAATTTTTCGGCCGCGCGGCTGTTACGGGTAACGCATCCGGATTGTCGTCTTCAATGAAAGGTCGCGCCAACGCCGCCGATTTTTCCGACACTATGCCAAGCGCGGTCAGTTTTTCCAGAGTAGGCATTCGATTGACCTGACGCGCCGCAACGATGACTTTGGCTGTAGCGGCGCCTATGCCAGGAACCTGCCTAAGCTCGTCTTCAGAGGCGGTTGAAAGAAGCAATTTCTGCCGGTAGCTGTAACGACGCAGTCCCGTGATCGGGTCCCGCGAAGCCGCGTCTGCGATCAGAACCAACGGGGAAAGATGCTCCCCATTTATCACACTCGCGATTCGACGATTCGCCCATCTGTCGACCTTCGTGAGTAGCAAGGCAATCTCTGACTGCGACTTCCCTCGAATAGTCTCATAAAACGGTGCGTGCTTCTGTGGATCGTCCAATACGTCATTAAGCCACATCTCCGTTACGTTGTCTGTTCCTCTGACAGTGCTCATATAGATCCGCTTCCCAATTCCCAAAGGTGGTCAAAACGATCCGCAAAAATACGCGCTGCAGACGGCGAAGATATCGCCAGTGACGTTTCCTCATTAAGTCGAAAGGCTGCAGGCGTCCAATTGTGACTCCCGACTATGACAACATCATCGAGAAGGATTGCCTTTGCATGTTGTTGTTGGCCGCAGGGGTCGCACAGTTGCCTGACGCGAACATCGCGACGCCGCAGATATGTTGCCGCGACTTCGTTCAGATCTCTCGGTGTTGGATGATCCACAAGAATCTGCGCCAGGAGAACGCGAACATCCAGGCCATCTGCTGACGCTTCAGCAATCGAGTTCAATAGGTATCGCACCTCACCAAACGTGTCCTCCTGGGGTCGCACGTCCACAAGAAACTGAAGTACTAAAACGCGCGACTTAGCATTCTCTAGTGACTGACGCAGAAATCGAATATATTGAGAATTCTGAAGCAGTCGAACTTGTTGGGCATCGACGAGCATCTTTCCCTATCAGTCTTCGGCAATTTCCACGGCGCTACGCGCCGCTTTGATTCTTGCATGCATCGCAAACAGCTTCCTTGATGTCTTGTTGAACTGTTTATGGAGATTCTCGATTTCCCAGATAGTGTACGTTTCGAGATCGAGCGCCAAATCGTCGCCAAGTAATTCCCTGAGTCGCCGAATAATAGCACCGCGCCTTGAAGCGATATCTAAAAATTCGAGCTCGGAGATCTCTAACTTATCTTTCTCAAACACTGAGTAGAACTCCTGACGTGAGGTTGCGGCGCCAAGTGATCTGACTAGAATGAAAAGAGACCTCCAGGCGCTCTGAAGATCCCCTCCTTTTTTTCGTTTGCCGGGTGTAGTTACACCTGACTTTTTAATTATAGTCATCATTCTGCGCCCTTACAAAAAAATTTTCTTCTGCCCAGGTTTTCCATTAAAACTCAATTTTTAATCAAACTGTAACGGTTTGGTTACTTGTTTTAGTGTAAGCGTTTAGCCCTACCATCTAGAAAGCAGATCTCATTCTGGTTAACTTCAAATATTTATTGGAGGATAACCAATGACAACCCAAGAACAACAGATACGTCATATCAAAGCGTGGCAGGCGAGCGGTTTGTCGCAAGTGGCTTATTGCCGTGATCATGGATTGAACAGCAAGACATTTGGGAATTGGCTACGGGTTTATCGTGATGTGCAAAAAGACAATCAACGAACTTCGTTGATACCGGTGACGATCAGAACAACCACAACACCATCGGATTATCTGAAACTGCGTTGTTCAGGCGGTCATACACTCGAACTGCCGGCAGATGTATCACCACAATGGCTCGGTGAATTGTTGAGATGTCTGGATTGATTGCGCATTCTGGACAAATCTGGATGGTTGTGGAGCCTGTGGATATGCGCCGGGGTATTGACGGATTGTCGCTTATTGTCCAACAGGCATTGGGGCATTCACCCTGTGCGGGTTCAGCTTTTGTATTTTGCAACCGCGCACGCAACCGGATGAAGGTGTTGTTGTGGGATGGCACTGGCGTTTGGTTATGTCAGCGCCGTTTGCATCAGGGCTGGTTTGTGTGGCCGAAGCTGGGAGATCGTTGTTTTGAATTGAGTCAATCACAGTGGCAATGGCTGACAGCAGGTGTGGACTGGCAGCGTTTATCGGCATTGCCACCTGCTCATTTGCGCGCATAAAATCAGTCTGATAATTCAATATTTACAGCAAGTTAGGCTGGTTTTTTGGTATAATAACAGCCATGAAATCACTGGCGCAGCTTGATCAATTAAACCTTGATGCGGATACCAAACAACAGGTCACCGGTATTGTTCAAGCATTACTTGATCAGGCGCAACAAGAGATTCGTGCACAGGCATGCAAGATCGAGGCATTGACCATGGAGCTGGCGCATTTGCGCCGCATCCGTTTCGGCAAGAAGAATGAATCGTTGTCAGTGGTGCAGCTCAGTTTATTTGAAGAATCGGTGCTGGCTGATATTGCAGCCGTTGATACCGAAATCGAGCAGATTGAACCGGCTGTAAAAACAACACCGGCAAAACCGCCGCGTTCCCGTGCAGGCCGCCAACCGTTGCCTGATCATCTGCCACGCATCGAACACCGCCATGAACCGGAATCCTGCCAATGCGGACAGTGCGGCAACACGCTGCTCAAAATCGGTGAAGACGTCACCGAACAACTCGACGTAGAACCGGCCAAATTCTTTGTCCATCGTCACATTCGTCCGCAATATGCATGTAAGGCCTGCGAAACCGTCACCGCAGAACCGGTGCCACCGGCAGTCATTGACGGCGGCATAGCGTCACCGGGGTTATTGGCCTGGGTGATCAGCAACAAATACCTTAATCACCTGCCGCTCTATCGCCTGGAACAGATGGCTGCACGTGAACAAGTTATACTTTCGCGTTCCACATTGGCCGAATGGGTCGGCCGTACCGGTGTTGCGCTGCAACCCTTGGCAGACCAACTGAAATGGCATCTTTTGCAAGGAAACACCCTTCACGCCGATGAGACACCGGTTGCGCAACTGGAACCCGGCAACGGTAAAACCCGCAAAGCCTACCTGTGGGTCTACCGCAGCAATGACCTCGATCCCGGGCCGCGCATTGTTGTCTTTGATTATCAAATAAGTCGCAGTGGCCGGCATACGCAAGACTTTCTGCAAAACTGGCAAGGTCATTTGCTGGTCGACGACTATGGCGGGTACAAAGCCTTGTTCTCTCGAGAAGAGTCGCCTTGCATTGAACTGGCATGCTGGGCACACGCCAGGCGCAAATTCTTCGACCTGCATCAGGCCAATGACAGTCCGATGGCATTTGAAGCATTGCAGCGTATCGGCGAACTGTACGCAATCGAGGCCGAAGGCAAACAGCTGACCATCGAAGCGCGTCAACAGCTGAGAAAACAGAAAAGTCTGCCGGCACTCGATGCCTTGTACGACTGGCTGATGCAAACTCGAATGCAAACTGCCAACGGCGGCGCATCCGCCAAAGCACTCGACTACACACTCAAACGCTGGCCTACTCTAGTACGCTACGTACACACCGGCCACCTACCGATCGACAACAACCCGGCGGAAAATGTCATTCGTCCCATAGCTGTCGGCAAGAAAAACTGGCTCTTTGTCGGTTCTGAACGTGCCGGTCAACGCGCTGCCACTATTCAAACCCTGCTTGGCACCGCACAACTCAACGGCCTCAACCCAGCCGCATGGCTCAAAGAAACACTCGACAAACTTCCAGCCTGGCCTAATAGCCGTATCGATGAGTTGTTGCCACTCGCGCCGGAATTTATCGAGGCATTAAAACGAGAAAAATTCTAGATGGCCGTGCCGGACGCATACCCTGAACAACGCAGTTTCAAATGATCTAATGCCGGCACTGTTGTCTTGATCGTTACCGGTATCAACGAAGTCCGTTGATTGTGTTTCTGCACATCACGAAAAGTCCGCAACCAATTTCCAAATGTTTTGCTGTTCAATCCATGATCACGGCAATAAGCCACTTGCGACAAACCGCTCGCCTGCCATGCTTTGATATGACGTATCTGTTGTTCTTGGGTTGTCATTGGTTATCCTCCAATAAATATTTGAAGTTAACCAGAATGTGATCTGCTTTCTAGATGGTAGGGCTAAACGCTTACGTTTTAGTGAGTGTTTGCCGGATTGATTTGCAGTATTACTTGGATTTCGTTCAGATCCCTTGCGTCGTCGCTGGTTACGATTTTTGAAACATGCTGTGGTTCAAAATACATAAAAACAAGTGCACACTGGCATCCAGACCAGAAACTCAGTAATCTGAATCTGGACGCATTGATTGGCTTTTGGCCGTAATTGGATATTGTGTTTAATGCTCAAATCCCCTATCTTTAGCGCCTTAAATTAAAATTTGTTCAAGGAATAACGATGAATCCATTACACTCAGTCAAAAGCACGATAGCCATCGGTTTTTTTCTAGCAATTGCTATTGCTTTCGGATTAGGAAACGGTTTGGGCGGATTAAATTTAACGGTCTGGCTGCATGTTCTGGCGGGCGTCTGCTGGATTGGTCTGCTGTATTACTTTAATTTCGTTCAGGTTCCTGGCGTCAGCGCTGCATTGGCGAACCCTAACGGCCCGCAACCCGCCGCAATCAATAAATACATTGCGCCCAGAGCGCTGTTATGGTTCCGTATGGCGGCAGCGGTCACCTGGTTAACCGGAATGAGCGCACTGGCGCAAATTGGGGGTGGTGTGCAGGGCATTATTAATGCATTCACGCTGACAAATGGCATGGCGGTTATTGGTCTGGGTTCGTGGTTGGGCACCATCATGTTGTTTAACGTCTGGGTGCTGATCTGGCCGAACCAGAAGAAAATTCTTGGTCTGGATGGCAAGAATCATAGCGCCGAGGTTATTGCCAGTGCTAAAAAAACAGCGCTTCTGGCGTCACGCACCAACACGGCGTTGTCGGTTCCGATGCTGCTTTGCATGGTGGGATATGGCCATGGATTAGTGTTCTTTTGATGCTTGCGATAGGTTATAGTTTGAATTTGATAACTTTTTCCCGCAATATGGCTGGATTGATTGCGTCATGAATCAAGTCAATCGTGTCTGATTTTTTGATCGAGCATTCGTTTCATTTTTTTACCCACTGCTTTTTAACCCCGAGCCTGCTGGATTAAAGAAATCTGATGCATTCCTTACCTTACTGGCGTCTGTCAGGCTTTTATTTTTTTCATTTTGCAGTGATTGGCGCGTTCGTGCCGTACTGGAGCCTGTATCTTCAATCGCTTTCCTTTAGTGCGCTGCAAATTGGCATTTTAATGTCGCTGTTGCTGGTGACGCGGATTTTTGCGCCTACTGCGTGGGGCTGGCTGGCGGATCATACCGGCCGGCGCGTGATGGTGGTGCAACTTGCCGCGCTGGGTGGTTTTGTCTGTTTCATCGGTTTTTTCTTCGGTCAGTCTTTTGCCTGGATTTTTCTGGCGATGCTGCTGATGAGCTTTTGCTGGAGCGCGGCATTGCCGTTGATCGAAGCGGTGACATTGTCGCACCTGGGCGATAAAACCGACCGCTACGGTCAGATTCGCTCCTGGGGTTCGGTGGGGTTTATTCTGGCGGTGGTGGGTATGGGCTATCTGCTGGATGCCGCTGAAATTATCTGGTTGCTTTGGGTGGTGCTGGCATTAAAACTGGGGATACTGGTTTTTTCACGCAGCATCCCGGAAACCGAGGTCATCGGCGGCAGCGTGGATCAGGACTCAATCCGGCAGGTTTGTCAGCGCCCGGAAGTACTGGCGTTTCTGGTATCGAGTTTATTAATGGTTTTTGCGCATGGCGTTTATTACACGTTTTACTCGATATATCTGGTGGAACAGGGTTATGACAAGGGGTTTGTCGGCTGGCTCTGGGCAATCGGGGTAATTTGTGAAATCGGCGTGTTTTTTATCATGCCCTGGTTGATGCAGCGTTTTAGTCTGAAGCTAATCCTGGTTTTCAGTTTTGCATGTGCCAGTGTGCGATTCCTGATGATCGGCTGGGGCGTTGAATGGGTGGCGGTGATTATATTTGCACAGGTGTTGCATGCAATAACGTATGGCGCGCATCACGTGGCCGCTATCATGGTGGTGCATCATTTCTTTCACGGACGGCATCAAGCGAAAGGGCAGACGATTTATACCAGTGTTGCCTACGGTATGGGAGGAACTTTGGGCGCTGTGTTAAGCGGTTATACCTGGGATGGCCTCGGCGCTGAAATTACGTTTACGATCAGCGCGGTTTCAGCTTTGCTGGGGATGATGCTGGTGGTATGGAAAATGAATGGGGTAAAGCGTTAGCTTACCGACTATTTTGGAGTGTCGTCATGTGTAATGTTGAATTCCGTGTATGTCCGCAACCCTGATAAGGGCTGTGAAGGAAAAATATCTTGACTTTCTTCTTTTCTCTTCCAATATTGCTCTCTAAACCCAGGACGAATGAATTTGTTACAATTCGATTATTATGTGATAGTCAGTCTGTTTTAATTTTTGATCGTTAGTGTGATTCTGATGTCAGCAATATTTATTAATTACCGCCGTGAAGATAGTGAAGCTTATGCCGGACGAATTTACGACCGGCTGAAGGTTCATTTTGGCAGCGAAAAAATATTCAAGGATATAGAACATATTGCACCAGGGGATATTTTTGCAGAAGTCATCCAGGAAAAACTCGATACAGTCAAAGTTGCCCTTGTTTTGATTGGAAAAGACTGGCTGGATACCAGGGACAAGAACGGACAGCGCCGTCTGGATGATCCGGATGATTGGGTCAGGCTTGAAATTGCCACCTTATTGTCACGCAATATTCGCATTATACCAATACAGGTCGGCGGAGCGGTGTTACCTGAAATAGAAGAATTACCAGAACCCATTGTGGCGCTAAGAAAACGTAGTGCGCTTGAAATTAGTGGCGCTCGATTTGACGATGATATTGTCAAATTAATCAAGGTATTAGAAATAAAGGAAGGCATAAAAGCATTGCCCAAACCGAAGAAAGCAAACTCAAATGCTTATATATTGGCGGGCGGTCTTTTCGCAGCAGTAATTGCAGTTGTAGTAGTCATGAGGACTTTTCTGGATAATCCCATTAATCAAATGACAAATGGCGGCGATGAGTTTGTTCATTCAGATGAAGGTGATAACGTTACCGTTAACGCTGATATTTTTCATGGCAATGGTGACATTAATGTTCGTGATACGGATATCTCTACTATAAAAAGTGAGGGTATTACTCACGAAAAATATCAGTATGCATCAAAAATCCAAGAAACAGAAACTTATGCGAAACTGAATCAGGATCAATCACCCTTTAGAGACTGTAGTGTATGCCCAGAAATGGTGAAACTAGAATTTGAGCCATTTCATATGGGAAGTAATACTGGAAATCATAACGAAAGTCCAATGCGGAAAGTAAATCTTTCCGGTCAATTTGCCTTGTCTATTAATGAAGTTACTTGGTCAGAATGGAATTTATGTGTTGCAGATGGTTATTGTTCACAGTTATCTGCCGAACAATCAGATTCCAAAAAGCCTGTTTCTGGTGTATCTTGGAAAGAGGCTAATTCATATACACGTTGGCTAAGCTATAAAACAAATTATACCTATCGGTTGCCAAGTGAAGTAGAGTGGGAATTTGCCGCGAGGACTGATGATGATTCAAGTGGTCTACAGCATATGATTGGCAATGTTTGGGAATGGGTGGCAGATTGTGGCCTTCCTTATGAAGGTGAGGTCCAGACCACTTCCCCTGTCAAAGATCCAGAAGGATGTGTTCAAAGGGTATTAAGAGGCGGAAGTTGGAAAAATAATTTGATGGAAGTGACTGCTTCTTCACGAAAGATAGTGCCATTAACTGCACGTGCTAGTGATTATGGTTTTCGTGTGGCACGGTCAATGTAATCGTCAACTTATAGGAATGGGGGAAAAATGAAAATTATCACAAAAACTCACTTTTCAATGGCTGTTTTATTTTTAACCGTTTTACTATTAACTCAACATGTTGCTGCAGAAAATATAATTGAAGAAGAAAATATTGCAACTACTCTCAATCAAAGCAAAAAAGGCGGCATTATCATTATCGATGGTTCAGGAAGTATGTGGGGACAAAGAAACGGTGAGGCCAAAATTACTACAGTAAAAAAATCACTAATAGATCTCTTTAAAAACAAATTAACTGATAACGCTAGAGTAGGGCTGATGTCTTATGGACATAATAGAGAGGCGGATTGTGAGGATATTGAGGTACTTGTGTCACTTCAGTCAAGCAAGCTGGATCGTGAGAATTTGATAAAAGCTGTTGTGAATTTAAAACCACGAGGGAAAACGCCATTATCTGCTTCGATAAAACAAGCAGTTGAAAGCCTAAAAGGTCGTAAGGGTGAAGGTTTGGGCACTTCAATTTTTCTTTTTAGTGATGGCCAAGAGAGCTGCAATCAAAATCCTTGCGCTATTGCACACTCACTCAAAGAGCTTAATCCTGCTATAACAATTAGCACTGTCGCTTTTACCATTGCTGAAGAAGAAGGCAAAGAGCAGCTTAAATGTATCGCTGAAGAAACAGGTGGTTCATATTTTGAGTCTGATATTCCCGAGCAACTTCAAAAAGCGATGAATGTTGTGGCAGCTGAACTTGACTCAGATTCAGTGTTTGGTTTGCAGCTTAAAGTAGAGGGTGGAGAGCTCCGGGGTACTGAACTTGAATGGACAATTCTGTCTGTAAAAACAGAAACGCCTAGATTTGAAGAGAATTATTCGGGTGGTGTCATCGATGATATTGAGCCTGGTGAATATGAAATTTACGTGCGTGGACTTGATGCTGATGTGTTTGGCAGTGTACGAGTCGAGGTTAAACCGGATAAATTGACGATCGCAACGGTTCCCTTAAAACGTGACGAGAAGGAGATCAATGTCATTGGTGAGGGTGATATTCCTGCAGGAAGTAAGATTAAGTTTACATGGGATTTTATCGGTAATGATGGTGACCTTATATATATTATGACGCTTAGCGCACCAGACTTGGAAATAGAAACAGACGAGAAAAAAATTTTTCGTGTGAACGTTAGTGATAAAAAACAGTTGTCGGTACCGATAAATCCGCGAGAATATGAATTGCGTTATTATGACATCGAGAAAAAAAGAGTTATTGCGCGAAAAAAATTTACAGTAGGTCCACCTGGCATTAAATTAACAGTTCCAGAAAAAGTCATTGTTGGTGCCGATGTGAAGGTTGAATGGTCAGGCCCAAGCTCACCTGAAGATATTTTATTTGTTGCTCCCCGAGATTTACCAACATACATAAAACCAAGCGATTTATCCTATACTGCGAGTGCAGAAGAAGGCGAAACGCTTACATTGCCAACGCCTGCCAAAGAAGGATTATGGGAAGTCCGATACTTCAGCTGGGATAATGAGGTTTCCATTAGCTTTGCTGAATTCGAAACTGTTCTGCCCGAAGTAACACTAAACGGGCCACATCGGGTACCGGCTGGCAGTCCAATCGAAGTTGAATTTACGGGGCGAGGTGGTAAAGGAGATATCGTCTTTTGGTCAGAGCCTAATGAACCTGTTGACCTATACTATAAATATGAACATGAAGGACGGCAGGATGCACTTGAAGATGATATTGAAGATGGTTCACCTTTATTGATGGTAGCTCCAACAAAACCAGGTGACTATGAGATCAGGTTTTTTAATGTTAAATATGGTGGCTTATTGGCGCGACATTCTATTGAAGTTACACTACCTAATGTTATTCTTGATATTCCTGAAAGTATGCAGGTGGGAACACGTTTCGAGGTTGTGATTAAAAATAGCCCAAATGCGCCGGGCGATATCGTTTTTTTGGCTTCAACTGAATGGGAGAAAAATACGATACCTAAAGATATATCATATCATCACGCATCTAATGATAAATCAATTGTTATAACCGCGCCTCGGCAACCGGGTAAATATGAAATTCGATATTACAGTTACAGTAACGGAACTGCTCTTGTTACAAAGCAATTCGAAGTGTATTGAGATAAATGCACTCGTCATTTCTGAGTTGTTGGTGTGCTAATGTGATGAAATTGTATAGCGTTGGTGAGAGATAATGCTGTTGTTACAGATCGAGTCGTTGCGAGAGGATGTCAGTTGTTTAGTAGGGACATCATATTGAAGCGTGGCAGGCGATTACAGGCTGCTGTATTATCGTTGCATGGATTGAACAGCAAACATTTGAGAATTGGTTGCGTGTTTACTGATGTCAATTCACATTCATACTTAAGATTGCGATTCCATAAAATTCCTCGCCATACACAAATCCTTCCAGGCCTTGGCTTTTTCGGGCAGTGCGCGTAATAAATACGCCGGATGATACGTTACAATCAATGGAATGCCTGAATAGTCATGGATTTTGCCGCGCAGATTGGCGATGCTGTCGTTGCTGTTCAGTAGATTCTGTGCGGCGACTTTACCCAGTGCGACGATCAGCTTTGGCCTGATTAATTCAATTTGTCTTGTGAGATAGGGGGCGCACTGCCGCGCTTCATCGTCGCTGGGATTTCTGTTATTGGGCGGGCGGCATTTGACGATGTTGGTGATATACACATTTTGCCCGCGTTTGAGCCCGATGGCGGCCAGCATGTTGTCGAGCAGTTTTCCGGCTTGACCGACAAACGGTTCGCCCAGTGTGTCTTCTCGTGCGCCGGGGCCTTCGCCGATATAGAGCCAGTCCGCGTTTTGATCGCCTACGCCAAAAACCGTTTGCGTGCAGGTTTGCCGTAATGCGCAAGCTGTGCAACCGGCTACCGTTGACGCCAGTTGCGTCCAGTCCATTTGTCCGATTTCGGAATTCTGTTTACCGGGCTGTTCCGAAGCATGCTGCCGAGTTATCGCAGCATTGGTTGTTTCCGGCGGTGAATCCAGTGCTGCTGCATTTTGTCTCAAACGCCATAGCGGCGTCAGTCCCAGTTCGCGGAGAATGATTTTGCGCCGTGTATTCATTGTAACCAGGGCACCTTTAAAAATTCATAGTTTTAAACAAGACAAGGCGCGAGCAAAAAATGTTGACGCAGCATATGATAGATATGTAAGGAAACATTTTTTGTGAGTAACGAAGTATGGATTTTTAGAGGTGCCCTTCATAGCATCAAGCGCATCACCAATGCATCCTCGCGTCCGCACATGGCCGGATAATAACCCTTGCGCGTGGCGATTTGCTCGAAACCGAGTTGTTTATAGAGTTTGGCGGCGCCATGATTGGATTCGCGGACATCGAGCAGCATCGACTTCGCGTTGTTTTCGCGGGCAAGCTCGAACAGGTAGTTTAACAGCTTTCTGCCCAAACCTTTGTTTTGCCACTGGGGGTTTATGCCGAGTGTCAGGATATGCGCTTCATCCGGCCCTATCATCATGATGCTGTAGCCGAGAATGGCGTTGTTGTCTTCCATGACCCTGCAAAGATAGCCCGATTGAATCGAGTCGGCGAAATTTGCCGGTGACCACGGAAAAAGAAAGATTTCGCGTTCGATCAATATGATCCGGGTCAAATCCGATTCACGCATTTCCCTGACACTTGGATTCAATTGCGTGGTTGCAGTCATCGCTCGCTTTCCTTGAGTGCTACTTTGTTACGAATATAAACCGGTGCGGCTTGCGCGGGATCGGTATTAAACGCTTCAAGCGGTCTGGCGGCAGCAAGTTGCGCGATTTCCTGGGCATGGGGATAGCGGCCATAATCGATTTTTAAAAGATCCGGTGCATAGCGTTCCGATAATACGCGATCGTACTTGTCAAATCCACTGCCGCAGCCGATCCATTGTGCGCCGGATACTGCCGGTGCATGTTCTGGCGCGCATAACATCGGTTCGCTCACAGCTTGCCAGTTATTCGCGTGTCTGATGTACGCGGCGTGATAAATTTCGCCCATGCGCGCATCGAGGGCCACAATGACTTTATCGTGTGTGCTTTGCTGCGCGACCGCTTCAAGCGTGCTGATGCCAATAACCGGTAAATTTGTAGCAAATGAGAGTCCCTGCGCCACGCCGCAGGCGATTCTGAGTCCGGTAAAAGAACCGGGGCCCGCGCCGAAGGCAATGCCATCGATACCGGTTATTTCAAGTCCCGTTTCGTCGAGGATTCTCTGAACCATGGGCAGCAATAATTCTGAATGACGCTGTCCGGCGTGCGTTTCTGTTTTGATGATTTTCCCATCCAGAAAAAGTGCAACAGAACAGTATTCAGTGGAAGTGTCGAAAGCAAGGATCTTCAATATTGTGAATAACGTAACAAGAACATAGGAAACTCTAGTGAAGTGGCCACCGGCCAAGGGTAGTATAGCGGATACCCTGGTCAGTTTGCTTCGATTGCATCAGCAGCCATTCCTTGACATGCCATTGTATGGGCTGCTGGAAATCAACCGGCGTGTGACAGGTCACTTTTCTGGCAAGCGTAATATGGGGTTTGAATGCGCGGCTGTCAAATTCAAACCCCGCATTTTGCACCGCATTTTTTATCGCATCGACTAACGTAAAGAGTTCCGGCGGATAAATGTCTGCGTGCGCATAAATGATCTGGTTGCGCTTCCAGAATCGGGTTTTTCCGATTGTCAGATTAAACGTTTTAGCCGTTATATTTCCGACCGCGGTTTTAAGTGCCGTTATTTTATCGATATCGGTTTTGCCGAGGAATAACAATGTCAGATGAATGTTTTCCGGTTTTATCAGCCGTCCGCCATCGTGTTGAATCAGTTTTTCCACGACCTGGCCAAGCGTCTTTTGTATTTTCTTTGAAGACTGTAGGGCGAAAAACAGGCGTGCGTATTTCTCGTTCTTGTTGTTAACGATATTATTCATGGTGTCAATCGTCACTGCTGGCCGGCTCGCTTGGTTAGTTCGCTTAATCAGATCGCTTAATCAGTTCGATTAATCAGGCAGACGGCTTCGGCCATAATGCCTTCCTTGCGCCCAATTGCGCCCAGGTGTTCGGCAGTCTTGGCCTTGATGTTGATGCTGCTTTCAGGCATGCCGAGATCCTGTGCAATATTTACAATCATAAGCGGAATATGGGGCGCCATTTTTGGCGCCTGCGCGATAATGGTTGCATCGATATTGATGATGTCATAACCGCGTTCTCGCAATAACTGGTTAACTTTGCGCAATAATTCGCGGCTGTCGGCATTCTTATATTGTGCGTCCGTGTCAGAGAAATGCCTTCCGATGTCACCCAAGGCGGCAGCGCCCAGCAATGCGTCGCACAGCGCATGAAGCAGCACGTCGGCATCGGAATGACCCAGCAAACCCTTTTCATGCGGAATGGTGACGCCGCCGATGATCAATTTCCGGTTTTCAACCAGCTGGTGCACATCGGAGCCTTGTCCTATTCTTATGGCGTTCATTGTTTTTCCTTTTTTTGTAGAATGAGTTCGGCGAGTTCCAAGTCCTGGGGATAGGTGATTTTGAAGTTGTAGGCTTTGGTGTGTACAAGCTTCGGTTGAAATCCCATGGCTTCGATAGCGCTGGCGTCATCGGTGATATTCATGGTGACTGTATTGCTCAGCGCATCCATGAGCATGGCGTATCGAAACATTTGCGGCGTTTGCGCCTGCCACAGATTTTCCCGGGGTTCTGTGTGTATGACACGGGTGCTTGTGTCGCTGCGTTTGAGTGTGTCGGCTACCGGTATCGCCAGCAGTCCACCGACAGCATCGTCTGCAATCTCACTGATCAGCTGATTGAGTTGATCGTGTGTGAGTAACGGCCGCGCCGCATCATGCACCAGAATCCAGTCATTGGATTGCAGGGAAAACTGTCCGGAAGCGGTGCTTAATCCATTCAGTACACTGTCGGCACGCGTTTCCCCGCCGCAATAAAAAACACTCAGCTTGTCTGAAAATGCAGCCCAGTCGTATTTTTGCCATTCGGGATCATTCGGTGACAGCACAATAAAAACACGCACAATGTGATGCGACGTGCACAATGTCTGGATTGCATGATAAATCATTGGCTTGCCGGCCAGGTTTAAATACTGTTTGGGCAACTGATTTCCCATCCGCGAACCATATCCGGCAGCCGGGATAAGGGCAAAGTAATTCGGCATTAAATCGATAGTCAGAATTGAAGAAATGAATACATCCCGGTATTTTAATAAAGAAACGCTGTCCACGAAATGAAAACAGTCATTTTGCAGCAATAAATGGCCTGTAAATGGTACGGACGTGAAGATTTGTCTTAGATTACTTTACAATATATCTTTTAGAATAATTACCGGGAACAAGTGTAATGGAAGCCGAACAAATTAATGCATTAGCAGATCAGCTAGACGAACTTGATACGCGTAGGAATGACTTGCGGAGGTATCTTTGACTACGAGGACAAGAAAACAAAGCTGGACGAGTTAAACCGCTTGCTTGAAGATCCGGCGATCTGGAACGACGCCAAGCAGGCGGAACAGGTTGGCCGTGACAAGAAAGCGTTGGAGGATGTGGTGCTGACGCTGGAATCCATTGATCACCAGTTGAGCGATGCGCGTGAGTTATTTGCGCTTGCAAAAGAAGAATCCGATGAAGAAACGCTCAACAGTGTTGCTGCGGATACAAAAACATTGGAGGAGATTGTTGCAAAGCTGGAATTTCACCGGATGTTCTCCGATCCCATGGATCCGAACAACTGTTTTGTGGATGTGCAGTCAGGGTCGGGTGGCACGGAAGCACAGGACTGGGCGGCAATGTTGGAGCGCATGTATTTACGCTATTGTGAACGGCAGGGGCTGCAGGTTGAAGTGCTCGAGGAATCGCCGGGCGATGTGGCGGGAATTAAAAGCGCCAGTCTGAAAGTGACCGGTGAATACGCGTATGGTTTTTTGAGAACCGAAACCGGGATACACCGGCTGGTCAGAAAGTCGCCGTTTGACTCGGGCAACCGCCGTCATACCTCATTTGCCAGTATTTTCGTTTATCCAGAGGTCGATGAGTCTTTTGAGGTGGATATCAATCCTGCGGATTTGCGTATTGATACCTTTCGCGCCTCGGGTGCAGGCGGGCAGCATATCAATAAAACCGATTCTGCGGTGCGCATCACGCATAATCCGTCAGGCATTGTGGTGCAATGCCAGAGTGGCCGTTCCCAACACAAGAACAAGGCGGAAGCGATGTCGATGTTAAAATCCAGACTCTATGAAGCCGAACTGCGCAAACGCAACGAAGAAAAACAAAGCATAGAAGATACCAAAACGGATATCGGCTGGGGGCATCAAATCCGCTCCTACGTGCTCGACCAGTCGCGCATCAAGGATTTGAGAACGAATGTGGAGGTCGGCAATACCCAGGCGGTTCTGGATGGCGATCTCAATCAGTTTATTATGGCGAGTTTGAAGGAAGGGGTGAAATAAAAAGCACGATTTGGACACTATAATCATTGTGAAATCTCGGTGGCCTTGTTTGTTTCTTAGATCGAAATAAATGGTAGCGGTGTATAAGGCCCTGGATTTTATATATGCGTGACATGGATTCTTTAATAATCTGAAAAAAATTTTTACAGTAGAGATATAAAATGAACAATAAATTCTATCAATGGCGCTTTTTCCGGTCGGGCGGGTTCGATCAGGTTTGTCTAGATTGTGCGGATGATTTGAAATCGCTCGAAACGCTTGATCAAAAATTGTGGGCTGCGCTAAGTTGTCCTACGAATAATCTCGAAATCGATAGCAAAACACTCGAATTAATCGATACAGATGGCGATGGCCATATCAGGGTGCCAGAAATAATAGCTGCGGTTAATTGGACGACCACTGTATTGAAAAACCCGGAAGATATGATGCACGGGAGTGAAGTGTTGCCGCTCGCAGCCATTAATGAGAACGATCCAGAGGGTGCTGTGCTATTAGCGTCCGCACAACAAATATTAAGTAGTTTGAATAAAGCAGATGCTATTGAAATAACTATTGCGGATACAGAAGATTTAAACAAAATTTTTTCCAATACGCACTTTAATGGCGATGGCATTATTACACCTTCTGCAACACCCGATATTGATTCTGGAACAGCTATCAAAGAAATCATTGAATGCGTAGGGTATGAAGAAGATCGTTCAGGGCAACCGGGTGTCTCGCTGGAGAAAGTTAACCACTTTTTTACGGAAGCTCATGCTTATGTACAGTGGTGGCACGAAGCGGAAAGCCAGGCTTCTCTAATCCTGCCCCTCGGTAGTGCAACAGCTGCCGGAAAAGCCGTTTTCGATCAAGTCAAGGACAAAGTAGACGACTATTTTACTCGTTGCCGGTTAGCTGCTTAAGATCAGCGCGCGGATGAGCCGTTGAATCCTGCGATAAAAGAATATGAGGCATTGGCCAATACGAATGTTTCTGAAGCAAATGGTCAAATTGCTGCACTGCCGCTTTCCAAGATAGCTGCAAACCGACCACTTTTACTTGAATCCGGTATTAATCCTGCCTGGTCACAGACAATGCAGGTGTTTTGGGATGAAGTGGGCAAACCGCTGTTGGGAGAAAAAGATAGTCTGGAGCATGAAGAATGGGTGCAGATCCGACAAAAATTTGCGGCCTATGAAGCCTGGATGGATGCTAAACAAGGACAGGTGGTTGAATCTCTGGGAATAAACCGGGTGCGCACCATGCTCGATAGCGGCCTTCAGGGGAAAATTACAGCGCTAATAGAGCAGGATAAAGCATTGGAGAGTACATTTGACGCGATTATTTCTGTAAACAGATTAATTCGTTATCATCGGGATTTATTCCGTCTTTTGAACAACTTCGTTTCGTTCAGTGATTTTTATGCGCCAGGCTATCAGGCTATTTTTCAGGCAGGCTCCTTGTATATTGATGGTCGTAGTTGTGAATTCTGTCTTAAGATCTCCGATATGGACAAGCACAGCACGATGGCCAACTTGAGTGGCACTTATCTGGCATATTGTGAATGCAACCGTCGGCAGGGTACAGACAAAATGATCATAGTCGCCGCTTTTACCAATGGCGATGCCGACAATTTAATGGTTGGCCGTAATGGTGTTTTTTATGATCGCCAGGGAAATGATTGGGACGCTACCATCATCAAAATTATTGAACATCCGATCAGTGTCAAACAGGCGTTCTGGTATCCTTATAAACGAATCGGAAAAATGATTAGCCAGCAGATCGAAAAAATGGCCAGCGCCGGAGAAAAGGCTGTTCAGGATAAAGCGTCAGCAGGTTTGTCTGAGGTCGTCCAAACTGGAGAATCCGGTAAATCAAATGCGGTGCCGTTTGATGTCGGTAAGTTTGCCGGTATTTTTGCTGCGATTGGTTTGGCCATTGGAGCAATTGGTACGGCCATTGCCGCTGTAATTACCGGTTTTCTAAGTTTGACCTTGTGGCAAATGCCGCTTGCAATAGCCGGCTTGCTTTTGCTTGTTTCCGGTCCATCGGTGATCATTGCATATTTAAAACTGCGTAAACGTAATCTTGCGCCTTTACTGGATGGAAACGGATGGGCTGTTAATACGCGCGCTATTATTAACATTCCGTTTGGCGCTTCCCTGACAAAGATAGCGGCATTACCGCCTGGCGCCGAACACTCATCAGTTGACCCATTTGAAGAAAAGAAAAGTCCCTGGAAGTTGTATTTATTTATTTTAATTGTGCTGGGAAGTTTGTTTTATGTATGGGATAAAGGTTATGTTCACAAAGGCCATATTGAACGACTTCAAAAACACATTATGGGTGATGCTTCTAACGGAGAAGCAGATAAACCATCATTGGATGACTTAACATCCAAGTCTATTGCCCAATCAGAAAATTTACCGGAAGCTGAGCCGACGGCTATAGTGAATGAAAATGAACAGGCTCATGTCGCCGGGGAAGTGCTATCTGATAATCCGGATAAAATACCATCTGCATCAGTTGTTCCTATGGAAAAACCCGCGCAGAAATGATCTGATCAATAGTCGATAAAATACAGACTGGTGGGTGGTTTCAGCCGGTCTGTAATGTGTCATAACATGTGAAGAAAATGAAATTGAGAAATGCGCATCGGCATTGATCTGGGGGGCACCAAAATCGAAGGCGTGGTGCTGGATGATAGCGGCAATGCGCTGTTGAGAAAACGTGTGGCCACACCGCAGGCTGAAGGTTATCGGGCAATTCTGAATGCGGTGGCGCAACTGGTTGAACGGCTTGAAACAGAGATTGGCAGGCGTTGTCCGGTGGGTATCGGCACACCTGGAGCGATTTCTGCGGTAACGGATTGCATGAAAAATTCCAATACGGTCTGCCTGAACGGGCAGCCATTGCTGGCAGATCTGCAAACGCTGTTAAACCGGCCGCTGCGTATCGCCAATGATGCCAATTGTTTTACCCTGAGCGAAGCGCTCGACGGCGCCGGAAAAGGCTATGGCGTGGTATTTGGCGTGATTATGGGAACCGGCGTGGGTGGCGGCGTGGTGTTCAGCGGCCAACTGCATCAGGGCTGTCAGCATATCGGCGGGGAGTGGGGGCATAATATCCTTGAGCGCGATGGGCCGGATTGCTATTGCGGCCATAAAGGCTGTGTTGAAACGCTGATTTCCGGGCCGGGCCTGGCGGCTGACTATCATCGTCATGGCGGAGACAGTGCATTGACTGCCGGGGATATCGTGGAACTGGCGGCGCAAGGTGATGTATTGGCCGAAGTCGCCATGCAGCGGTTTTTTGACCGGTATGGCCGCGCGCTGGCGATGGTGGTCAATATACTCGATCCGGATGCCATTGTTCTTGGCGGCGGCTTGTCGAATGTGCAAAGACTCTATTCAGAGGGGCGTGAACGCCTGGCGCACTATGTGTTTAATGACGAATTCATCACGCCTGTATTGAAGAACGTGCATGGCGACAGTTCCGGCGTACGCGGCGCCGCACAGCTCTGGCGTCCGCATGAAATGGATTATCAGGCTCGGTAATTTCCCGCTCAGGATTTTTCCGCATGATGCAGCGTCAATAGATAAACGCTCTCTACCAGCCGGGTCAATCCGCGCTGCTGAAAACGCGGATTGTCCGCGAGCACGTCAATCTGTGTCAACAGGCGCACTTCGGCGCTCGGCTGGTACAATGCGGCGACTTCTTTGGGTGGCACTGCATAGGGCGGCCCCTGCATTTCAGACTGCGGATAGTCGAGACCGACAAGCAGAACTTTGCTGCCGGGCGGCACGATGCTGCAGAGTTTGTTTGCATAGCGGCAGCGTGTTTCAGACGGCAGTGCAACCAATGATGCACGATCATAGATGGCGCATATATTTCCTAAATCCTGTTTATTCAGATCAAAAAAATCGCCGAGGAGGATATGGATGTCGCTGGCCGCGTAATGGTCAAAGCGTTTATCGGATGTGCCGTCATGATTTGGAATCAATTGATTTTCTCTGAAGAACGCCTGCACGGCGCGCGCGCTCAATTCAACGCCTAAAACGGAATGTCCCTGCGCGCGCAGCCATAACATGTCACGCGTTTTTCCGCAAAGCGGCACAAATACCCGGCTGCCAGCAGCAAGTTGCAATGTTTTCCAATATTCAAGCAAATACGGGTTAACACTATCCTGATGAAAACCAATCTCGTTATGCTCCCATCGCTTTAGCCAGTAATCTTTGTTCATATCTGAACAATTCGTCTGTTCATAATGTAATCTGTCAATTAAAGCCAAATTTCTCTTTGTCGTTACCGAAAAGATTCTTGAGTGCTGGAACTATAATCTGCATTCTTATTTATTCGTTCGATAATACAAAAAGTTACGAGGTAGTGATGGAAGCGACAATGACGATGGAAAAACAGCCTTCTTCGATCAAATCCAAATTTAAAGCGGCAGGAATACATTTGGCGATCAGTGCCATCATATTTCTGATACTCGCTTATTATATTATTTTTGAATGGTATCCATTACCCTACTTTACCGCGGACGGCGGCTGGCAGGGTATCCGCATTATAGCCTTGATCGATCTGGTGCTGGGCCCCTTGATGACGCTGATCATTTTTAATCCCAAAAAATCCAGACGGGAGATCCGTTTTGATCTGGGCGCGATTGCGCTTGTTCAGGCAAGCGTTCTTGCCTGGGGTATATATACCGTGCATAACGAACGGCCAGTCGCCATAGTCCACTGGGATGGCGAGTTTTTCAGCATGCCCGCTAAAAGTTATCATGAGCAGGGTATTGCCTTGGCACAACTGACACAATTTGGCGCGGAAAAACCCGTATTGATTCATGCCCGTCGCCCGGTTGAAATTGAAAAAATACATCAAATCCTGACATTGAGTACCGAAAAACAGCTTGCGCCGTTTGAACAGTTCCAGCTTTATCGCCCGTTTAAAGAAAGTCGCCGCGCGATTTTTATTGACCAGCTAAATATCGACGAGATTATTTCTCACAATGAAGCAATGCGTCAGGAACTGGATGCTTTTTTAGCCAGAACGGGTTATGAGAAAAATGATTTCGTTTATATGCCGCTCAACGCCCGTTATCATAATGTGATCCTGATCTTCTCACAGGAAGGAGATGTCATGGGTACCTTGAATGCACCCTACAAGGGTGAAAAAGGGCGTTAGCAGCTGAGGTCAATTATTTTAAACAATGCTGTTTCTGATCTATCTATAGGGCGACTCTAAAAATTCAGAGTTTTAAACAAGACGAGGCGAGAACAAAAAATATTGATGCAGCATATAATTGATATGTAAGGAAATATTTTTTGTGAACAACGACGTATTGTGACGAAATATGGATTTTTAGAGATGCCCTTTATTGAGGCAAGCCATGAATACACGAAAAGAAAAAGAGCTGGTTGAAATTAAAAAAAGTATTATCAAGACACAATTTGTCAGTATGATTGCAGTAACCCTGATCGGGCTTGGGGTTTACGGCATTTTTGTCGCGAAGGGCAATGCTTTCCATCCCGTCCTAAACAATCAGGAAATACTGAATGTCATGTTGGCTGTTGGCATCATTTTGGAGATTCGACATATTTTTCAGCTGATACCGCTGCTGAAACGGCATGCAGAATTGAAGCGCGGCGTTGGTGTATAACAGAGGTTATGATTGGTTATGGCGAAGCATGTATACAATGGCGTGACGATTGAATGTGTTCAAGGAAATATTGTTGACCAACCGGATATGGGTGCAATCGTCAACGCAGCGAATGCCGAACTCAGAACTGGGGGTGGCGTGGCGGGCACTATCCACCGTAGTGCGGGGCCAGAACTTGAAGCTGAATGCCGGCAATTTGCACCGATTCGGCCAGGAGAAGCGGTGATAAGCGGCGCGCATTATCTGCCCAATCGCTATATCATTCATTGTCTTGGGCCGGTTTACGGTGTTGACGAGCCATCCGACAAGCTATTGGGCGACTGTTATCGATACGCGTTACGGCTGGCCGATGAAAATGGCGTTCAATCCATTGCTTTTCCGGCAATTTCTACGGGGATATTCGGCTACCCGCTGGAGCCAGCCGCCAGCATTGCGATTAAAACAACGATTGACACTCTCCCGGGTCTGATAAACGTTAAGCATGTCCGTTTTGTTTTGTTCAGCGACGCCGATCATCAGTGCTTCACGCGGATAATCAAAACGATTGCCGAAACGGGGTGACAGCGCGTTGACAATTAAAAGCGCGCGTGGCTGGGTGGTGTGGAAAACAGCCTGATAATGATAATTACTATTTCAACTTGACAGCTCACTTGTCGTTAATAATAATGACAATCGAGTTGTCATTATTATTTTGAGCGTGCCTAAAATGCCGGAAAGAACCGAAAAGGAGATTTACCAGATTATCTGGCTGATACGCAGGCTTTTTCGCGCTTTTGCCCAGAAATCAGGTGAAAATCTTGAAACATTTGGTATTTCTGTTGCGGACAGGGCGGTGATGGAATTTCTTTATCCCGAGAAAAAACTCTCAGTTCCGGAAATCGCGAAGCAATATAACGTGTCCCGGCAGCATGTTCAGGCCACCGTGAATTCGCTGCTAAACCAGGAGCTGGTGATAAGCCAGGAAAATCCGTGTCACAAACGCTCTCCTCACATAATGCTCAACGAGAACGGACGTATGTTATTTGAATCCGTTTTACGGAAAGATGAAGAAACGATCGAGGTGTTGTTTTCTCATCTGGAAAAAAATGACGTGCAAATTACCCTTAAAACGCTGCAATCTTTACTTGCAAAATTGAATTGAGGAGTCGGTGATGTCAAACATTCATTTGAAACAGGTTTTTTATACGGTTGGTTTGTTTCTAGCGGCCTCCATTGCCGGGTTATGGTCATGGAATACATTGTCGGAATTATTTAATTGGCCGCCTGTAGCGTATAAACATGTTCTTGCGATTTTTATTTTGCTCATGATTGTGAGGTGGAGCCTCTTTACGGGGCGTCGCAACTTTAAACCGTTATCCGCGGATAATCCCGAACATTTGCATCAATAATCAGACTGTTTGAGTGCGGTGACTGTTTGGTTGCTGCACTTTTAAACAGGTGATCGAGGACTATGACAAAAGTACAACTCAAACACCGTTATGCCGGCTTGGTAGTGCTGTTAACGATACTGGTTACGTTATCGGGTTGTATGCATCAGCAGTTTGTCAGCGAATCCTATCCGCGTTGGGGGGAAGAGCATCGCATTGCCCGTTCTGAAAGCAGCGAACCTTTGATTTTGCGGGTTCTTGCGCCGCAGGAACCCGTTCAGCCAGCCGCATGCATTTTGCTTGTACATGGCATGAATGAGTATATTGGGCGTTACCGCGATGTTGCGCTTCATTTTTCCAGGAAATTCCTAGTTGCCGGTTTCGATTATTATGCGCATGGTTTGTCTAATCCGGTGTTGCAACAGGCGGATAAGGCATTGGTTGCAGGTGCCGGCAAACAGGACGTTAGTCAGGCTTATTTGTCGCAAACAGATTTATACGATCTCGATCCCATGCGCCGAGATTTTGGCCGCGCACTTGAAAAAACGATTCAGCGATGTGATGCTGAAGGCGGGTCTGAAAAACCGGTATTTATTATTTCGCACAGCCTCGGTGCTTTGGTGACTGCAACATACTTGATGCAGTTACACAGTGATACGGATTGGGCCGAGCGGATACAAGGTGCGGTTTTTCTCGGGCCTGGTTTTGCTGTCAGTGAATTACCGGGTTGGCGAGGCTGGCTGGCCAATCCATTGATCAAATTGTCTTTTCATGCCAAAACGCATTTTCTGAACCCCGGTGACGAAGCTTTGCCGATGTTGTTGTTCAATCAAACACTGTCGCTGGTGATAGTGCCTGTATTAGATGGTTTATTAGAGGTATTGTCATGGCCGGTGCTGCGGAATATTGCGACACCTTCGACGCCCGTGTGGATTGTGGACTATCTCACAGACAGCGAAGCAGAGAAGCAACACCTGAGAACCGATGGCTGGATTATCCGGCGCACCCTGTTGCGGTATGTCAAAGGGGTGGAAAAGGAAATTGTCGAATTTCACCGTCGGATGGCTTCATTTAGCGTCCCGTATTATTTGATTTATTCCGGACATGATCCCGTTACCGCGTTCTGGGGCGGTGCGGCGTTTATCGATGCAACAATACGCAATCATCCGGATAATGCGCATTTGCTATTGGCTGATTTGCCGTATCATCAGCATTTATTCTTGAAAGAACCGCGCAGAAGTGAAATTTTACAGCATATTGGACAGTGGCTGGATCGGCGCATTGATGCCCAACGGCAGAGAGAAACAGAAGACTTCAATCAAAAATAATTGCTAACGCATCCCTGGTCACAAAATCTTTTTCTCTGAAACATTCTGTGTTCAGACCGCAATTCATTAAACAGACCGGTCAAGATGCGGTAGCATACTGCTTTTGTTAACACCGAGTAAATCGATGGATTGCCATGCCTGTTAATATTCCCAATTTATCTTCAGAACATTTATTGCCGGTGCCGGGTATTACGCTGGGCATTGCAGAAGCGGGTATAAAAAAAAGCCGCCATAGAGATTTGCTGGTCATTGCGCTTGATCGCAATGCCCGGGTGGCAGGTGTTTTTACACAGAATCGTTTTTGTGCTGCACCAGTCGTTGTTGCAAAAGAACATTTGGCATCCCATTGCACTCATGCGCTGGTAGTGAATACGGGAAATGCCAACGCCGGTACCGGACAATCCGGACTTTACCATGCCCGGACAACATGTGAGGCGCTGGCTGGTTTGCTCGACTGTCAGCCGCAGCAGATTCTGCCATTTTCGACCGGGGTGATCATGGAACCTTTGCCGATTGACGCCATTGTCAACGGTTTGCCGGCTGCAGTGGCAGACCTTAAAGTGGATAACTGGTTTGCAGCAGCACAGGCGATCATGACGACAGATATGGTACCCAAAGGTGTGTCGAAGCAAATCGAACTCAACGGCGAAACAGTGACCATCACGGGTATTGCCAAAGGTTCGGGCATGATTCGTCCGAATATGGCGACCATGCTTGGCTTTATTGCGACAGACGCCAGGATCAGTCATTCGCTGCTGCAGGAAATGGTGCGGTATGTTGCGGACCATTCGTTTAATTGCATTACGGTCGACGGAGACACGTCTACCAATGATGCGTTGATGTTGATTGCAACCGGCTGTGCAGGAAATGCCGAGATTTGCGAGCCAGAGCGTGTTGAGTTTGAGCGGTTGCAGGAGGCGGTTACTTCGGTTGCGCGCTCGCTGGCGCAAATGATTGTGCGCGATGGAGAAGGCGCGACCAAATTCATCACCGTACAGGTGGAAGCGGGTGTGAATGCGGTGGAATGTAAACAGGTTGCGTATGCCATTGCACATTCACCATTGGTGAAAACCGCGTTTTTCGCATCCGATCCAAATCTGGGAAGAATTCTAGCGGCAATAGGGTATGCGGGTATTGATAATCTTGATGTCAATGACATTCAGCTCTATCTCGATGATGTGATGGTCGCCGAAAAAGGCGGCCGAGCGCCGGGATACCAGGAAGAAGACGGACAGCGCGTGATGAAACAGTCCGAGATTACTGTGCGGGTCGTATTGAATCGCGGCGGCGCAGCTGCTACCGTATGGACCTGTGATTTTTCCTATGATTATGTGAAGATAAATTCGGATTATCGAAGCTGAGTCGTTACATCGAAACGCGTTGTATGCCAATGAATGAGCTGGAAAAACTTTGCAGTCGTGCAGAAATACTGCTAAACCGTCTGGAGCGGCTGCTGCCGGTTGAGCAACCTGAAACAAACTGGCAGTCCGGCGTTGCTTTTCGATGGCGAAGACAAGGTGATCATGGATTTATTCAACCGGTTATAAATCCGCACGGCATTACGCTGAATGCCTTGCACGGTATCGAGGCCCAGAAGCGGCAGATTGACCAGAATACCCGTCAGTTCGTACAGGGTTTTTCTGCCAATAATGTGTTGTTGACGGGTGCGCGCGGCACAGGCAAGTCATCTTTGATCAAGGCGTTGCTGAATCGCTATGCTGATGATGGGTTGCGCCTGATTGAGGTTGAGAAACAGCATCTGGTTGATTTGCACGATATTGTGGAAATGATTTATCGTCGACCCGAACGCTTTATTTTATTTTGCGACGATCTGTCTTTCGAGAAGGATGAACCGGGATATAAAGCGCTGAAAGTCGTGCTGGATGGTTCGGTTTCCACAGTTTCCGATAATGTGCTGATTTATGCGACTTCAAACCGGCGCCATATGGTGCCTGAGTATATGCGGGATAATCTTGATACCCGCCATCTGGGTGAGGAAGTGCACCCGAGTGAAACAATCGAAGAAAAAATTTCCTTGTCGGAACGTTTTGGTTTGTGGGTATCCTTCTATCCGTTCGATCAGGAACAGTATCTGGGTATTGTGCGTCATTGGCTTGCCGATTTTGGCATAGAGAAAATGACTGCCGAAATACGTTTGCAGGCATTGCAATGGGCGCTGGGGCGTGGTTCACGCAGCGGGCGGGTGGCCTGGCAGTTTGCGCGCGATTTTGCGGGGCAGCAGCAATCAAGCGATTCCGAAAGCCAATGTTCGTAAATCATGAAGTCTGACTCAACGGCCATAGTAGAGGTTGCGGCGGCAGTGATTATGCAGCAAGACGGCAGTTTTTTGCTAACATGCCGTCCCGAGGGAAAGCCGTATGCCGGATACTGGGAATTTCCCGGCGGAAAAGTGGAGGCCGATGAAGCGCCACTACAAGCGCTCGACCGGGAGTTGCAGGAAGAGCTTGGCATACAGGTGCTGCAGGCCGTCCCCTGGATTACGCGTATTTTTACGTATACGCATGCCACCGTTCGTCTACATTTCTACCGCATCCTGCAATGGCACGGAAATCCCTGGGGACGTGAAAACCAGCAACTGGCCTGGCAATCGCCGCAAAAAACGACGGTTTCGCCCATGTTACCGGCGAATGAGCCGGTTCTGCGGGCCTTGTCGCTGCCGCCGGTTTATGCGATTACACAGGCATCCCGGATCGGTATAGAAACTGCTTTGCAGCAAATCGAGCAAGCGTTACATCATGGATTACGCATGATTCAGATTCGCGAAAAGGATATGGACAGTGAAACATTGTCCGCGTTTTCAAATAAAGTCATTGCACGGGCACACGAAATGGAAGCACAGGTTTTGATGAACAGCGATATGGCGTTGTCCGGTCAGTTAGGCGCCGATGGCGTGCATTTGACCGCTTCGCAATTAATGAACTTGTCTGAACGTCCTGATGCTCAAGCAGGCTGGTGCGGTGCTTCCTGCCACAATAGCGAGGAACTATATCAGGCGGAAATTTTGGGACTTGATTTTGTTGTACTGGGACCGGTTCTGCCGACTTTAAGCCACCCGGAAACGGCCGCGCTTGGGTGGCGCAAGTTTGCAGCCCTGATCCGTCATTATCCACTACCTGTATTTGCATTGGGGGGGTTGGGGCTGGATGATCTGGCAATTGCCCAGGAACTGGGTGCGCATGGTATTGCCCTGATGCGCGGTATCAGCGAACTGTAGATTCACGCTGGTGCTATAATTGCACTCGCAGAATTTGACAACATATTATTGTTTGTCAGCCGCTTGCCGTTCGTTCTCTTCGCGCTCTTCGTTGGACGGTTCCGAGTCAGGTATACGGTACGATTCCATTGCCCATTGCGCCAGATCCATCGTTTTGCAACGCTCGGAGCAGAAGGGACGGAAAGGGTTGTCTTGATTCCACTGTGCTGATTTGCCGCATTGTGGACAATTGACGGTACGTTGTTTCATAGCAAAATATTGTAAGCGATATTCGAATCATAGCCAAATAAAACGACTCAATAGACGCCCCGATCTACGAAACAAGAGACATGTCTGAAAAAAATCATTTGCCGCCCGCCATATTTCTGATGGGGCCAACGGCCAGCGGGAAAAGTCAGATTGCGCTGGAAATCGCCGAGCGGTTTCCGGTTGAAATTGTCAGTGTTGATTCTGCACAAGTGTATCGTTTTATGGATATCGGCACCGCAAAGCCCGACCAGGTGGCGCTGGCCAGGGCGCCGCATCATCTTATCGACTTGATTGATCCAACTGAGCATTATTCCGCAGCGCGATTTCGCAGTGATGCACTGAATGTCATGCATGACATCACCAGTCGCGGCAGAATTCCCTTGCTGGTTGGCGGCACCATGCTTTATTTTCAGGCATTGTTGAACGGCCTTTCAGTTTTGCCGGAAGCAGACGAAGAATTGCGCGCTGTAATTGAAGATGAAGCCAGATTATCGGGATGGCCGGCGATGCATGCGAAACTCAATGAACTGGATGCAGAAAGCGCCATGCGTATAAAACCCACCGACAGTCAGCGTATCCAACGTGCGTTGGAAGTCTGCATGCTTACCCGTCGGCCCATGTCTGAAATCCTTAAAGCGCCGAAAAAAACCGTTTTGCCTTATCGTACCATTATGCTGGCTTTGCAGCCTTCAGACCGCAGTCAACTGCATCACCGTATCGCAACGCGTTTCGAAAATATGCTGCGCCAGGGTTTTGTCGATGAGGTGTTAACTATTCGCAAACGGTTTGATGTCAGTCCAGAATTGCCGTCAATGCGCTGTGTCGGTTACCGGCAGGCGTGGCTTTACCTGGATCGGCAGATCAATTTTAAGGAACTGAATGACATGGGCATAGCGGCAACGCGGCAACTGGCAAAGCGACAACTGACCTGGTTACGCAGTATAATACGTGCACATGAAGTTGCCGGGTTTGACTGTATGGCAGGTGATTTGTTTGGTCAGGTGTATAAATTCATAAATACATTTGATTTTAATAAAAATTGATCTATATTTCATTAGGTTATAGTGCGAAGCAGGATTGGTTGACGAGCGTTAATATTGATAAATGTCAATATGCTCATTTGGGTTTTTGAGACAATCCCGGATTAACCGGCAATCAGCTACTGTTTCTTGAACTGATTTTATTTTAATAATTAAAAAGGAGAGACAATATGAAATATGCAGCTTTGGTTCTTGTTCTGGCGGCGTTTACATTGAGTGCATGTGGGGAGCCCAGAAGAACACCCGATGGACATTTGATGGATAGACCAACACCGTCAGCGTATGATGCCGCTGATTTTGATACCAGTCCAAGGGAATCAGATGATTAATACGCGACAGAAATGAAAGAATACTAGGTTTTTCCGGTGCTATGTTTAGCGCCTGGTTATCAGTTAATGAATCCATAGCTGGCCATTGTGTGTTGTTGTGTGTACGCATGGGTTCATTAGCTTGATTTCGGCAATGTGTTCAATAAATTACTCCTCAGTCCATATCCTTATCCTAGTACTCCTTCAACTTAATATCTGCGAGTACAGCGCTCACAAGATATTTTGTCACAAGGCACAGCACGCAGCGAATGGTTGTTCCATTGGTAAGTGCTGTAACACAGTGACAGGATATCTTGTGCGCGCCCTGCGGGTTAACTTTTCAGTGCCACTGACTGTGTTAGGGCTCTTGACAAGGGAATAACCATTGCCTGCAAGCCCTGCCTTGCCAGTAACACTGAAAAGCTAACTGTATCCGTAGATATTAAGTTGAAGGAGTACTAGATTCATCGTTAAATCTATTGAGTCTGCTCGTTGTTGTTTAACTTTTAAGCCTGCCAGCTTTTCAGTATTTTCTTGTTTGCAACTGTGTAGCAGCGCTATGATATGTTGTAGTATATTTGCTATTATTTTATTGACTCAATAATGGTAAGTTTACTTTGATGTTTGGTATTACCGTCAGTGCAAGGACTGGTGGCGTGGGTGTGCTTTTTGTACCCTGTGCATTGCACATAGCACTACGACAGCGCTGTATCCGGCAATATCAAGTTGAAAGAGTACTAGAGGCATTAGCTAAAGCATTTAAAATATAGATAACTTCATTAGGAACTCAGTCTATGTATTATCGTTATAAACTACCAATACTTTTTATGATCATCGGTTTGTTCTTGCTGGCAGGTTGCGAAAATTATGCTGAAAGAACGCATGAGTCGTGGATTCAAAAACCGGCAGGTATAACCTACGATGATTCGTTTATTCATGCCAGAATTTCCTATGCAGTCCACACCGACCCGGATTTGCAGGGCAGTGATGTCGAGGTTAAAGTTGATGATGGCAATGTGCTGTTGACAGGGACAGTTGCAAATAACAACCAGATTACAAAAATCAACATGATTTCCTGGATGGTTGACGGTGTCAAGGATGTTGATAATCAAGTGGTTGTCAGATAAGCGGGATGAAATCTACATAACACGTCCACAAAAAATATTCAAAAAAAGCCCCGCCAGACTAAACGTTTACCGGGGTTTTTTGGATTTTCAGATCAAATAGATTCAATTGAGCGCAGGCATTGTATATGACTGTATCAAATGCCGCGCAGTAATTCATTGATTCCGGTCTTGGAACGGGTTTTTGCATCGACCTGTTTGACTATTACTGCGCAATAAAGGCTGTATTCCTTGTTAGCCGACGGCAGGCTACCGGATACTACGACAGATCCAGGTGGAACGCGTCCATAGGTAACTTCTCCAGTTTCACGGTTATATATCTTGGTGCTCTGGCCAATATAAACACCCATCGAAATCACAGAATTTTCACCAACAATAACGCCTTCGACGATTTCAGAGCGCGCACCGATAAAGCAATTATCTTCGATAACAGTGGGATTGGCCTGTACGGGTTCGAGTACGCCTCCAATGCCTACCCCGCCGGACAAATGCACATTCTTGCCAATTTGGGCGCACGAACCGACAGTTGCCCAGGTGTCGACCATCGTGCCTTCATCCACGTAAGCGCCGATATTGACATAGGATGGCATGAGCACAACATTGCTGGCAATAAACGCACCCTTGCGCACCGCGGCGGGTGGAACGACGCGAAAGCCGCCATCACGAAAATCGCGTGAACTGTAATCGGCGAATTTTGACGGGACTTTGTCAAAATAATTTGAAAATCCGCCTTTGATAAAGCTATTGTCCTCAATGCGAAAGGAAAGCAGCACAGCTTTCTTGATCCACTGATGCGTGACCCAGTTATCGTCAATTTTCTCCGCAACGCGAAGTTTGCCACTATCCAGCATGTTTAAAACCTGTGCAACGGATTCCTTGAGATTAGCGCCCACATTGCGCGGCGTGATTTCGGCGCGGCGGTCAAATGCTTCTTCGATAGTGCTCTGTAATTCTTTCATAATTTTTCCTAGGTTAGATATTAAGATTTCTAATTTGGATGTGCTTAATGCGAGTACGCCAGATTTTCCAACAGGCTTTTTATCCGATTACCCGCTTCGATACATTCTGCCAATGTTGCAACAAGCGCAATACGTACATAATTTTCGCCCGGATTGATGCCCTGAAATTCCCGGCCCAGATAACTGCCCGGTAAAACGGTAACATTATAATCGCGATGCAGCAGTCTGGTGAATTCAGTGTCGCTGACAGGCGTTTTGTACCAAAGATAAAAACCGGCATCCGGCATGTTTACAGTGGTGGATTGTTGTGATGACGTCTCAGCAAGCATGGCGGTAACTTTGGAGAATTTTTCCAGATACATGCGGCGGTTTTCCTTGACATGCGTTTCGTCATTCCAGGCGGCAGTGCTGGCTGCCTGTGATGCCGGATTCATGGCGCAACCATGATAAGTGCGATATAACAGATACTTGTCCAGGATCTGTGCGTCGCCGGCCACAAATCCCGAGCGCAAACCCGGCACATTGGAGCGTTTGGATAGACTGTTGAAAACGACAAGTCGCGGAAACCCTGTGCGTCCCAGCTGTTGTGCTGCATCAAGTGCGCCAAGCGGCGGCTTGTTCTCGTCGAAATAAATTTCCGAATAGCATTCGTCGGCAGCGATGACAAAGCCATGCCGGTCGGACAATTCAAACAGCTTGCGCCATTCATCCAGCGTCATGACGCCACCCGTCGGATTGTTGGGGGTGCAAACGTAAACAAGCTGCGTGCGCGACCAGATATCGTCCGACAGTTGTGCAAAGTCCAGTCTGAAGTTGTTTTCCGGGGTTGTATTGATAAACTGCGGTAAGGCTCCGGCCAATAATGCTGCGCCTTCATAGATTTGATAAAACGGATTGGGGCAGACGACAAAGGGTTTTTCAGTTGCAGATGTGTCAATTACGGTTTGCGCAAAGGAAAAAAGTGCTTCACGGCTGCCGTTTACGGGGATGACTTCAGTATCCGGATTGATTGCGGGTATCTGAAAGCGGCGCATAATCCAGTCTGCAATACTCTGGCGTAATCGCAGTGTGCCTTGTGTCGTTGGATAATTGGCAAGCCCGTCCAGATTGTCAATAACGGCCTGTCGTATAAAATCAGGTGTTGCATGTTTGGGTTCGCCGATATGCAAGTCGATTGTGTCTAATGCGGTGTTGCGCGTCACGCCATCGAATAATTTACGCAGTTTCTGAAACGGATACGGTTGCAGGTGATTAAGGTTTGAATTCATGCGTGTTGCAGGCTTTTTTTATTTATTGTTCAGATTTGGTCAAAGACATTAGGATAGTTTTGACTCGGTTTTATTTGTTTTTATTCAGATTATAAAACGTGCGTGTTTGAAAGGCCAATTTCTATTAACCTGCGGTTGTGAGAAATCACAACCGACAACGGCTTAGTTCTACTTTGTCAGATTCAAATGACCCCAAAAGTGTATCAAACTGATGTATAATAACACTTTGTTTAATAATTATTAATCACGATCATGTCGTGAAAATACTAAACGGTCACTCCAATTTGCCCTTCAGGGGCTTCCAGAAGCGCTTAGCGCACATTTATCGTTATTTTCATCATTTTTTGTATCGGCGACGCGCGATGCGTCAGCGACATTCTATGGCTACCTGCGTGGACTGTTTCAATCTGAACGAGCAAATATGTTACGCATGGGCGAAGTCAATGAAGTTGACCACCAGGCGATGCAACACATGCTGACATCAGACGCGATTGACTGGAATGGATTTGGCGAGCAGATTGCGATTGAGACGGATGCGTTGTTGGGTGGTTCTGCTGCTGTTTTGATTATCGATGAAAGCGCTTTTGCGAAGAAAGGCGAATCATCAGCAGGTGTTTCCCGACAATGGAATGGCCGTCTTGGTAAGGTAGACAATTGTCAGGTTGGTGTATTTGCCAGTTTGTGCCAAAACAGCATGGCCAGTTTGATTGATGCGCGCCTGTATTTGCCACAACATTGGATGAGCGATTCGGATCGTTGCAAGAAAGCAGCAATACCTGAGGCATGCCAGTATTATCAAAGCAAATGCGAGATTGCATTATCAATGATCGAAACAGCCAAACAACGCGGTGTGCGTTTTGGTTATGTCGGCATTGATGGCGGCTATGGCAAGGATCCTGCTTTCTTGCGTGGTGTTGATAAACTTGGCTGCACATTTGTCGCTGATGTTCACTGTCGGCAGATGGTTTATCTTGAAGACCCAAAACCGGGCATTCCTGCCTGGAATAGCCGTGGCAGGCAACCGAAACGCCTGAAAGCACAATCTGAGGCGATACGTGTTGATCAATGGGTATCAGAGCAGCCGGATGCAGTATGGCGGCGCATTAAACTGCGCGAAGGCGAGAAAGGTATGCTGGAAGCGGAATATCTTCATGCATTTGTATGGGTATGGGATGGCAGCGAGAAACAAGCGCATCGCTGGCACTTGCTGGCAAAGCGGGAGGTTGGCGCTAGCGAAATATCGCATTATAGCTTATCCAACGCGTCACTTGAAACACCGTTACAGCAACTGGCGCAAGTACAGGCGCAGCGTTTCTTCATTGAGCACAGCTTTCATGAAGCAAAAAGCGAATGTGGCATGGCTGATTATCAAGTGCGCCGGTGGGATGCATGGCATCATCACATGGCGCTAGTCATGCTGGCAACGCTATTCTTGGTCAAGCAAAAGATGCTTGGGCGCAAGCAATGGCCGATGTTATCCTTCAATGACCTGGTGACCGCATTAGCGCACATGCTGCCAAAAAGACAACTTACCACCGAGGATCTGGCAGATGTTATTCATAAGCGGCACCGGCGACGGCTCAGCGCTAAAAAGTCTTTTGCTAGGCGAAAAGTGGCTTTTGGGTAATCTGACAAAGTAGAATTAGGGATGATGCATATTCTTGCATGTGTAATAGTGAAATTAAAACTCTGTTGGCGCTGAGTGTGATATGATAATAATGTTGTAATGGAATATTGTTTTAAGTCAATCAGTTACGTTTTTTGTTATAACTGTATATGCTTAATTCAAGAAATGTCATATAACAGAAGATAGGCCCTACGAATTTGTTTACCCTTTACGAATAATGTCCCGGCAGTCATCATCAGATTTCCTTTAAAAATAAAATGTTGCAATAAATAAAAACCAAAATTTTATGGACAAACGGTATACATAATTCATCTGGTCAATATTAATTAATATACATTCCTATGGAGGAAATGCTATGAAAAAATTTTTTTATGTGCTTTTAATTTCCGCAGTATTGCTGTTTTTTGGTTGCGAAAAGGCTCAAGAGACTGCAAGTAAAGTAGCAGAAGATGTCAGTGAATTTGCATCTGAGGCAGTTGAGGCAACTAAAGAGGCGGCCTCCGATGCGGCTGAACTTATATCAGACGCTGTAGAATCAACATCTGAAGCTGTTTCTGATGCATATGATGCGACATCCGATGCTGTATCAGAAGCTGCTGAAAGTTCAGAAGAAACAATTGATGAAGCAGCCGATGCCATTGAAGATGCCGCTGATGATGCCGGAGAGACCATCGATGATGCCATTGATGATGCCGGTGAAGCCATTGATGAAGCCATTGACGATGCCGGTGAAGCTATTGACGAAGAAGATGAAGAATAATTAATCGATACATTTGTAACGTGTTGGATGACGTGGCTTTGCATAAGCGCCACATCATCCGATAAGTGCCATTATCATTCGCTCATGGGAGGCTGCGTTACCTCAGTGAAAGCGGGAGTATTAGAAATTCTGTGTCATTCCTTTAGTATTAAATTTTATAGGAGTGACGAATGAACAAGACTACAGTGCAATTTGATTTTGAAGAAGCCTTGGAATCCTTGAAAGCGGGGCGGAATTTGAATGGAAAAGATGGCATATTAACGCCATTGATCAAACAACTCACTGAAGCTGCATTGGCGGCGGAACTTGAACAGCATATCAAATCCGGGGATGAACAGAACCGGAAGAATGGCACGACGCCAAAGACTGTAAAATCAGCATCAGGTAGTTTTCAACTGGAAACACCCAGAGACCGCAACGGTACATTTGAACCTCAGTTGGTTAAAAAGCATCAGACTCATCTTACCGATGAAATCGAACGCAAAATTCTATCGTTATTTGCGTTGGGCTCCAGCTATCAGGATATCTCTGGGCATATTGCCGAGATATACGGCATTGACGTTTCATCGGCGACGATCAGTGCAGTCACTGACAAGCTTATTCCGGAGCTTAGGGAATGGCAGCAACGGCCATTGGATAGTCACTATCCGTTCGTGTGGCTGGATGCCATACATCACAAAGTGAAAGACGATGGCCGGTATGTCAGCAAGGCAGTTTATACCGTACTTGGCTTAAACATTGAAGGAAAGAAGGAAGTACTAGGGTTGTATGTATCGGAAAGCGAAGGCGCCCGGTTTTGGCTTTCCGTACTGACAGATTTAAATAACCGTGGCGTACAGGATATCCTTATTGCCGCCGTTGATGGACTCGTGGGTTTTCCTGAGGCAATCAACAGTATTTTTCCAGAAACCGAGGTTCAGTTATGCATTATTCATCAAATCCGCAATTCGATGAAATATGTGGCGTCAAAAAATCAAAAAGCATTCATGGCTGACCTGAAACCGGTATACAAAGCGCCGACCATTGATGCAGCTGAAGATGCGCTTGATGCATTGGAAGCCAAATGGGGAAAACAGTATCCCATCGTGATTCAATCCTGGCGCAACAAATGGGAAAATTTATCGGTATACTTCAAATATCCTGAACCGATACGCCGTGTGATTTATACAACCAACACCATTGAGGCCGTACATCGCCAATTTCGCAAACTGACAAAAACCAAAGGTGGATTTCCGAATGAAAACAGTCTACTAAAGCTACTGTATGTCGGAATTAAAAATGCCAGCAAGAAATGGACGATGCCGATACAGAACTGGAATTTGACATTATCCCAGTTAGCGATATATTTTGAGGGTCGTTTGGATGCGGCGTTGGATTTATGAATTTAATACAGATTTTTATGTCACCGCTGAAACTGGTTAGCGTATCGACACGAATTGTGTCGATCGGTCACCGGTTTCAGTGGTCAACAAGCGAAGCGCGTTAGGTGATTGGCAAACTGACACAGAATTTTGAACACCCTCGTGAAAGCTCGCCCACAAAACCTATGATACTTTCGCGGACATGACTTATCATCGTTTTATCGGCCAAAGCGTGATGCAGTTAGTGTTACATCAGCCTGAGACCAGGCTTTTTTGAAGCGCGCCTCGACTAATTCTGCATCTTGTGTTTTCTGTTGCGCACGCAGTGACTGCATTAAACCGAATAAGGCCCAGCCATTTTCCCGTCTGTGACGTAAATCGTCCCAGTACACCGTTTCTGCTTCCACGGCGCGTCCGGCTTCCAGCAAAATTGCGCCCAACGCCAACCGGGGCGAAAAATGCCACTCGGCAGGTTCTGTATAAACCAGCGCATCTTCCAAATGCACCGCCTTTTCAAGATGCGCAACAGCGGAATCGAATTTTCCCTGTGCTGACGCTATTTCACCTGCCAGAACTTCAGGAGCGATTTTTAAAATTGTTCGCGGTGTGTTTTTAGAAAATAGTGGGCCGTCGAGTTTTTCGTCCCGCAAAATAGTTTGCACTGCCTGCAGGGATTCCTGTGCCTGTTCGAGTTGACCGGATGCGACAAACGCCAGGCCACGCACATAGTGCCAGGTGCCTCTCAGAAAGGCGTTGGCAGCAGGAGGCGCAGGTTCTTCCAGTACTTTATCCCACAGCCCGAAACGAGCGTATGTCCAATAGGGAACCATACGAAACACGGCTGTGAATGGGTATTCTTCCAGAGTAGTATCGTCGATTTTTTCGGCCAGTTTTAATGCGGATTCAATGGCCATTTGGCTTTGTCCACCTGCTGTTGCGGAAAACCATAAAAAATGTATATTGTGCGGATAATAGCCGATTGTATACAATCCCTCGGCCTGGCTTTGCCTGATATAGTCTTCATCGGCAGCCACGGCAAGCTGGTTGCTTCTGACCGCGTCTGCATACCGTCCGACCCGATGATAAATATGTGACGACATATGCACCATATGGCCAGCTTCTGGCATCAAAGTGAGCAATGTATCAGCTGCCTTTTCAGCTTTCTCCGGCGTTGATGTCGGCTCCATCAGGTGTATATATAGATGCAATGCTGCAGGGTGATTTGGGTGAAGCTGCAAAACCTTTTCAGTTAACGCCACTATCTCAGCTGTACCGGCGTATGGCTTCCCATCAGGCATCCAATAGCTCCAGGGGCGCAGATCCATAACCGATTCTACATAGAGCATTGCGATATCCGGATCATCAGGATACTGCTGATGAACGGCTAGCATGGCTTGAGCATATGCTTTATCGTTTTCTGACCGCTGCTCCGGATTGCCTGTATAACGCAGTTCAAGTGCCTGAATTAGCGCCAGTTCCCTGGGTGTCGCATATTCTGCAAGAGATTTGGCTTGATTGATCAGTTTTTTCGCTAGGGGCTCATCATCAGGATTCATCGGAGCATTGATATTGGGTCCAAGTACCAGCGCTTGTCCCCAATAAGCCATTGCAAGCGTTGGATCAAGCCGTGCAGCTTCGCGAAATGCCCGGCTCGCTTCGGCATGGTTAAAGCCGTAGGTCAGATTGACGCCTTGGTTAATGAAAAATTGTGCTTCTTTGTTTTTTGTATTGACAGGAAATGTATGCGCGCCCAGGTTTTGCAATTTTGGTTTAATTTGATCGCCTGATGTCGCCGCAAATAAACCCGCCGACATTGCTACAATCAAAAGTATTCCAGCCAGGTAAATGAATGTTCTGAATTGCATGATACGCTCCTTGATAAATAAAGCGGTTTCTGATAAACCCGCGGAACACTTGATACGGCAACCGCAGATTCATTTCAGCCGTGATTGGAAAAGCACTTAAAACCTGTTCAAGATTTTGGTTAATGGATATAGTGGAAAGCTAAAATGGGCGAGAAAACGCAGTTTATACGTCATAAATGAGTATTCTGAGACCATTTTTAACACAGTAGAACCAACCAATTAGTGAATTCTTGAACAGATTGTTAATTCATTGTTCCGCTGTAGTCGGATCGATTACCGTTTTGATGCGGGATATTCTGTCAGCAGGAAACTCGCCTTGTTCCGCATGTGCGCGGATAGCGGCCTCATCAGGTGCAATGTAGACACAATACACCTTGTCATCGGTAACAAAGCTTTCCAGCCATTGCACGCTTGGCCCCATCTGATTCAAAATACCGCATGATTTTTGTGAAATTGCCTGCAAATCTGCAGTAGTTAACAAGCCTGCGCCGGTAATATTGCGTTCTATAATATATTTTGGCATTTGTTTTCTCCTTATAAAAAAGCGACCGGTCGTCTTTACAAAAGACGATTCTTAAACATACTTGATCTTTTGTTTAGTTATGAAGTCTTAACGAAAATCGAGCTATATCATGCTCTAAAAAAATCACCCAGCAACGCCTGACAGCACTGCAACAAAGGATCTGAGGTTTTCTCTATCTTGGCTCTGAGTAAAGCGCCCTGCCAAGTATTGATTAAAAGATCCGCCATGTCCCTGGCGGGCTTGTCTTTTCTGACAGCACCCTGATCCTGAGCCTTTTCCAGACCTGATTGGAGCAGATCTCGATAACGGTTAACCGCGGTCTGCAATGACTTTTGGCAAATATCGCTTGTGTCGCCAATTTCACCCATTAAATTGCCCAACAAACAACCACCCATGAAGTCTTTACTCTCCAGCTCTGCGATCAATTCATCAAAATAGCGCTGTATCGCTTCTAGTGCATTTGTATTTGAATTTTTTAAATGTGCAGCTAATTGCTCAAGAAACGGATCGATATAATGCTGAATCACTTCAGCACCGAAACGCTCCTTGCTTTCAAAGTAACTATAAAATGAACCCTTGGGAATATTGACTGCATCAAGTACTTTCTGTAGACCGGTGCCATGATATCCCTGATCCATCAACATCATAACACCTTGATTCAGTAAATTATCCTTGTTGATATCTTTTTTCATTGATTTACGCATAAATTAATAATACGACCGGTCGTCTATTTTGTCAAACAAAAATTTGTAACTATTTACGGGAAAAGGGAAGCGACTCTCTTTATCGTATCTGAGCTGATTATCAGTTTTGAATAATATTTCATATGGGGATGTTGACACCGATCGAAAATTGACCAGGTAATTCACGTATTCAGCTTAAATTTTGTTGCTGCCAAGTTAATTGTACTTGAGTGATAATAGTAGAATGAAAAATTCAGCGACCCTATACAAACGACATTGATTTCGACCAGAAATCATTCAATACACCGTGTGGCTCCATCATCTGTTTAATTTAAGTATCGTGATATAGAAGCCTTGTTAGTTGAAAAGGGAGTCGTGGTAACTGGTGAATCAATTTGTTTGGGATACATCAAGTTTTGCTCCAAATAGAGTATATAGTTTGTTATGGGATGATTTATATCCATGTCGGTGCCAGATATTGGTTTTGCCATAGATCAAGTATTTTCATCGATGCTGTGTAATTTCGCTGTGTAACTGTCCCGTTCCTGTCAAGCTTCTTAAATAGACTGGAAGATCACTTTGGGCAGTAGCTGCATATTCCGACTAAAGTTGAACAGCCATTCTGGTTTTAAATGAACACGTATTCTGGCATAACTGAACAACCATTCCGGTTAGCCTCAAAAAATATTTTTTCTTCCATCCCCATAAATTCAAGGATAAACCCTTCGGGTGTTTGCTTAGCAAACATCCTTGAGTTTACGGGGATTACAGAAGCTGTTTATTATGAGGCTTAAGGATAAGAATCCCCAATAATGAATTCTCATGTTCGCTGTTTCTTACTCTTATTTGGTAAGGAGACATGTTTCCCGGAATTTGCGTTCAACACACCGGAATGACTGTTCATTCTCACCGGAATACGCAGCAGCATCAGATGGATGCTTGGTGCATGGTTGATCGTTACGCCAAGTTTGCCACATAAAAATATTGGCGTTTGCTGCATCCAGAATTGGGTTGACCCGTAACAGCAAAGCAATATTACGATTCTGTCACGTTACGAATTCGGGAAATACTGCTGAATCTGATTTTTTCGATTACTCTGAGAAATTTTCGACTCACCGACCCCCAACCATAAAGTCCGGCGATCAGTGTCATCAGTGGTAAGTCCAAGAAAAGTATGGCTCGCCAAAACGGATAAATCTGGGCACTGGATTATGCAAGTTCGTATTTGAAGCTTTTTAATCAAATTTAGAGTCACAAAAAAACTTGGAATGCCGTGTGTGTTCTACATTCCTGTAAGTTTCAGCAGCTAGACCTCATGAGATTTAGATTTAGATTTATTCCAATTGTCCCAGAAAAACCATAGAAGGCCTCCGGGTAACAGTACAGCTGCTAACAATATTTCTATTAAGTAGTCTTTGAAAAACAAATATATGCGTTGACTCAAAGTTACTTCGACATCGATTTTTTTGTCGAAAACTCTAATAGATCTCCGTGTAGTTTCTCCATAGACATCTATCAATGCCGCTAGAGTTAAATGTAGCTCCTGTTGTCCTCCTGATTTTGGTTTAATTTCCCATTTCCACTTAGTAATTTCTGTTCGTGTGATACCTTGTTCTTCCGGCGTTATAGCTAAAATATTAAAATTTAAGCCGGTCAAACGAGCTTCCATTCGATCAGAAACACGAATTCTATCGCCATCTTTTATACCTTTTTCTTCAATCATCTGCTTTAATTGTTCGATTGTTTCTTTCATGCCCAGTAAGAGTTGGATTTGGCGTGTTTCATCAATATTCATTTTTTCGGGGGGGTTAAAAACGATATTTCCAAATTCTAGTGTCGCAAGGATTTGATCGATCACGGTTAGGTCTCTATCGTAACTCTGCTTTTTAATAGATTCTGGATTCATATCTATAACGATGACACCGCCATCTTCATCTTGTATTACTATTTTGTGGTTTTCTGAATTAGTGTGTATAGGTGATGATGGGCTTCCTCCGCAAGCAGCCAGCGTAAATAACAGCGCTAGAATCGATAAAATATACTCAAACTTCATCTTTTATAAACCTTTATTAAGCAAGATACTGAATAAGCTTGAAGCAGTTAGTCCCGTTCAAGTAACACGGGGGGCTACAAATACATCTATAGGAAAATTAACAGATTTTTGAAATCATAGCTACAGAAAAATAGTTAATGATTTTTTAATAACAAAAGCCACAGTTTTCCGTTACGGTTTTTAGAATCCTGCTGCCCTCCGGAGCCATGCGTCGCTCTCACTACGGCTTGAGTGACGACAGGGCTTCGGAGGGCAGCAGGATTAGAGCCTGTCCTCTGGTGAATGCTGAGCTCGCTTTTGTTCCCGCCTTTCTTCCCTGTCTTAATAACTTGCTAAAAGTTGCGTGCTAGCGCGGCTGCACCTGCGTGAGCGGGGGCAGCGCAGCGCTTTAGGTTACTGTCTACGTTCAAATTTGACATTTCATGAATCTTGTATAACAATATCAATAACATTCAAATGAAGTGTGTATGAAATGTTTATAAGTTTTATGGGATTATGAAATGAAAGCAAGTGACTTAGTAGCTTCTTGGACAAAACGAGATAACAAGCGCCTAACGCAGCGACAATTCTCAATTCGATTGCCAGTGCATATTGCGGCACGTATTGCCGGTTTGTGCGATATGTTTCCCACCAAAACGCGTACCGACATCATGGCTGACTTACTCGATTCTGCACTGGAAGAACTGGAAAAATCTTTAACACACGACCATTCCCCAGAAGATTGCGAAATTGATGTGATTGATGGCATGGGAGTTTATCCTGATACTGGTTCTTATGGTCAATACGCGCAGGCGGTCAATAAACACTATGAAGAGCTTGAAAGAGAATTGGGCAATGAACATCCTTCAAGCCTGCTGGCTTATTGTGTACTTAGACCCATGAGACACCAAGATGAAGAAGACTGCTAAATTCCTTCTGTATGGTTTTGACACCATAGAATGTGTGTATTACCTGCGCAAAAACTATGATTCAAGCCTGAATTTTGAGCAGTTGGCCATTGAAAAAGAAGCCTTGCGTCAATTGAAACGCTCTGAGCCCAAAGTTATCAATCTTGGTGGTATTGATTTTCTACTGCAACCTTATGGCAGTTCATCTGGATTTCCTTTTGTAATTTCTAACCCGGATTTCAAGGTTTCATTCGGTGAATTCAATAGTCCTTCGTTTTCCGTCAAGTTTTCCAGTCTCGCGTTATGGCGTGAAGGTGCGTTTGCATTGCACCAACGCTTCATGCAATGGGCGAAAGGTTTGGGCTTAATTGCTGTTAGGCAAGAAGGGCTTTCACGTGTTGATTTTAGCTTTGATTACCATTTGCCGGTTATTGATTTTGATGAAGATAGTTTTATATCACTTAACGACAAAGATACAAAGCATCGGAATAAACGAAAGAATCAGACTTTCATGCTGGGTAAATCCGATATTGTGCTGAGAGTTTACGACAAAATTGCTGAAATAGAGGAACAAAGCGGCAAATCATGGTTTTTTGAATTATGGGGGATTGCTGAAAATGTTTGGCGCATTGAATGGCAAGTCAGGAAAGACATTCTGAAACGATTTGGTATCCGAACCTTTGCCGATCTGCGTGATAATCAAGGCGATATATTGCGCTACCTGACGAATGAACATACTACCTTGCGTGAAAAGAATGATGACAGTAACCGCTCTCGCTGGCCTTTGCATCCATTATGGCAAGATCTGCAAGCACAAATTGAAGAATTAAACTGTACCGGTGTATATCGGGAAATCGATCAGCAGGCCATGCTCAATGAACGGTTGATGCGGATAACGATTAGTATGTACGGCTATTTAAAACGGATTGCCGCTATCCACTGTCTGCAAACCGGTGAGGACATGATTTCGGATGCTGAAGCCATGAATCGATTGGAAAATCTGATTGCTCGTGTTCATGAACCGATGACATGGAGAAACGATGTTTCCAAGCGCATGGATTCAATCAGAATGGGGCAATGGTAATGACAACGCTCTTACAGATCATTATCGATTTAATCAATATTCGTAAAAACCGAATATTGAATGCTGCCCAATTATGCATGTCTGAATTTCAGTTTAAAGTATTCAGAAAAACATTGTTAGACGAACTCGGTAGAAGCGGTTTGGAAAAGGATTTGGCAAGGGCATTAGCCGAGAAGCAGCGCAAGGAACGGTAAGGCATGGGCAGGAATAGACTATGCAAAAAAGGAGGTGCCATCATGAATGAGCATCGAACACGATTTAGATGTATCTCTAACTTTTGATTCAAACTATGATGAAGATACCATCATGGAAAATGAATTGGTTCTGATTCAATCAATTTTGCCTGAGTTGCTGCAGGATATTATGATTCAGACAGAAATCAACAAGGAGTAAACACAATGCGGATTGCGCTCTATGCTCGCGTTTCCACGGTAAAGCAAGCGGAAAAAGACTTGTCCATTCCCGATCAGTTGCGGCAAATGCGCGACTGGTGCAAAGCCAACGGTTACACTGTAATCATGGAATACGTCGAGCCGGGCGCATCCGCTACCGATGATAAAAGGCCGGAGTTTCAGCAAATGATCGCTGAGGCAACACTGAAACCCAGCCCTTATGATGCGGTTGTTGTACATAGCTTGTCACGTTTCTTTCGGGATTCGCTGGAATTTGGCCTATATGAGCGCAAACTTAACAAAGCCGATGTCAAACTGATTTCCATTACCCAACAGACCAGTGACGATCCCAGCGGAGAAATGGCGCGAAAGATATTCAGCATCTTTGACGAATACCAGAGCAAGGAAAACAGCAAACACACTCTACGCGCGATGAAGGAAAATGCCCGTCAAGGTTATTTCAATGGTTCGCGTCCGCCGTTTGGCTATAAAACTATAGAAGTTGAAACCATCAGCAACAAAACCAAAAGAAAGAAACGCCTTGCCATTGATGAACAGGAAGCGGCGACAGTCCGCAACATCTTTGATCTGTATCTGAATGGCTATCGCGGTCAGTCGATGGGATCAAAACAGATTGCGGTTCATTTGAATGAACGCGAACTTACGTTGCGCGGTACGCAATGGGCGCGTAATCGTATCCATGAAATCCTTTCTAATCCGGCCTACAAAGGCGAATTCATTTTTAACAAGCGCGATTCAAAAAACCAAAAGAATAAACCCGAAAGCGAATGGGTACGCATGGCGGTTGAGCCGATCATTGAGCAATCCATCTTTGAAGCTGTGCAGGCTAGAAAAGCAAGTCGTGCGCCATCCAAAATACCGCCCAGAATCGTTAATTCGCCGACACTGCTAACCGGCCTGCTTAAATGCGGTGAATGTGGCGCTGCCATGACACTGGCAACCGGAAAAGGTGGTCGTTACCGTTATTACAAATGCAATACCAGAATCAGCAAGGGCAACACTTTATGCGATAGCCGCAGCTTTCCAATGGATAAGATTGATGCGCTTGTTCTCAATGCGCTGGCTGACAAGGTATTTGATCCCACGCGAGTTAAAGCAATGCTATCCGACATGAAAAAGCAGATCAAGGCCGCACAGGAAAATCAGGATGACGGATTAAATAAGCTGAAAAAAGAACTGGAAGAAATCAAAACCGCAACAGAACGGCTTTATGAAGCAGTAGAAAAAGGGTATTTGCCGCTGGATGCTTCGTTACAGGAACGCTCCCATAAATTGCATGCCAGAAAACAAGAACTATTGATACAAGTTGCAGGTTATCGCCGTCAGCAACAATTACCCGAAATCAAGCACAATCAGCTAGAAGCGTTTACCAAAGCGCTTAGGAATAAGCTGCTGGACAAATCAAGTGGTTTCGGCAAGGAATACTTGAAACTGCTGGTCAGCGAAATTCGTATCAAAGATAATCAGGCGGAAATTACCGGCAGTTATTCGGCGCTTGCACATGCTATTGCTGAATCAAACAACACCCTTCAAAGAGTGCCCAGTTTTGCACCAAATTGGCTCCCCGACCAGGGCTCGAACCTGGGACTTGCGGATTAACAGAAGCAGGAAATAGTGAATGTTTTATGGTTATGGCAAAGCCTCAATGTGCCATTTTTCTGGACTGCTTGGGTGATTCAATAGTGGACGATGTAAACCAAATTTCTTGAGATATTCATCTAATGTTCCGGCTTTTTTCGCTGTTAGTTTTAGTGTTAATCTATCTAAATGGCCGCTATTAAGGTCTGCTGCTACACCGTCTAAATGCTTTGAACGACCAGCGCCACATTTACACGGCTCGCCACACGGTGCTAAACCTGCAGAAACCATGGCTTTTCCTGAATTACCAATTTTTGCTGCAACTAATAATGATTTTACATTTTTTTCGGTAGCGGCTTGGTCGGGTTCAAACCCTTTTTTCCACTCAATTCCCTGTTTTATCGGAATACCATTGGCTTTTGTGCGTAGAAAATCACTAAAAACAATTGTGTTCCATGTAGTTTTAGCACTTGAAAAATGTGTCCATGAAATGGTTCTTTTACCTGCATCAACATTGGCTGGCTTGGTACTTTTATAAGCATTGTAGAGGAACATGTGGGCAACATGATGTTTTTGTTGCCATGCAACTGTTCTACCATTGTCTTTTGAAATTGTGATGCCGTATGTTTTTGAAGCATCGTCTAAAAATGCTTTTAAGCGTTGTTCGAATGTTTTTCCTTTAGGTTCGAACACTGTTACAGGTGTAGCAGTTCCCGTTGGTATTTGTGCCATAGTAAATCTTCCTATGCTGATTTCAATTAATGTAAATAGCGCGTAGTTTATTTGTTTCTTTGCTCAGGCCCATTAATATAATATGTTCAACATCACCTTCGCCACGTTTGAACAGGACAAGATTTAAGTCATTCCAGTTGCTTGATTGCTTTCCCAGTTCATCGGTAAATATGTCTAACGTAATACCCTCTGAAATGGATTCTTGACCTTCGATCACTATATTTTTCAATAATGGTGTCATATAGGTTGAGAACTCATATTTCGTTGACAAGACAATTTGATTGACTTTACCTAAAATAAATCCTCTGCCGTCATCAGCTGATTGCCATTCCTGCTCGCGCACTATCAGTGGTAGGCTGGTTAAGGTATACAAATTTTCCACCTTATTATCATTAATCGATGTACGAATCTTTAGTGCCTGTTCATTTACCGAAACGGTGCTATTGGAATTGCATGAAGTTGTTAAGATAGAAAATAGAAATAGAAAAATACAAGCTGTTGAAGATGAGATTTTAGACATTCTATTTTTTCCTTTATTTTAAAAGCAGAGTCCGTTTAACTTTACGAAGCAATATTGAATCGACCCGGTTTTTCTGGAGATTTTTAAGCTTGAGTCAGACCACATAAACCGACAACTTCAGTTGGTAATAATATGTCATTTCAAATTCTGCCGGTGGAATATTTCCGATCGATTCCAGTAAACGATGATTGTTGAACCAGCCAACCTATTCCAAGGCAACAAATTCAACTTCATCAATATTGCGCTAGGGTTCGCGATAATGAATGATCTCTGTTTTATATAGTCCATTAATCGTTTCTGTCAGTGCATTGTCATAAGCATCACCAGCTCAGTTCTCAGTGGCGTTGTCACGATTCTGTCACGTTACGAATTCGGGGAATACGACTGGGTCTGACTTATTCGATTACTCTGAGATGGCCTACCATCCAACCGACCCCCAACCATGAAGTCCGGCGATCAGTGGCATCAGCGGTAAGTCCAAGAAAAGTATGGCTCCCCGACCAGGGCTCGAGCCTGGGACCTGCGGATTAATAACCCTAATTTAGCACTGTTTCAAACTGCGCCCGGTTAATCTCAATTATTTATAAATAAAAGTTGTGATAATCTGATCTATATAATCTTTTAATAGTCACTGTAATTTCCTTAAATTTTATGGAATTAACTAATTTTCTCAGTCGTATAATTGGCGCGGTTGGTACGCTTATTACTGGGTGGTATGTGATTGACCCTACAAAACAACCAATTTTTGAAGTGATCTTACTAGTAGTAATTCTAGGTTTTGTGGCATTAATTATGTTTTACGATGCTTGGAATGTTTTTAGACATCTCAGAAAAACATATAAACAGAATAGTCCCAGAATTACAGCTGATTTATGTGAGAAAATAAAAGAAGCAGGTCGCATAGCAATATTTTCTAGAGATATTAGCTGGGTTATTCCCGGCAATCGAGAGTGGAGGTGTCAGGTCCATAATCAATAATTTCTGTTTTTGCGAGAGTGGAGGTGTCAGGTCCATAATCAATAATTTCTGTTTTTGTGAACAATAGTCCCAAAAGTAGTTCTTATTTTCTTCATTAGCGATTCCAAGTCCTGCTAGTTCTGTTGCATTGAATAAGGATGCAATCACCGTATTGGAAGAACAGGTCGGAAAGCATCAGCAATACTGTTTTACGTAGCGCGGCAATCCTATCCGTTGGGACTTGACCAATGTGGCCTGGGTTAACGCGATAACCTTAATCATAAATTACATTTGCATTGAGCATTTCTTATAATGTTTTTGTGGTTATTGTGGTCATGTTTCTTGAGTTTGAAGAATTTAAATGATGCTGATTTTGAAATCCAGGAAGCCTGATTTTTAAATTGACTGCAAGGTGACTACACTACTTTCATTCTGCCATGCTGAGGCCCAAAATGGGTGCAACTGAAACAGAATTTTGAACACCCTCTTCACGCATTGACAGTTCCTGGAACCGACGTTCTTTCTTATGGGCGCCTCTAAAAATTCAGAGTTTTAAACAAGACGAGGTCAGTTTTTGTTGATAGCAAAAAATATTGTCGCAGCATATGATTGATATGTAAGGAGATATTTTTTGTGAACAACAAGGTATTGTGACAAAATATGAATTTTTAGAGATGCTCTTATTACCCTTGAGGAAAGAGTTTCCCAGGGTTCAGAATATTATTGGGATCGAACAACGATTTAATATCCTTCATCAGTCCGAGTGTCGATGGATCAATTTCCTTGGCAATAAAATCGCGCTTTTCGCTGCCAATCCCATGCTCGCCGGACAGGGTGCCATTCAAACGAATCACCAGATCAAAAATTTTGTCCAGGCACTGCGCTGCGCGGGCGGCTTCATCGGTATCATCGGGATTGATCAGCAGGTTTACATGGATATTGCCGTTGCCGGCATGGCCAAAGTTGACATTGGCGATTTGGTACTGGTGACTGAGTTGCGCCAATGTATTTAAAAACTCGGGCAGTGTATTGACGGGCACCACCACGTCCTCGTTAATTTTTTTTGGCGCAATTTCGCGTAACAGGGGCGATAGCGCTTTGCGTGCTTTCCAGAGTGCCGCGATGTTTTCGGCCCGGCTGGCTTGTATCAGGCCGTCCGTTTTGCAGGCATCAAGGATGGCGGAAATGGTTGCAGCAAGCTCATTTTCAGAGCCATCCGCTTCAATCATGAGCATGGCATTCGCCTGTTGCGGCAGCATATCGGGATAACGGTTGCGTATCAGGTTTAGTGATCCGGTATCCAGAAATTCCAGTGCGCTCGGAAGCTGAGGCAGTGACATGATTTGTACAATTGCCTGAGTGCAACTGTTTAAATCATGAAAATAAGCGGTTATCCCTGCAACAGCGCCAGGTAACGCAGTGAGCTTTAGCGTTGCTTCTGTGATTACGGCCAGGGTGCCTTCCGAGCCAATGAGCAGGCGTGTCAGATCGTAACCGACAACGCCTTTGGTGGTATAACATCCCGTTCTGATGATATTACCCGCAGCTGTTACGGCCTTGAGTCCCAGCACGTGGTCGCGCGTTGTACCGTATTTTACGGCGTGCGGGCCACCGGCGCTGGTGGCAATATTGCCGCCGATACTGGAATACATGGCGCTTGATGGATCCGGTGGCCAGAAAAAACCATAAGGTTTGGCAGTGTCTTGTACGGTCTGATTTAGCACGCCTGGTTCCGCAACAAGGACGCGATTGGCGATGTCAACGGAAATGATTTTGAGCATGCGCTCCAATGACAAGGCGATTCCACCCTGTTCAGGAATGCTGCCGCCAGCGGTGCCTGTTCCGCGTCCACGGGGTACCAGCGGTACTTTGTATTGATTGCACAGGGAAACTATCGCCTGGACTTCGCTTGTGCTGAGTGGAAAGACAACAGCCTGAGGCGGGAAAACTTTGCGGCTGTTGTCGTAGCCATAGGTATAGCAATCCACGGGATCGGTATAAAGCCGGTCAGGCGGCAACATTTTTTTTAGCGCGGATACGAATTCGGCGGACAACATGCTTTTTATTTGCGTACGATTCTTGTAAATTCAAATTTTCCGCTAATTACTACTTGTTTACTGCCTGTCCCTAGTTGATATACTCGAAAACTCTGACGACTTTTGCAACGCCAGAAGTTGAACTTGCAATTTCCGTAGCGCTATCGGCTTCTTCGCGTTTTACCATGCCAAGCAGGAATACGATGCCTTTTTCAGTGACGATTTTGACGTGATTGATCTGGAACTTACCCGAAGCAAGAAAACGGCTTTTGACTTTTGAAGTAATGTAAGTGTCCTTGCTGCGGGAGGCCAATGTGCTTTTTTCGCCGATTGTAATCTCATTGATTATATTGCGGACGTTTTCGATACTCCTGACCAGTCTGCCTGCTTCTTCCTTCATTGCTTCATTGGGTGCTTCTCCGGTGAGTAGCACGATACGATTAAAACTGGTCACGTTGACATGAAGCTGATTACCCAGTTGTTCGTAAATGCGCCGCGAACTTTTTAATTCGATCGATTCATCTTCGATGAAGATGCCACTGGTTCTGCGGTCTTCTGTAACCATTGCCGTTGTACCGGCACCCGTGCCAACACCGACAGCAACCAGAGGCGCGCAACCGGCGAGCAATGGAAGCAAAAAAACCAGAAAAAAACATTTGTTTTTGTAGATAAATTGCATTACGTCGTCTCCTGACATTTCTATGATTTTATGTTTGATAATACAATAAAATGAACTGAAGCAATAAACTAAAGCATGATGGGAAAGACTGTGAATGACAGCCAATTTTAAATCCGGTTTGCGATTGTTTCAGCCGGATTGAGATATTGATGTTTCTGATAAATAAGTGACTTCGTGATCAATCGGAGTGCGTCAACGGCATTCTAAATTTATGGAAGCGCCCTCTATTTTTTAAAGGCGCCATGCCGCTATAAATTTCTTGTGGTGGAAATCTTGGAATCTCTTTTATTGGAAACGCCAGCATGTTTATTGAAGAAACGGGATAAATTCATTTGTGTATGTTATTGAACCCGTCTAATAAATATGGCAACATGCGCGGTAAATACTTAAAATAAATTAACACTATGACATATCTTGCAAAATTAAAAATCATTTCGCTGCTGTCACTGGGCATTTTTCTTACGGGTTGCGCTTCCATGAATAGTCAGGAGAACCCGGATCCGTTTGAATCGATGAATCGTGCTGTTTTCGATTTCAATGAAATGGTCGATGACAATGTGATCGAGCCGGTAGCCAGAAACTATAAACGTTTTGTACCTCAACCCATACAACTGGTTGTCGGTAATGCATTCTCAAACGCGAACGACGTGGTAGTGACTGCAAATTCGATTTTGCAACTGAATTTTGAAAGTGCTGCAGCGAGTGCAACACGCTTCGTGATTAATACGACGTTTGGTTTGTTTGGTGCGATTGATATTGCCAGCGATATAAGTGCGGCAAGCGATATTAACCTGAACAAACGAAATGAAGATTTTGGCCAAACGATGGGGCATTATGGTGTAGCTACGGGACCTTACCTGGTGATTCCATTAATGGGGCCGAGTACGATTAGAGATGCCGTTGGCATGGGTGTCGATAGTCTAGTTGCGCATCCTGTTACGACAATTGTCTATCTAAACAGTGTCGATGTGCTCGATGCTGCGGTTAGAACGCCGGTTGCGGTTGGTATGTCGCTTGATGCGCGTGCGAAGTTACTCGACGTTGATAAAACGATGGAAGAAGCCGCGCTGGATAAGTATGAGTTTGTTCGGGATGCTTATTTGCAGCGCCGGGACAGTCTGGTTAAAAACGAAGACATTGAATTAAAAGATTAAATTATAAGATCAGATTGAATAATGATCGTTTGTTTCCGCTTGCCGATTATAGTATTCATGTGAACCGAAAAAACAAGGCACGCTCAGATAAGGAAATTTTCTGAGCGTGCTTTTTTATTCAAATTTTGCATTATTGGTTTTTGGGCGGATTCATGTGGAAATATCAACATCGGTAGAAAGCAATCGCTATCAATTGTTTTGATAAAAAAATGGTCTGAGACGCAAGTTTAGAGATGGAAGAATGAAAAAATATCAATGCAACATATGTGGTTATATGTACGATGAAGCGGTTGGTGACCCCGCGCATGGCATTTTGGCAGGTACACGCTGGGAGGATATTCCTGAGAGCTGGACTTGTCCTGAATGCGGTGTTTATAAAGCAGATTTCGAGATGGTGGAGATTTAGGGTATGGGTCATTCAGTGATCATTATTGGAAGTGGACTTGCCGGTTACGCAGTGGCGCGAGAACTAAGAAGATTGACCGTCGATCAACCAGTTATACTGCTTTCAGCCGATCATGCCGGCTTTTATTCCAAGCCGATGTTGTCCAATGCACTGACAACAGGGAAGACACCCGAGTCTATCATCAATAGTGATGCGGAGAAAATGGCTGCTCAGTTAAATATAACGATACGGTCAAATACGCATGTCACAGGAATTGATAAGGCGAATCGATCGATTCTACTGGCGAATCAGGAACAGTTGTTGTATAGCAAACTTGTATTAGCCATAGGCGCAGACCAGGTGCGTCTTCCTTTTCAGGGAAGTGGTGCAGATAAAATTCTAACGGTTAATGATGTTGACGATTACCGGCATTTCCGTGATGTGCTGATTGATAAGAAAAAGGTTGCCATTATTGGGGCTGGGTTGATTGGCTGTGAGTTTGCCAATGATTTGGCGTCTGCGGGTTATCAGGTTGATGTGATTGATATTGCAGCGCAGCCTCTGGGGCGGCTACTGCCGCCTGAAGCGGGTGCTTATCTGAAGAAAAAACTGGAAGCTGTCGGCGTGGTGTTTCATCTGGATGCCAAAACTCAGTGTGTTGAGCAAACTGATGACCGGCTGTGCCTGGTTTTGGCAAGTGGTGAAAAAATAACAGCAGATATCGTGTTGTCTTCAGTGGGATTGACGCCGCGTATCAAGATGGCGCAAGAAGCCGGATTAAGTGTTAATCGTGGTATTGTGGTTGATCAAATGTTGCAGTCAAGCGATGAATATATCTATGCTCTGGGCGATTGCGCAGAAGTGTGCGGCAAGGTGCTGCCGTTTGTGATGCCCATAACGCATGCGGCGCGCGCCCTTGCAGCGACGCTGGCGGGTAATCCCACAGCGGTCAAATATCCTGCCATGCCGGTTCTGGTTAAAACACCGGCCTGCCCAACCATTGTGTCACCGCCCGAGGCTGGCTCAGCAGGCAAATGGCAGGTTGAACAGGATGAGGACGGCGTAAAGGCGCTTTTTCTGGATGATTCAGGCGGCCTGTTGGGATTTGCGCTGCTGGGTAAAGCAACACAAGAGAAAAACGATCTGGTTGCCAAATTGCCCTCCGTTCTGGATTGATTACGTTTTTAAAATTTTGGCGATATGAAATTCTTATTTGATTTATTCCCGGTTATACTGTTTTTTATCGCGTTTAAAACCCATGATATTTTTGTAGCAACAGCTGTTGCCATAGGGGCGACTTTTGTCCAGATCGGCTGGGTCTGGTATCGACATCGCAAAGTGGATAACATGCTGTGGATCAGTTTGGTTCTGATCATCTTATTTGGTGGCGCTACACTGCTTTTTCAGGATGAAACATTTATAAAATGGAAACCGACCGTACTGTACTGGTTGTTTGCCATTATTTTGTGGGTGTCCAGTCTGGTGTTTGGCAAGAATCTTATTCGTATCATGCTGGGAAAACAAATTGAGTTGCCATCTATGGTGTGGCAAAAGCTGAATATGAGCTGGGTTGTTTTTTTTATATTTATGGGATGTGTTAATCTATACATCGCGTTCAGCTTTTCGGTGGATACCTGGGTGACATTCAAACTGTTTGGCTCGACGGGGTTGATGCTGGTTTTTGTGGTATTGCAAATTGCTATGTTGAGAAAACATCTGAATACAGCGGTACCATCAATGCCCGAAGATCGCGTTATGGAAGAAAAACCGCTTCAAGAGAATATTGAAAATAAAATAAACAAAGATTAACATGCTATACGTTATTTATGGTCAGGATGTGCCTGACAGTCTTGAGCGCAGGATGACAGCGCGGCCTGCTCATCTTGAACGGTTGAGGGATTTGCAGGATGCCGGGCGATTGGTGCTTGCCGGTCCTTTTCCTGCAATAGATAATGCTGACCCGGGGCCGGCAGGTTTTTCCGGTAGTCTTATTGTGGCAGAATTCGAGTCATTGGAGGCGGCAAAAACATGGGCCAACGCGGATCCCTATGTAGCAGCAGGTGTTTATCGTGCTGTTTCAGTCAGTCCTTTCAAGAAAGTGTTCCCCGAGTAAAAAAATCAGGTTTGTGATGTATTTATCGTCTTAAAAGCGTATACTTAGCGACATTATATTATCCAAATTATACATAAAGGAAATTTCATGCGTTTGACCAAATTTTCCCAAATTTTAATGATTGGTTCTTTTGCTTTAACAGCCATGACGGTTCAAGCACAGTCGGCTGGAACAATGGCGACGGTGAATGGTGTGAACATACCACAATCACGTCTCGATTTAATGGTCAAGGCGAGCGCCATGCAGGGACAGGAAGATGGTCCTGAATTGAGAAAAGCATTGCGAGAAAATCTGATTACAGAAGAAATACTGGCCCAGGAAGCGGTGAGAAAAGGGCTCGATAAAAAACCGGATGTCATGGCGCAAGTTGAAATTGCCAAACAGGCGGCATTGATTCGTGCATTCCAGGCGGACTATATCGAAAACAACAAGGTAGGCGATGATACCTTGAAAAGGGAATACGATATGCTAAAAGTCCAAATGGGGGACAGGGAATACAGAGCACGCCATATCCTTGTGGAAAAAGAAAGTGAGGCCAGGGATATTATCGCGAACTTAAAAAAAGGCGGTGATTTTGCCAAGATTGCTGCCGAGAAATCAATCGATGAAGGCAGTAAAATGAGTGGCGGTGATCTTAACTGGAGTCCTTCCGCAGCCTATGTCAGACCATTTGCTGAAGCTTTGGCAGGGCTTGAAAAAGGAAAATTGACCAACGATCCTGTGCATACCTCTTTTGGATGGCATGTTATTGAATTAATCGATACGCGTCCGATGGATGTTCCACCATTTGAAGAAGTAAAACAGAACATTCAACAACGTGTTTTGCAGCGTGAATTTGCAGCATATGTTCAGGAATTGCGCAGCAAAGCAAGAGTTGAGTAGTTTTCTGGATAATTTGTTAAAGGGCACCTCTAAAAATTCAGCCTTTTAAACAAGACGAGGCCAGTTCTTGTTGATAGCAAAAAATATTGACGCAGCATATGATTGATATGTGAGGTGATATTTTTTGTGAACAACGACGTATTGTGACGAAAGGGGTAAGCAGGCAATCCGCTTTGCGGATGCTCGCAAATATGGATTTTTAGAGTTGCCCTAAAGCTGAATAGGGGTGGGGTGGTCCTGATAGTTTTTTTTCGATACGACCATTTCCACTCGCGTTGATAGCGAACTGAGCAGTTCATAGCTGATTGTTTCAGCAGCACCTGCAATTTTTTCTACGGGCAAACCCTGCCCCCATAGTATTACCGGGCTTCCAACCCGGACATTATCTGTATCTGTCAAATCGACTGCAAGCATATCCATAGATACTTTACCGATTAATCGGCATATTTGATTATTTACAAGTACTGGTGCGCCGGTAGGTGCATGGCGCGGATAACCGTCTGCGTAGCCGCAAGCAACAATTCCAATTCGCATGGGCTTTTCTGCCTGAAAACTGCCGCTATAACCTACGATGTCGCCTGTTTTAAGATGATGGGTTGCAATAATTTTGCTGACTAGCGTCATTACAGGTTTTAATTTGAAATCGGCGGCTGAATATGTTGCGAAAGGTGATGCGCCGTACAACATCAACCCCGGACGTATCCAATCCCGGTGCGCCTTTGGGTAACGAATAATTGCAGCTGAATTGGCTAGAGAACAGGGCCTTAGCATTTGCCGGGTGACCTGATCAAATCGCTGCAATTGATGACGGAAACGCGCATTGTTTACTGTGCCATCGGCTGTTGCAAAATGCGTCATTACGGTTATTTGCGATATGGCTGGATTGTTGGAGAGTTTATTAAAAATATCGAAAAACTGCTCTGGAGAAAATCCCAGGCGGTTCATTCCGGTATTGATTTTCAGAAAAACCCCCAGCCCGCGATGCTTGCAGTTTGATAACATGGCAATCTGTTCATGATGATGAATGACAGCACTCAATCTGTATTTCTCAAACAAAGCAAGTTCCTGCGTAGAAAAGAAGCCTTCAAGCAGCAAAATTGGATGACTAAAACCTGCTTCTCGCAAACATATTGCTGCTTCCAGTTCAAGCAATGCGAAACCGTCCACATTTTTCAAGGCGTGTGCCGTATGCAACAACCCGTGTCCGTAGGCATTAGCTTTGACGACAGCCATGATTCGTGCATTGGGTGCATATTGGCGGGTGATTGACAGGTTATGCCTTAAGGCTTCTAGGTCGATATAAGCTTGAATGGGGCGAGGCATCATGTTTTTTGGTTTCGGGAAATTTGAAGAAATATTTTTTTGGCAAGGATCGCGTCGAGTCAATTCATAAGCTGAGCAAAATGAACGTATGGGCATATGCCCACAAAGTCCTGTTTGCCGAGTCTGTTCGAATTGATATATCTGCAATAATCATGACACAAAAGAACATTATGATAATCCATATTCCTATTTTTTCGAATTTTTGATGATTTATGTTTTACGACTTTACACTGTTTCATGGTATAAACCACTTCTAGTGATCAGCTTATTACATATTTTAAAAAAACAATAAGATTAGTAGAGGAACAATTTGAACCGCGGTTTTTATACCATTATGGCTGCGCAATTTTTCTCTTCCCTTGCGGATAATGCGCTGCTGGTTGTTGCCATTGCTTTATTGATCGATTTGCATGCACCCGACTTTCTCACACCGTTGCTCAAATTTGTTTTTGTATTGTTTTACGTTATTCTCGCGCCATTTGTTGGCGCATTTGCTGATTCCATGCCCAAGGGACGGGTCATGTTCATCAGCAATTCCATCAAAATTATAGGGTGTGGCTTATTATTTGTTGCGATGCATCAATATTCTGCACTGGCTGCATATGCCGTGGTTGGACTCGGTGCCGCCGCCTATTCTCCGGCCAAATACGGCATATTAACCGAACTGCTGCCGCCGGAAAAACTGGTCATAGCGAATGGCTGGATAGAAGGATTAACCGTTGCATCAATTGTGCTAGGTACCATGTTGGGGGGTATTTTAATTACGCCGGTTGTTTCTCAGGTGTTGCTTTCGACAAATTTACCTTTTGTACATACAGCGACAGAAGTCAGCATTTTAATTGTGGCTGTAATTTACCTGATTGCAGCAATTTTCAATCTATTTATTCCGAATACCGGTATTGATCATCGTATTCCCAACAAAAATCCGTTTTATCTGATACATGAATTTGCTCACTGTGTGAAATTGCTGTGGACAGACAAACTGGGACAGATTTCATTGGCGGTTACCACATTATTTTGGGGTGCAGGTGCGACACTGCAGTTTATTGTCATAAAGTGGGCGGAAGTGGCATTGGATTTTCCGTTGAATAAAGCGGCGCAGTTGCAGGGCGTTGTTGCATTGGGAATCGCCATTGGCGCTGTTATGGCAGCACGCGCAGTGTCGTTGAAGAAATCCTTGTCTGTTCTTCCACTTGGCTTTGCAACAGGATTGGTGGTTGTGATTATGATATTTGTTCATGATCTGTGGACGGCAATCTTTCTCTTAATTTTGATTGGGGGTATGGCCGGATTTTTTGTGGTGCCCATGAATGCCTTGTTACAGCATCGGGGTTATATTTTAATGGGGGCGGGCCATTCTATCGCGGTACAAAATTTCAATGAAAATCTGGGCATAATGATGATGCTAACGTTCTATGCGTTATTGATTTTTTTCGATGTACATATCGATGTCGTCATTGTGTTGTTTGGACTGTTCATGTCGGGCACTATGGCACTGATCCGCAAATGGCATGCATACAATCAGAGTATTGAAGATTCGCTGCATTTGATTGGTACACGGAAGCTGCACAGGCGCTGAGTATTTCGAAGACCAAGTCTTTCAATAACGATCAAGAAAATGATTGTGCTGATGAGAGAAAAACCGTCTGTATAAGGATGGGTTGAAATTTTAGCGTATTCCCCCACGTAGTGTTCAGTGACCTACTTTGGGAGAAATCAATGCGTTTTGACAAATTAACTACAAAATTTCAGCAGGCGCTGGCCGATGCGCAGAGTATTGCAGTCGGGCAGGATCATGCCTATATTGAACCCAGCCACCTGTTGCTCGCATTATTGCAGCAGGATGATGGCGCAACAGTATCGTTATTGCAGCGTTGTGGGACAAATGTTGCCCCGTTACGCGAAGCCCTGAAAGAAAACATTCAACGCTTACCCAAGATTGAAGGAACTGGCGGTGAAGTCAATCTGTCGCGGAATTTGGCCAGCCTGCTCAATCTGGCGGATAAAGAAGCGCAAAAACGCGGAGACCAGTTTATTGCTTCGGAAATGTTTTTGCTGGCATCACTCAAGGATAAGGGCGAAGCCGGTGCGTTGCTAAAAGAACATGGCGCCAGTTACGAAGCATTGGATCGGGCGATTATTGCAGTGCGAGGCGGCGAACAGGTTAATAGTGCGGAAGCAGAAAGCAGTCGGGAAGCGCTCAAAAAGTATACGCTTGATCTGACCGAACGCGCCCGCCAGGGGAAACTGGACCCCGTTATTGGTCGTGACGATGAAATTCGTCGCGCCATACAGGTATTACAGCGGCGCACGAAAAACAATCCGGTTTTAATCGGTGAACCCGGTGTTGGGAAAACCGCCATAGTGGAAGGCCTTGCACAGCGGATTATTAATGGCGAAGTACCTGAAAACCTTAAAAACAAACGCGTGCTGTCGCTGGATATGGCCGCATTGCTTGCGGGCGCCAAATATCGTGGAGAATTTGAAGAGCGACTGAAGTCCGTGCTGAAGGAGTTGGCGCAGGATGAGGGAAACACAATCGTTTTTATCGATGAGTTGCATACCATGGTGGGCGCTGGCAAGGCTGAAGGCGCCATAGATGCTGGCAATATGCTCAAGCCTGCCTTGGCGCGTGGCGAACTGCATTGTGTGGGTGCAACGACGCTGGATGAGTATCGCAAATATATTGAGAAAGATGCTGCATTGGAAAGAAGATTCCAGAAAGTTCTGGTAGCGGAGCCGACTGTTGATGCGACCATCGCCATTTTGCGTGGCTTGCAGGAAAAATATGAAGTTCATCACGGGGTCGATATCACCGATCCTGCTATTGTTGCTGCAGCCGAATTATCCAATCGTTATATCACGGACCGTTTTCTCCCTGACAAGGCGATAGACCTGATCGACGAGGCGGCTGCGCGTATCCGTATGGAAATTGACTCCAAGCCGGAAGCGATGGACAAGCTCGACAGGCGTCTGATACAACTCAAGATTGAACGTGAAGCGATTAAGAGAGAACAAGACGAAGCGTCACTTAAACGGCTTCAACTGCTTGAGGAAGAAATTGCGCAAAAGGAACGCGAATATGCTGATCTGGAGGAAATCTGGAAAACGGAAAAATCCCAGATTCAGGGCTCCCAGCATGTCAAGGAGGAAATCGAAAAGGTTAAGCTGGAGATAGACGCAGCTACGCGTAAAGGCGACTGGCAAAAAGTATCAGAACTGCAATATGGGCGGCTACCGCAATTGGAATCGCAGTTGAGGTCACAGGAGGGTTCAAAGCAAAAAACCGAAACTGAGAAACCCAAGTTGCTGCGGACACAAGTCGGTGCCGAGGAAATTGCGGAAGTCGTTTCCCGGGCGACGGGAATACCGGTTTCCAAGATGATGCAGGGTGAACGTGAAAAACTGTTGTTTATGGAAAGCAAACTGCATGAGCGGGTTGTTGGTCAGGATGAAGCCGTGCGCTTGATTTCGGACGCGATACGCCGTTCACGCGCCGGTCTGGCCGATCCAAACCGTCCCTATGGCTCGTTCTTGTTTCTTGGGCCCACCGGTGTCGGCAAGACTGAGTTATGCAAGGCGCTGGCCGGCTTTCTGTTTGATTCTGAAGACCACCTGATTCGTGTGGATATGTCCGAGTTCATGGAAAAGCATTCCGTGGCGCGCTTGATTGGCGCACCGCCCGGCTATGTGGGGTACGAGGAGGGCGGCTATCTGACGGAAATTGTGCGCAGAAAACCTTATGCAGTCATTCTTCTGGATGAGGTTGAAAAAGCGCATCCGGATGTGTTCAATGTGTTGCTACAAGTGCTTGACGATGGCCGCATGACCGACGGTCAGGGCAGAACCGTCGATTTCAAGAATACGGTTATCGTCATGACGTCTAATCTGGGTTCACATATGATTCAGGAAATGCATGGACAGGATTACCGGATGATTAAGGATGCGGTAATGGGTGAAGTGAAGACACATTTCCGTCCGGAATTTGTCAATCGTATTGACGAAGTGGTCGTGTTTCACGCGCTTGATGAGAAACATATCAAATCGATCGCACAGATACAGTTACAGTATCTTGAAAAAAGACTGGCTGCTTTGGATATGCAGTTACGGGTCAGTGAAGCTGCGCTTGCCGAACTGTCGCAAGTCGGTTTTGACCCTGTTTTTGGTGCGCGCCCGCTTAAACGTGCGATTCAGGCGCAAATTGAAAATCCGCTGGCCAAGGAAATTCTTGAAGGGCATTTTGCGGCCAAAGACGCAATTAAGGTTGATTATGTGGATGATGCCATGAAGTTTTCCAAGTCGAACCAGAACACGCGTTCATAGCCTGCTTCTGAAAAAAAGTGTTCTACACTTGATGCAATGACATAATCGATAATTTGTGTTTAAAAGAAATGATGATATTCAGGGAAAGCATATCTGCATGGTCAGTTTCAGGTAAAATATATGATTTTCACTGGATAGATAGTCATGTTTAAAGGTAGCTTGGTTGCCATCGTGACGCCGATGTTTGAAGATGGCAAATTAGACCTGGAAAGCTTTCGTGCCCTTATCGACTTCCATATAGAGCAGGGCACTGACGGCATTGTTGTTGTCGGTACGACCGGTGAATCACCTACTGTAGACTTTGAAGAACATCATCTGTTGATGCAAACTGCAGTTGATCATTCAGCCGGGCGTATTCCCATTATTGCCGGTACAGGTGCAAATTCAACGCGGGAAGCTATCGATTTGTCTGTTTATGCAAAAGATTCAGGCGTTGATGCCTGTCTGTCCGTAGCGCCCTATTACAACAAGCCGACCCAGGAAGGGTTGTATCAGCATTTCAAGGCGATTGCTGAAGCGGTTGATATTCAGCACATTCTATACAACGTGCCGGGTAGAACCGTGGCCGATATCGCCAATGAAACCACCCTGCGGTTGGCGCAAATTCCGAATATAATCGGCATCAAGGATGCAACCGGCGATATCGGGCGTGGAAGCGATCTACTGCGCCGGGCACCGGCGGGTTTTTTGATATTGAGTGGCGATGATATCAGTGCATTGGCGTTAATGTTGCTTGGCGGGCATGGCGTTATTTCCGTGACCGCTAATGTTGCACCGAGGCAGATGCACGACATGTGCCAGGCGGCGGTAACAGGCGATTTTAAAACAGCGCGGACGATTAATAACAAACTTATGCGCTTGCATACGGACTTGTTTGTTGAGGCGAATCCGATTCCGGTTAAATGGGCGGTAGCTGAAATGGGACTTATCGGCAAGGGAATTCGTTTGCCGTTAACCCCATTTTCTGACCAGCACCATCAACTTGTCCGGGATGCCATGCGTTTGGCCCAGATACAGGATTGAAAGGAATAAAATGTCAAATATACGGCGGCTAAATGTAATCATGTTCTCTATGGTAATGACGTTTTTAATGACGGTTTCGGGTTGCACGTTATTTCCGGAGCAAAAACAGATCGATTACAAATCTGCCGGCAGAATGCCGCCACTGGATGTGCCGCCCGATTTGATAGCTCCCACGGCTGACGAACGCTTTTCCATACCGGATTCAGGAACGACATTTTCCACATACAGCAATGAACGTGGTATTAGGCCAGATGCCGGTACTTCTTCCTTATTGCCGATGTCGGTACAGGACGTTCATATAGAGCGGTCGGGAACACAGCGTTGGCTGGTTATTCCGCAACCGCCTGAGTCGGTCTGGCCTGTCGTCAAAGAATTCTGGCAGGAGCTGGGTTTTCTCATCAAACAGGAAATACCGGAAGCTGGAATCATGGAAACGGACTGGGCGGAAAACCGTGCCAAAATACCGCAGGATCCGATCCGCAACGTTCTTTCGAAATTTCTGGATTTTATTTACTCGACGGCCGAGCGCGATAAATTCAGAACGCGACTAGAGCGTACCGAAATGGGAACGACAGAGATCTATATCAGCCACCGTGGCATGGATGAGGTGCTGGAAGGGGGCGCCACAAATCGCTCCGTCTGGCAGCCGCGACGATCCGACCCGGAACTCGAAGCCGAAATGCTGGCGCGTTTGATGATGCGTTTTGGTGTAGAAGAAGAGCGTGCTAGATTTGAGTTAGCCACTTCGGGTGGCAGTGTTCAGGAAAGAGCCTTTATCGACAGAGAAGCAGGCAATACATTGATTGTCAATGAGGCATTTGATCGCTCATGGCGGCGTGTTGGCCTTGCACTGGACCGCATTGGTTTTACGGTCGAAGATCGAAACCGCCTGGACGGCGTTTATTTTGTTCGATATGTTAATCCCGATACTGACAGCTTCAAAAAGGGCGATGATGAAGGCCTTTTGTCAGGAATCATGTTTTGGAGAAGCAAAGATAATACTGATGCCAGGGCCGCCAAGTATCATATTCGGGTCAAGGAAATAGGCACCAGTAGCAGCCACGTTTCCATATTGAATGAAGACGATACACCTGTTAGTCAATCTGTTGCGAGCAGCATTCTTAAATTGTTGCATGAGCAGTTGAGATAACCAGGGTTTTGGCAACGCGACCTTAAACTACAGCCTGAAACTAAAAAACCGCCGATAGGCGGTTTTGAAAGGCTTCATATAAAATATGAGATACTTTCTTATTTGTTTTCAGCTTCAGCAATTGCTTTTTCAAAGTTTTCTTGTTCAGTAACAGGCAGCGCTTGTCCACCTGGGCCACCACATGCTGCTAAAAAGAAAGATGCCAAAACCAATGCTAGAAGAATTTGTTTCATTATTGAATTTTCCTTATTAAAATTAAAAGTTCGAGAACAAAGCAGCATATCGACTTAATTCCAAATACTCAAGCAGTTTAAACAATAATATCTTTCATTAATGATCGATATATTAATGCTACCCTGCCTAGTATAAATCTTTTAGGAGCAATATACTAGCCAGAAGTAGACCCCAATTTTTGGGCAGATAGCTTAGGAATTATTTTCCATGTACCAAACTATCTCTTGTCGCTTCACTGTTGCGAATATTAGGCGCGATATCTTCAAGTGTATTGGTGTGCATTTTTAATGCAATAATCGATATGACAGTGTGAGTCAATTCAGATTTGAGCCAGTTCTTTCCATGATTTCGCAAGGACCATCCGAGTGGCTTGCTTATGACTGAGTAAGCGAAAAACCCAAGTTATCCATGATTAATACGCCATGATCCGTTTTATTGAAAATAAATTTTATCGAATGAAGCTTACCGAATTTCTCGATGTCACCATCAAAATCAGTCAATGGGTATTCGAATGATTCTAGCGATGGCTCCCAGCTGTCACCCCAATATTTGTTCAAAGATTTTAATTTCATAAAATTGATTTTCAGCCTCGGGGCAATTTTCTTGACTGCATCGGAAGAAATACTTAACCGGTTATTCCGCGCATCTGTCAATTGAATGGTAAAGTTAAGCTCACCTTTACTATCATCATTGAGATCATTTTCCCCAGTATAATTACCTTTATTGTTAACTCCCAGTTCTCCAGGGTTCCCGGCCGCCATGGATAACAGTAACGATTCAACTTTCTGAAGGTCCATGGGGTTGTCCAGGATTATTTCGTAACTCTTATCATGCTTGTTAGTATCTGCTCTTGAATCCCAGCCCAGAATCAGGGCGTTATTCTCCTGGGTATTCATATCTCTGAATTGCAGCGGTTCTTCTCGCCATATTTCCAGATTCAGCGCCTTAATAATTCCCAGTTTTGCGGTAGTCAAATCAATATCTTCCTCAAAATCAGCGATAATTAGATTTTTCGAATCTTTGAAATTATTAAGATAAATCGTTGGCGGCACCCAGTCCCGGATAACGGATGCGTTTTTGAATATCGGTAAATATTCCTTCTTCCGATTAAAAATCGTTTCTGCAAACGCTGAAATATATACTTTTGCTATCTGCCTTTGTTCTTCGGCTGCGATCACCGAATTGACATCGAGTAACCAGCTAAAGGGCAGCTTGAGGTCTTTGTCTCCCCATACGGTATTGAATTGACTATGGTTCGCCCGATGTATATACAAACCGGCGTTGAACCAGTAATTATTGTCTGTAAATTCAATGCGTTGATACTGGCGGAAACCGAAAAAACTGGCTTGATCACTGTCATGCGATCCATGCAAGCTTAAATAGTTGATATTTTTCAGCGCCATTCGCCTGAAATACCGTGTGTCTGTCGGCGCGATCTCGACAATTCCTATAATGTTGAAATTAAAATCAAACTCCAGATTAGCATTATCCGGAAAAAAGGAAAGTGTGTTAAACGATGCCGCTATAGCAACGGCCTCGCCACCTCTGCTATGTCCGATTAAAATAATTTCGTCTATTTTTATTTTTCCGAATAAATCATGAAATTTGTCTTGATTCCAGCTTCTCCATTGTTCCAGATGTTTCAGTAATAACCATCCTCGCACCGGCATTTCCTGTCCTTTGAAATCACCCGACCAGGTTGCATTAACAAAATTCTGATCGACAGAAACGACAATGAATCCCCGGCTCGCAAGTAATTCTCCCAGATAAGCGTAGCCTTGATCCGAGAATTTCTCCATACTGCTGTTGCCATGAACAATAAGAATTAATGGAAACGGTCCATCGCCTTCCGGCATCCATACGCTCCCATTGATCGGAAATTCATCCAGACCGAATCCCCAGAATTTTTCACGCCATTTTGCTTTCGATCCGTGCCAGGCATAAAGAATCGATGAAGCATCGACGGGTTCTGTACGATACTGGACATTACCCCGAAATTCGAATCTTTGCTTGTCCGTACCGCTGCCATAGGTAAAATTCTTGACGGAAGAATCCCCGGCCAAGGATGGGTTTTCGATATTCGTTAATTGAGAAACATTTATTTGTTGAAAGTCCGTATCAGACTGATTATTCCCTGTCGATGTCATCCAGTGAATGCCGAAGATATTAATTCCCATTCCCACAACAAACATCATGGCGTAGGGCCAGGCAAGCCGAAATGGTTTTTTGAGCGGCCTGTTGTTAATGAAATAATTCAGCGATCCAAAAATAAAAACCTGTGCGATAACACCCAAGCCTATTACGGGATAATATACCGATTCCGGAAAGAAAAATCCGCCTTCCGGAAATAAAAATCCACCTAGTCTGATGAGATGAAAAGAAGCAAAAGCGGCGAGTAGAATTGCAAATAGCGAGACGGGAATTTTGTTGAGACCAAGTCGCAGACCGGTAAACAGGAAACGGAAGAATATAAACAACAGGAATGATGCAAGCGCAAAAGCGGCGCCCATCAGATACGAATTGATCGCGGTATCAAAAAAGTAGCCGGCCAGAAAGGCTATGAATAGAATCAGAACAACAATTCCATTCAACGCGCCAACCCAGAACACGTTATCAGGATGACTTTGCAAATGAGTATGTTTCAGAAAACTTTTCACTACTATATATTTTTATTTAATAAGTCATTTAATATTTACTAGCCCGTGACCATAATCCACTTTTGCGAGTAGTATATGGCAGGACGCATGGCGCGCAGGATACGAGAAAACAAACAATGCAAGACTCGGTACAACCAGAAACCGCAAAATTTCACAGCCCCTAGTACGCTATTAATTTGATATTGCCGGCTTCAGTGTGCATGGCAAGGTGTGCCTTCCAGGAAATGGTCGTTCTATTGCCAAAAGGCACACCGTATTTGGGCGATTATTAGCTCATGGGTGGGCAAAGTGCTACGGACCGGCGACCATTCAGGTACTACGCAACTTGCCGAGCGGCGTGGTGGGGCATAATTACAATGCCAATGATTTTGTCAAAAGATCTACTTTCTGTCTCTCTACGAGACACGCTTGAATTCAATTGCCCGTACTATTTCACATGGCGACGGAATTGTACTGAAGAGAATTACTCCTGGTGTTAATCCTGAATAAAAACGGCTCCTGATAACTGGCAGGAGCCGTTTGATGGTTAATTAACCAATTATTGTTTGCCGGCGGGAGCGCCCAGTCTTTCGCCTGAATCAGGATCTTCATACAAGCTTGGTGGATATTGACCTGGTTTTCCTTCACCGCCACCGCAACCGACTAAAAACAGCGCAAATATTGCTGCAATAAACAAAGAGTATTTCATGTTTAAAATCTCCTATTTTTAAAAAATTTATGACGAATTAAATTTGTGTTAAACAGCTCTTCTGTCCTTCTCATATTGAAAGACCATAAACTTAATACCAGATTAAAATAACGCTGTCTAGTATCTTTTGATAAAAGTTGAGTGGAAATTTTTCTGAACCAAATGTTGTTAAATGGAATCTGTGATAACTACATAGCCATTAACATACCATTGATAAAGGATTTTTTCCGTTTCTTCATCCACCTGGTTTTTGGAAAATCGATTCTGGCGATAAACGAGTCCGGATAAAATTTTTTTTACAGCTGGAGAAACTTTGTACGCTTCTCCGTTAAGATAAATATGATGGCGGCTCGTCAACATTCGGCTTTTTAGACTGAACTGAATATTTTTCTGTTGAATCGTTTTTCTGAACGTTTTGTATGGAATTGGATGCACGGGACGGTCGAAAAAAATATGCGCTTTGGGTTCCGTCAAGTAGACACCCAGGAATTCTAAGATATCCGATTTGTTCCATTTGATTTTTTTCAGAATTGCGCCAGCTTGCTGCTGCATTTCGCGGCTGATTTCCAATGGATTGTTTTGTTGTTTCAAATCGCGGTCTGTATACCAGCCGTCAGTTTCCAGAGCATCCTGGAGGTAGTTTAAAAACTGAGCCATCAATTCATGATGACTGGGTGCACGAAACCCGATGGAATAAGTCATGCAGGGATCCACGGCGATGCCGTGATGCGCGTAATTGGGCGGAAGATAAAGCATGTCGCCAGGTTCCAATAGCCATGTTTGCTCTGCCTTAAAATTTTGCAGAATTTTAAGGGGTGCGTTGGATAGCAGCTTCTTGTCATAATCTGCAGCAATTTCCCAACGCCGGCGGCCTGGTCCTTGCAACAGGAACACGTCATAGGAGTCATAGTGAGGTCCGATGCCACCGCCAGCAGGAGCGTAACTCACCATCAAATCATCCATGCGGGCGAAGGGAATAAAGCTGAATTTCAGTAATAAATCATAGGCCGAAGGCAAAAAATGATTGACATCCTGCACCAGTAATGACCACTTGTCCTCAGGTAAGCGGGAAAAATCCCGGCCTGTCAACGGTCCATGTTTTAATTGCCATTGTCTGTTGTTATTGATGACCAGGCGTGACGGTACTTCATCATTTTTGGCGAGTTGAACGAGTTCCTGGCGGGTGAGTAATCCTTTAAAACCGGGCAAGGCCTTGCGCACCAGCAGTGGTTTTTTTTGCCAGTACTTCTGTAGAAATTCATCAGGCGTGAGATTGCCCAGAGAAATATAAGGTATGGGCGTGTTAATGATCTGTCCCCCAGAGCTGTTGCAGGCGTTCATCGCGTCCGCAGTTATTGCGATAATAGCTGTAACGCAATGGATTCTTGAGGTAATAATCCTGATGGTAATCCTCGGCCGCATAAAACTCGGTCGCCGGTAAAATCACGGTGGCGATCGGTTGGTCAAAACGCCCGGATGCCTGCAGGGCCGCTTTCGACGCTTCTGCGAGTGTTTTTTGCTCGGGGTTCAGATAAAAGATAGCGCTTCGGTATTGCGGGCCGATATCGCAAAACTGGCCGCCTTCGAATACTGGGTCAATTGTCGGCCAGAATGCGTCCAGTAACTCGGCATAACTGATCTGCGTCTTGTCGAATTGAATTTTTACCGCTTCTATATGCCCGGTTTTACCGGATACAACCTGTTTATACGTTGGATTGACAACGCTGCCGCCGATATATCCCGAGGTTGTTTCAATAACGCCGGGTAGCTTGTCAAAATCTGACTCGGTACACCAGAAGCATCCGCCGGCAAAAATGGCAACGTCCAGATTTTCATCTGAAACCGTCTGTTTGTCCAATCGGTTTACTGTGTTCTGCGGTTGCTGGCATGCCGAAACCAAAAGCACAAAACCTGTTATCAGGGTAAGGATAAAATTGGAACGATGAAATGACATCATGGATTTCAACCTCTCAATGGCGGTAATGATTCGGGATGAGCGATAAATTTAAGTGCAAGACCGTTATTGCACCAACGTTCTCCGCGCGGCTTGGGGCCGTCATTAAACACATGGCCCTGGTGTCCGCCGCATCGAGCGCAGTGATACTCGGTTCTTAAAATAATTAACTTGAAATCGCGCTTGGTGCCGATATGTCCCGGGATGGGTTGCGTAAAACTCGGCCATCCGGTGCTGCTATCGTATTTATACAGGCTTTCAAACAGCGGTAAATAACAGGCCGCGCAAAGATAAGTGCCTTCACGGTATTCACTGTTCAATTCGCTGCTACCCGGTGCTTCAGTGTGCTCTTCAAATAAAATTTTATAGGCATCCGGTGAAACCAGTTCCCGCCATGCCTTGCGCGGCTTTTTCAACCGTTCGACGATGACCGGACTGTTGGCAGCCAGCGCCTGCTCCGGGCGGTAAAAAACAGCAAGCGGTGAAGCTGCTGTTATCCCCAAACTCATTAAAAACGTTCTTCTTTTCATATCGCCTCCTTGCGACTTGTCGGTACCTGAAAAATGTTAATCTAAAAAGATAGACAAAACCTGAAGAAATCAATTCATGCCTGCAGAATTTCACTTAAATCCTGTATCATCACATCTTTGGGTTTTATTTATTTTACTGTTTACATGAAAATCACTTTTCTAGATTTTGAGCAAAATATTGCGGAATTTGAAACGAAAATAGAGGAGCTGCGTTTTGCACAGGGCGATTCCGCACTGGATATTTCTGCGGAAATTGAACGTTTAAAGGCCAAAAGTGAGGCATTGACCAAAAGCGTCTACGCAAAATTGACACCCTGGCAGATATCACAAGTTGCGAGGCATCCACAACGCCCGTATACGCTGGATTATGTCGAACATATCTTTACCGATTTCGAAGAATTGCACGGTGACCGCAATTTTGCTGATGATCATGCCATAGTCGGCGGATTGGCGCGGTTTAATGGGCAGACTGTGATGATCATTGGCCATCAAAAAGGGCGCGATACCCGTGAAAAGATACATCGTAATTTTGGTATGCCCAAACCCGAGGGTTATCGCAAAGCGTTGCGTTTAATGCGGTTGGCCGAGAAATTTTCAATACCGTTGATCACCTTTATCGATACGCCGGGCGCCTATCCCGGCATAGATGCAGAAGAGCGCGGACAGTCTGAGGCGATTGGAAAAAATCTTTACGTGCTGTCGGAGTTAAGAGTGCCCATCGTCTGTATTGTGATCGGTGAGGGCGGATCGGGCGGCGCTTTGGCGATAGCCGTCGGTGATATGGTGCATATGCTGCAATTTGCCACGTATTCGGTTATTTCACCCGAAGGCTGCGCATCCATATTATGGAAGAGCGCCGACAAGGCGCCCGAAGCCGCTGAAATCATGGGAATTACTGCTGAACGATTGAAAACAATCGAGTTGATTGACAGCATTATCAATGAACCGATAGGTGGCGCGCACAGGGACTATTCGGCAATGATGCAATCGGTTAAAGCGGTCATCCAGGAATCGCTCAGAAAGCTGCAAGATCACTCTGCCGACACATTAATAGAAAAACGTCTGGAACGGTTGATGAAGTATGGCGCATACAAGGAGGCTAAAGTCGAATAATCCGGACGCTATTATTGATGATGTGCGTGAAGTATTGCAGGCGTATGTAAAGCGGGACAATAATCTTGTTGTAGGCCTTAGCGGCGGAGTGGATTCCGTTGTTTTACTGGATGTATTGGCAACGCTGTCTGGCCAGATGGCATTCAAGCTGTCTGCGGTTCATGTGAATCACGGAATCAGCAGTAATGCCGCCGATTGGAGTCATTCTTGCTGTCAGTTGTGTTATGCATACGGTGTACCGATTTCTGTTTTCTACCTTAAGATAAAAAAAGCACCTGGGACGAGCCTGGAAGCGCTTGCGCGGGACGAACGTTACCGGATCTTTGACCGTTTGTATGGCGATTATTTGGTTCTGGCCCAGCACCAGGATGATCAGGCGGAAACAGTGCTGTTGCAATTATTCCGCGGCGCGGGCGTTAAAGGTCTAAGCGCAATGCCGGTCGTGCGAAAACAGACTGCCAAGACAGCACCTGCGATTTTAAGGCCGCTGCTATCACTTTCCCGCAGTGCGATAGAACATTACGCCCGGCAGCGTCGGTTAAACTGGATTCATGATGAAAGCAATGACGATATCGCCTTCAATCGAAATTTTCTGCGTCATAAAATCCTGCCGGTGCTCAGTCAGCGTTACCCGAACTATGCCAGAACGTTGCAACGCACGAGTGAACATATGGCCGAAGCAGTTCAATTACTTGACGAATTGGCTGAGGCAGATGCAATGCGTTGTGTTATTTTCGGTAAGCTGAACACTGCGGCAGTGCGTGAATTAAGTCTTCCGCGCGCAAAAAATCTTTTGCGATATGTTCTGCGGCAACACGCTGTAAAACTTCCCAGTGCAGAGAAGCTTAACGAAATTCTGAATCAGTTGCGTACTGCCAGAAGAGACGCGCAGTTGCATCTGACGTTTGGCGATACTGAAATCCGCGCTTTCAAGGAATTGATTTATATTTTACCCAGGCGTAAATTACCGCCAAATCCTGTGCAGATTAGCTGGCAGGGCGAGTCTTGCTTGAAGCTCAAAGCACTGGACGGAAACCTTTGCTTTGAACAGATTGTGGGCCAGGGTATCAGTGAAGAAAAATTAAGACGTGCGCCGGTATTGATCAAGCTGCGCGAAGGCGGGGAGCGCTTTTCTCCCGATTGTAACCGGCCGCGGCGGAGCCTCAAGAATTTGATGCAGGAAGCTGCTATTCTGCCTTGGGAACGATTTGCATTGCCTCTGCTGTATTGTGGCGAGCGGCTGGTATGGGTTCCGGGTATCGGTATCGAATGTGAATTTCAGGCTGAGCCTGAGGAAAAAGGAATTGTTCCTGAATGGCGGCCTGAACAGTATAAACAGAAAACGTTTTAAATTTCATTGTAGCAAAATATTTTTATGATTTTAGTGACTGGCGGGGCGGGGTTTATCGGATCGAATTTTATTCTGGACTGGCTTGAACGGTCTGATGAAGCCATTATCAATCTGGACAGATTGACGTATGCGGGAAATCTGCAAAATCTGACGGCTCTGATGAATGACGTCCGGCATGTTTTTGTTCAGGGTGATATTGGCGACTCGGAACAGGTGTCAAAACTGATCATGCAATATCGGCCGAGGGCGATCATCAATTTTGCCGCTGAAAGCCATGTTGATCGTTCTATCCATGGGCCTGCGCCATTCGTACAGACCAATATCGTCGGGACTTTCCAATTGCTGGAAACGGTTTTAGCATACTGGAAAACGCTGGATCAACCGTCGAAAAACAATTTCCGTTTTTTGCATGTCTCGACCGATGAAGTGTATGGTTCTCTGGATGCGGGCGATGCCGCGTTTACCGAAATGCACCGCTATCAGCCGAGTAGTCCTTATTCCGCCAGTAAGGCGTCCAGTGACCATCTGGTTAATGCGTATCACAAGACTTACGGCTTGCCGGTGTTGATTACCAATTGTTCCAATAATTACGGCCCTTATCAATTTCCTGAAAAACTGATTCCGTTAATGATCGCCAATGCGCTGGCGGGCAAGCCGCTGCCAATTTATGGCGATGGCAGGCAGATACGTGACTGGCTTTATGTTGCCGATCATTGCAGCGCGTTATGCCGCGTACTGGAGGCTGGGAAGCCCGGAGAGACGTATAATATCGGCGGTTGGAATGAGAAAGCCAATATCGAGATCGTGCAAACGATTTGCGGATTACTGCAGGAATTGGCGGAACCGTCTTCAGGTACGAGTTATCTCGACCTGATTACCTATGTAAAAGACCGGCCCGGTCATGACCGCCGATATGCCATCGATGCCCGAAAGATTGAGCAAGAACTCGGCTGGACGCCCGGAGAAACATTTGAAACCGGCATCCGCAAAACGCTGCAATGGTATCTGGACAATCAGGATTGGGTAGCCAGCGTTCAGACTGGTGCATATCGGGAATGGATTGAAACAAATTATGGTCAGCAACGACAATGAAGATACTGTTATTCGGAAAAAATGGCCAGGTCGGCTGGGAACTGCAGCGCAGTCTGGCGCCGCTGGCGTCAACGGGCGAGCTGATTGCTTTGGGTACGGACAGTCAGGAAATATGCGGCAATCTTGCTGACCCTGAGGGTATTCGGAAAACGGTGCAAACCGTCAAACCGGATATGATTATCAATGCAGCCGCATATACTGCCGTCGATAAAGCAGAAAAGGAATTCCAGTTGGCGCAAACTATCAATGCGCATGCGCCAGCCGTTCTGGCGGAAGAGGCCAAGCGTCTGAACGCATGGTTGATCCACTATTCGACCGACTATGTTTTTGACGGCAGCGGCGATCAACCGCGTACAGAGACCGAAGCCGCCAATCCGCTGAATGTCTATGGCAAAACAAAGCTGGCGGGGGAACAGAACATCATTGAATCGAATTGCCGTCATATCATTTTGCGCACCAGTTGGGTTTACGCCACCTATGGCAATAATTTTATTAAAACGATACTCAAGCTGGCGCAGGAACGCGATCATTTGCAGATTGTCGACGACCAGATTGGCGCGCCAACGGGCGCTGAGCTGATTGCGGACGTCACGGCACATATTGTTCGATCTTTGAGGAATCATGCAGACAGTCCATCTGTCAGCGGCCTCTATCATTTGACAGCACAAGGCTGTACGTCCTGGCATGGTTTTGCGAATTTTATTCTCAGACAGGCTGCAACGGCAGATGTTTCCCTGAAAACCACACCGGGAAATCTGCATCCTATTGCCAGCGCAGATTATCCGACGCCGGCAATACGTCCGCTTAATTCACGTTTGAATTCGAAAAAGCTGCAACAGACGTTTAGTCTCTGCCTGCCCGAATGGCAGGATGGCGTGTTAAGAACGTTAACCGAGATACTCGCGAATCGTTTGTCTGTCGTTCGATAACCAGATCTCCACCCATTCCGGTTCCCGGTGAATTTAATTATTAATGTAATAAAACTGTAACAATAATGTAATAACCTCTCCTTCAGCGTTTTCAATGGAGTAAAAATGAGACTGTTTGGAGAAAAGAGAAAAAAGTATTTGCCTAAAATCGGGCAAAGAATTAACGCATTAAGTTACGGATTCATCGCAGCTGCTTTGCTGCTGATCAGTGCTACACAGGTGCAATCCGCCCTGACACTGTATGTCGATCCGGAAACCAACCAGGTGTATACGACGCCCGGCAAGAATCGGGTAAAACTTGGTGATTTTGAGCCGGTGAAACAGGCTGAAAAAGCACCTGCCGAGCAATCCGCCTCTCAGGAAGATTCCAGAGTGCTTGAGACAAGAATCGACCAGAAAATGGAAGAACTCAAGGCCATGGAAGCCCGGCTGGAAGCACAGCAGCAGGCGATACAGGCAGCCGCTGATCAATCTCAACCTGCAATGGCGGCTGCCGCCGTCCCTGAGCCTGAAAAAGAGAAAACCGCCGCCAAAGAAGAAAAAAAATGGTATGACAAAATCAGAATTGGCGGTTATACCCAGTTCCGTCAAAGTGCGGGTTTAGGTGGAGATCTGGAGAATCTAACTTCTCCGGGTGATAAATCTATAGAGCCGGATACCAACTTTTTTATCCGTCGTGCGCGTCTGGTATTTCAGGGAGATATTACCGATCATTTGTCGCTCTACATGCAGACAGAGTTTGCGGGCGGTGATGTTTCGGTCAGGGATATGTACGGCGATATATTTTTCGACAAGAAAAAGGAATTCCGTATCCGTCCGGGCTTGTCCAAAATACCGAACAGCTTTGAGTTATTGCAGTCTAGCCGCGACCGTGTGGCTTTCGAACGCGCAGATGCGCTCAGTACCGGGGTTCGGAATGAACGGGATACCGGTATTTTCTTTTACTGGACGCCTGAACATATCCAGAAACGGTTCAGTTTCCTGAGAAGAGGGCTAAAAGGCTCGGGTGACTACGGGGTTATTGGCTTTGGCGCATATACCGGCCAGGGGCTTAATGAAAGGGACAAAAACGATAACGTACACATTGCCGCCAGGGTGACCTATCCGTTCCAGTTCAGTAACGGCCAGATTTTTGAGGCCGGTGTATTTGGCTATACCGGAAAATTTGTCCCAGATGTGGCGGTAAATTCAGGCGCCGGTATTCTTGCTGCGCCAGCCTTCAATAAAAAGGGCCACCGGGATGCGCGTATCGGGCTGCACGCCGTTCTATATCCGCAGCCATTCGGCCTCCAGGCGGAATGGAACTGGGGTAAATCGCCGCAGTTGAGTGCCGATTTTACGCAAATTGAATCGGGTAAAATCAATGGCGGTTATGTTCAGGCGATGTATAAATACGACAGCCCTTGGGGCGCGTGGATACCTTATGTGAAGTGGCAGAAATACAGAGGCGCCGAAAAATTCCAGGCCAACTCGCCATTTGTCAGGCTCAATGAAATTGAGGCCGGCATTGAATGGCAAGTCCGTCCTGAGGTCGAATTTGTTGTCGCGTATGCGCATATGGACAGAACCAACGTCAAGAACCTGATTCATGTCAAGGATGCGAATCTGTTACGGTTCCAGTTGCAGTGGAATTATTAGAAGCATGAACCTGTTGGGTGGATGAGCGGTTATAAACCGCGTCATCCGCCTTGTTATACTTTATCAATATTCATCAAACTTTCCACATCCGCCAGTCGGCAGGATGTGCCGGCAAGGCGCATCTAGTCGTGAACGATGTGCTACATTCTTGGTTCATTTCCAACACAATGGTGAATAATGTCGGTGGACGGCGTTTAACAGGGTTAAACTTGTCGCACCCTACAAACATAGCAAGGCCAGCAATTCGTGGGTCAGCGGAATGGTGTCAGTTTTGATCATGCCCGAATATATGCCGGATTACACCGGAATGAATGAAGCGTACGGCGCATGGTGGCCGGCGACACAGCTTTGTAGGGTGGACAAGTGAAACGCCGTCCACCAACATCATTTATTACCCAGTTTTTTAGGGTGGATAAGCAAAGCGTCATCCACCGGTTGTCATGGTGGAAGGCGCTACGCTTTTCCACCCTACTTTTTAATAAGGTGTATTCAAACAGTTATAATCACGCGTATTACAGATTATGTACGCGGAATTTTCTGGAAGATGAGCGATATTTTTTTATGTTACTCGAGGACGGATGCAACGATTGCCAATCGGCTGGTGGAGCGGTTGCAGGCGGAAGGCTGGTCGGTGTTTATCGACCGCAATACGCATGTCGGCCGCCGCTGGCATAAGGAAATCGAGCGGGAACTGCATGCAGCCAGAGCTGTGGTGGTACTCTGGTCGGTTACATCTCGTGACAGCGATTACGTGCTTGAGGAAGCGGAGTATGGCAAGCGCAAGGACATTCTTTTTCCCGCTTTTATAGAGAATGTCGAGTTTCCTTACGGATTCGGCCGCATCCAGACGGCCGATCTGGTCGGCTGGGAGAACGGCCAAGACCATGACGGATTAGTGCAACTGCTGATTCCGTTGCGGCTGCATTTGAATAATTCTGCACCCGTTTCGGCTACCATTGCTGCCGAACCCAAACAAATTATTGCGCCATCCCTATCAGTGCCAGGTCAAACATTCCGCGACAAGCTGAAAATTGGCGGCGATGGACCTTTGATGATGGTCATTCCCGACGGGCGTTTTTTGATGGGGTCGCCAGAGGATGAACAGTACCGATCTGATGTTGAAGGGCCACAGCATGAAGTACACATCGCGCAACCATTTGCGATAGGTGTGTATGCGGTGACGTTTGACGATTACGACCGATTTTGCCAGCATGCCGGTAAGGAGAAACCAGATGATAGGCATTGGGGACGGGAAAACCGGCCTGTAATCAATGTTTCCTGGCGCGATGCGCAGGATTACTGTGCATGGCTGTCAGAACAGACGGGACGTGATTACCGGCTGCCGAGTGAGGCCGAATGGGAATATGCCTGTCGTGCGGGTAAGAAAACACCGTATCATACCGGAGCAAACATTAACCGGGATCAGGCGAACTTTGACGAGAACATAGGCAAGACAATACCGGTAGGCAGCTATCCCCCGAATGATTTCGGCTTGTACGATATGCATGGTAATGTCTGGGAATGGTGCGAGGATATATGGCATGAAAACTATAAAGGTGCGCCATCCGATGGCTCGTCCTGGGAAAAAGGAGACGGTGATATTCGTGTGGTGCGCGGCGGTTCCTGGTTCTATCTTCCAGGCCTCGTGCGCGCCTCGGTGCGCAACTTCGCCCCTCCCGACTCCCGGCTCGACTATCTCGGTTTTCGGGTGTTGTGTTCGTCCCCCATCGATTAGCGGTGCGCTGGTGCGCTGAACACTGAAACGCCGAATTGCTGTTCACCGTTAGCACGTAGGTTTGGGTAAGGAATGAACCCAATACCCCACTCAGTCGGTAGGATGTGCCGGCAAGGCGCATCAAATCGTGAATGATGCGCTTCATTTTATTCAGCACATCCTACATAATAAGGTGTATTCAGGCGGTTATAATACTGTGCACTACGGATAGTAGTACGCGGAATGCGCTGAAATATGGAAGATAAGTTCAGTATTCATGTCTCGGGGTTTCTGTTAGAATTTTTTTGGAAAAAAATGATTCTAATTTGATGGGAAGCATAAATATTTTGGGCTTGCCACATAAACTTGCTTTCTACAGCATTAAGGGAGCAAATTGCATTTAAAACATGAAACTGAGATAATTTTTTACCCAATATCACAACGGACATTTTTGTGGATAAGATTTTTATATTTGGACTTGCCCGGTCAGGAACGAGTTGGTTAGGCAGTATTTTTGATGCTCATCCTGATACGATTTACAGATTTGAACCGGATGCTTCACTGTTCGACCAGAATCTCCCATATATATTCAGCGATGAAGAAGTGCCGGAATATTTGGAACGGGCAAGAAAATATGCGCTTAAACTTCACGATGTCAAAGATGTGAGGACGAACGGGCGTCCTCCTTTTTTTAGAAAAACCTATCGGCCTGCTTTATTGCATTTTCTGCGCATTTTATGGTCCTACATGGCCAGATCGTTCGGCCGCCTGGCTGGAACGCGCATAGCCCGAAAAATTATAGTTCCGGACTTTATTGCAAATAGACAGAACATGGTTTCTGTTGTCAAGTGTGTTGATAGCCCAGGCCGCCTGTTTCTTATGGCGTCGACTTTGCCGGAGTGCAAGTTTGTCTTTATTATTCGTCACCCCTGTGGCGTTGTGAATTCCTGGCTTCGTGGTGCCGAGCAAGGAAAAATTACAAAACCAAAGGCATATGATGATTGGTTAAAAATCAATGGCGCTAGAAGAAGAGGTCTAGGTAAAACCGACCTTGCCGCGCTCTCGCAACTGGAAATAGGCAGTTGGTCATGGTTGCTGCACAACGAAAGTGTGCTGGAACGAACAAGTCAATTGCAAAATGTTCGTTTGGTCAACTATGACGATTTATGCCGGGACCCGGTGTCTAAAACGAAAGAGTTGTTTGAATGGTGTGGACTGGATTTTAATGAGCAGGTTCGTGGTTATCTGAACAAATCACTTTCTAATACTGATACCCAGCAAGATTATTATGCTTTGGTTCAACAACCGGAAATAGCCGCCAATAAATGGAGAACCCAGCTCACTGATGAAGAAAAAATGCGAATCAAGGAAATTGTTGCTGACTCGGAAGCGGGGAAAATCTTTTATCAGACTTGAATGACAGAACAGCTTCTAGGTCAGACCGACGTAAGTCACCCAGTCTTATCCGTTGGCTCCCTGTCCAGTGCATCAACAAGGCAAAGCCGCTAGGGCGTTTTAACCTTACGCGCGAAATCCATCATGGAAGCAATTGCACATTAAAATCATCCATTTTGCCTGCAAAACTGGACGGAGGGAGGCGAACCCCAACACATAATCGTTGGCGTTGCTGCGTCACACCAATCCGCTGTTCGCCAGATCAATGTAACGTGAGGTAGCTGCGCAAAGCGCCATTTTCCCGTGATGTTTAACGGAAACAAGTTTCAGCCATGAGTTTCAAAGCTCTGCGTTCCGCCTTACTGTAAATCAATCCGTATTTATCCTTGACATGCTGCCAGCGGCGGCCGTATTCGCACCAGAAATCCTTATTGGGCGGTAGCCATTCATGCGGGGCCTTGTCGGATTTGGCCTGGTTGGTGGCGTCATCGACAACGAGCAGGTTGTCAAAATCGTTGGCGAAGGTGCGGCGCAGCGCGCGTGTCCATTTGGCTGCGCCATGCCGGTGCGCATGCGCAAGCGGCACGATATGATCGATGTCGACGTCGGATGCTGTAGTGAATTTTCGTCCGGTGTACGGGCCGATCCACAGGCCGGTTTTCACCGTGCAGCGTTTGGCGTTTTTAAATGTTACCGGAATTCTACTGCTTGCGATGAGCAGTTCCTGGCGGGTGTTCTGACAGTCTTTGTCCGCATCGATCCAGTGCGGCCAGTCCTTGCGCTGGTAGGGTGTTTCGGGTGTGGGAAGACTGTCGGGATAACTGTCCTGCTTGCTGAGTTGCTGACACCCCGACAACGTAATCAGCGTGAGAAAAATAACAAGAATGCTGATTTTCAATGGCATATTTGCGTGTGCTGGGTTTCCGGGCATATGACTAGGGACGTGTTCTTTTTCAGGCGATTGGATTTGGAATGGTATATGCGGTATTCTTCGTAAACGCTACGCCAAGTGAGCATCAATGCGGTGGGCAGCCGATAAAAGCAGTTGAAAAATGACTTGACCCGCAGCAGTGAAACAGCCAGTTTCCCGATTAAAATTTTCCCGAGCATTTTGAGTCAATGAATGTACAAAAAACAATAAAAATTAGTCTGATAACCGTCTTTATTTTTATTTGCCTGAGCTTTAGCCTGATAGCATCCGGCGGCAATGACACGATCCATCACCGGATGGATGTGACCATCGTGCCGGAAACTTCCGAAATCAGGGTTGTTGATCAGATAAAAATGCCGCAACACTATCAGAATAATGGCGCAACCGCCATTCGTTTCAGCCTGCATGCGCACTTGAGCATCGATGCCGTGGAAGGTGGACGGGTTACGGCAGCAAATTCGGGCGCACTAAAACGCGCACCCGTGCCGCTGAAACACTATCTATTGACGCCAGACGCCTGGACTGAACCGGTAACGCTACGCTACAGCGGCAAAATCGATCATGCCGTGCAGGGGCCGGGGCAGGAGTATGCGCGCAGTTTCAGTTATACGCCCGGCGTGATTTCATCCGAAGGCGTTTTTCTGGCCAATTCGAGCGCCTGGTATCCGCAGTTTGAAGATCCGATGGTGTCGTTTCGTATGACTGTTCGTATGCCTGAAGGGTGGGATGTCGTCAGTCAGGGGTCACTGGTCAGCGAACAGCGGGACGAGCCGGGCGCTACAATTACATGGCAGGAATTGAATCCACAGGACGATATTTATCTGGTCGCGGGGCGGTATTACCGCTATACCCAGTCGGCGGGTTCAGTAACTGCGCTGGTTTATCTGCGTGAAGACGATGCTGCGCTGGCGCAGAAATATCTCGATACCACTGCGCAGTATATCGGTATGTATAACAAGCTGATCGGACCTTATCCTTATGACAAATTCGCGCTGGTTGAGAATTTCTGGGAAACCGGATACGGCATGCCATCGTTTACTTTGCTGGGGCCCAAGGTCGTCCGCTTTCCATTTATTCTGCATTCGTCGTATCCGCATGAAATTCTGCACAATTACTGGGGCAACGGCGTGTTTGTCGATTACGCCAGCGGCAACTGGGCGGAAGGATTGACGGCGTATCTGGCCGATCATCTGGTCAACGAGCAGCGGGGCAAAGGCGAGGAATACCGGCGCGATGTGCTGCAGAAATACGCCGATTTTGTCGGCAAGGAAAAGGATTTTCCGATTGCACGGTTTGTCTCGCGCCACAGTTCGAGTTCGGAAGCCGTCGGATATGGCAAGACCATGATGTTTTTCCATATGCTGAGAAGACAGGTTGGCGATGACGATTTTGTCAAAGTGCTGCGGCGATTTTACAGCCATTACATGTTCAAACAGGCATCCTTTGAAGATGTACAGGTACAATTCAGTCAAGTCACTGGTCGGGATTTTTCCGCGTTGTTTGACCAGTGGGTGCAACGCACTGGTGCGCCGCAATTGGTGCTTCAGGAAGCCATGGCAGAAAAAACGCCGCAGGGCTACAAACTCAAAGGCGTTTTCAGTCAGGTGCAGGACGGCGAGCTTTATCAGTTGCAAGTTCCGATCGCCGTGTACCTGCAGGGTGAAGCGCAGGCCTATCAGACACAAGTGACGATGAATCAACGCACACAGACTTTCGAAATGGATTTTGAGGCGCGCCCCTTGCGCGTGGAAGTCGATCCGCAATTTGATGTGTTCCGGCGACTGGACAGCCGTGAGATTCCGTCAGCATTGTCACAGGGGTTTGGTGCTGAAAAACCGCTGCTGGTCTTGCCCACTGATCATGATACGCAAATGCAAAAGGCATATGAACAACTCGCTGAATACTGGCAAAAAACGCAACCCGGCGCGTTTGAAGTAAAACATGACCGTCAATTGGACAGACTGCCCAAGAACCGGACTATCTGGATCATGGGTTGGCAGAATCGGTTTGCCGGAGATGTCGCGAAGGCATTGGCGGATCATTCGGTTCAGGTTGGCGAACAGGGGCTTGCATTGAATGGTCAGACGTTCACCGAGCATGCCCATTCGGTCGTGTTGACCGCACGGCAGCCGTCCAATGCGGATGAAACGCTGTTGTGGGTTGCGGCTGACAGTCCTCAGGCGGTGGCTGAGCTGGCCAGAAAACTGCCGCATTACCGCAAATACAGTTACCTGGCATTTCAGGACGATGGGGGCGATGATCTGGTCAATATCCACAAGGGCCAATGGCCGGTGATTGCCTCGCCGTTGTCGCGGATTGTTGAACAGCAGGATGCAGAATCAATCGAACCGGTGGATTCGCAGGCGATGGGCGCATTGCAAAAACGCGCAGCGCTTGCGCAATTGCCGCCCGTATTTTCAGAGCACCGGATGATGGCCGATATTGCGCATCTGGCGAGTGAAACTTTCAAGGGACGGGAACTCGGCAGTACGGAACTCGATGAAGCCGCTGATTATATAGCGCAGCAGTTTCAGCAGGCAGGCTTGCAGCCCGGCGGTGATGACGGCAGTTACTTCCAGGTCTGGCGACAGGATGTCGGCGCGCCGAAGGGCAACATTACCCTGCGCAATGTCATCGGTTTGCTGCCCGGCAAAAATCCGCAACTGACGACGGAAAGTCTGGTCATTGGCGCGCATTACGATCATCTGGGTACGGGCTGGCCCGATGTGCGCGAAGGGAATCAGGGAAAAATTCATTACGGGGCGGACGATAATGCCAGTGGCGTGGCGGTTATGCTGGAACTGGCGCGGCAGGCCGGGGCAACATGGCAACCGGAACGCAGTATAGTATTTGTCGCCTTTACCGGCGAGGAAGCTGAATTGCTCGGCGCAAGACATTATGTCGGCAATGCAAAACAATTTCCCGCAGACAAAATAGCCGCCATGCTCAATCTCGATACCGTGGGCCGTCTGGGTGAAAACCCGGTAACGGTTTTCGGTGCCGGCAGTGCGCGTGAACTTGTGCATGTTTTCCGCGGGGCGGGTTTTGTCACGGGTATTCCGGTCAATTCCGTGATGGACGATTTTGGTTCGAGCGATCAGGCCGCGTTTATCGAAGCCGGTATTCCGGCGGTACAGTTTTTCGCCAGCGCGCATGAAGACTATCACGCGCCCGGCGACACCATAGACAAAATCGATTCCTCCGGTCTGGTCAAGGTGGCGTCGATTCTCAAGGAAGCCGCAGAATATCTGGCCAACCGCATTGAGCCATTGACTGTGACTTTACCCTCCGCTAATGCGCGCAGCGCACAACAAACAAACGAACCCAAAACCAGACGCCGCGCCAGCCTAGGCACTGTGCCCGATTTTTCCTATCAGGACGGGGGCGTGCGCATAGACAGCGTAATCGCCGATTCGCCCGCGCATCGCGCCCAACTGCAATCAGGGGATGTTCTGGTGCAACTCGCCGATCAGCCGATTAGCGATCTGGCGTCATATTCCGAGATTCTGAAAACGCTTGAGGCAGGGCAGACAGTCGAACTGCATTATCACCGCGAGGGGCGGCTGCATAGAGTCGAGGTGATCTTGGGTGTGCGCTAACTTGTTGTTTTGACGACCGTAACTATCAGTGAACTTTCATGAAACAAATATGTTCTCATGGTTAGGCTAGAACAGAACAAGTGATGTGGAAATGTGCTTTTTTTGCAAGAAACGACTTGACATGTAAACTGACAAGCTCACTGAACACGACAATATCAAATTGAAAAGTCCTGGCTGTATAAAAGTAAGTTAGAATCAATTAAAATAAAAACCGCTGTGGAAAGGTTATGTGTGGTTTCGAATCGGTGATATCTGTACGCTTTTTATAATTTTGAATCGTATCCTTGGATTTTCCATGAAAACAAACATCATTCTTGTTCTCTTATTGACGCTTGGCCTTGGCGCATGTGCGCAGTTTCCTTCTCAACAGGGGGATGGAAAAACAGGGAAGTCCATGACGCCTGCAAAAACTGCTGAATCCGGCGATTCCGGAAATGCCGGTGATGAAGAAGAAATCAGTGAATCCAAGTTGCCGAAGCTGGAATTAACCGCACCGATTTTATTTGATTTTTTACTCGGTGAAACTGCGCTGCAGCGCGGCAATCTCGATATTGCGGTCAGCCGTTATCTGAAATTGGCGCAAACGACGCGCGATCCGCGTATCGCCAAACGTGCCAGCGAGATTGCGCTGCATGCGCGCCATGCATTTGCTGCGGAAAGGGCAGCTTCCATGTGGGTTGAATTTGATCCGGATTCGCTTGATGCACGTCAGACACTGGCGGCTATGCTGGTCAATCTTGGCAAGCTGGATGCAGCCTTTCCGCATCTGGAGAAATTGCTGGCTTCGGACCGGGAGAATGCCGGCAGTGCCTTTATGCAGCTCAATCAATTGTTATCCCGCAATTCAAATAAAGCGGAAACACTGCGATTGATACAAAAACTGGCGGCGCCGTATCCGAAATTTCCGGAAGTACACTTTGCGATCTCTCAGGCCGCCTGGTTCGCGGGTGAATATGATACGGCGCTGGTGGAAATGGATGAAGCGCTTTCATTACGGCCGGATTGGGAAATCGCCGCTGTTCAAAGTGGCAGAATGCTTCAGCGGCAGTCCAACATCGATGCCGCCAATTTTTATCGCGATTACCTGAAAAAATATCCAGAATCGAATGAGGTGCGCATCGCCTATACCCGGCTGCTGGTTGAATTGAACGAAAAGGATCTGGCGCGCGAACAGTTACGGATTCTGTTCGACAATAATCAGGATGACGCAGAAATCATGGTGGCAATCGGCTTGATTTCAACTGAACTGTATGATTTCGATATGACTGAAATCAGTTTGAAAAGGGCGCTTGCATTAGGGTATGAGGACACCAATGCGATTCATTTTCATCTGGCCAGAGTTTACGAAGAAATGAAACAAACAGATCTGGCCATGGATTTTTACCGTCAGGTAAAAAGAGGCGGACGTTATCTGCCTGCCCAGATTCGTTATGCCGATTTACTCGCACAGAAAGGGCAGCTGAGTGAAGCGCGATTGCATATTCAACAACTGCCGGCGGCAAACGATCAGCAATCTGCACATTTGATTCTGGCCGAGGCACAGATTTTGCGCCGGGTGGGTTCGCACCAGGAAGTGTTCAAGATTCTTGATGCCGGACTGGAGAAACTGCCTGACTATCCCGAGCTGCTCTACGACCGTGCGCTGGCTGCTGACAAAATTGGCAAATTTGATATTCTTGAAAAGGACTTGCGGAAATTGATCAAGCTTCGGCCCGATAATGCACATGCGTATAATGCGCTTGGTTACAGTTTTGCCGAGCGCGGCATGCATTTGCCGGAAGCCTTGATGCTGATTAAGAAAGCGGTCGAGCTCTCTCCGGATGACCCGTATATCATGGACAGTCTGGGGTGGGTTTACTATCGCATGGGCAATATGATGGATGGTTTGAATTATCTGAACCGTGCATTTTCCATCAGTCAGGACTCGGAAATAGCAGCGCATCTGGGAGAAGTGCTCTGGGTTCAGGGCGCGCACGATGATGCGGAGGATATCTGGAACTCGGCGCTGGAAAAAGACCCGGACAATGAGGTGTTGATGGAAACGATAAAACGCTTGAAACAATAATGCGCTGTATCGTTTTGAGTGCTGAAATAAATATTTTTTTGAATCTTGGCGATTTATTATCGTAAAAAAGCAAGCGCTTCCACGCGCCGCTCAATTTTTTCCATCATCTGAAAATAAGCGGGCGAATCAAAATTGCCATACTGCTGTCTGAAAACAGGTCTGGACAGGAATTCAGGGAGGTCAGCCCACATTGGCATGAGATCCTTGTCGTCTAATCCCTGAACGATCAACTGTTGTATCCAAAGCGCATCCTGCTGGCTGGCGGTTGCGCGCTCGCCAAATCGTGTTCCGGCACGGTCCGCAGCGATATCGTTGAAGGAAAAACCGCTGCCGCTGCGTTTGTCTTCAATTTCTTTATAAAGACCTATGGCATCGGATAACGCGGTATCCGAATATGCGGTGATGGCGGCTGAAACGATAAAATGCTGCGCAAAATCCTGCCGGCCATCCAGCGTTACGGTGTGGCCTTTGTGGTGAGGCCGGCCGGCCGCTTCGGGCACGATGTATTTCAGCGGTAACCCCAACACATAAAATGTGGCGGCCAGGATGGCCGCACGGTTTTCTATTTGCGCCTGCCGATTGGTTGAATGTTGCATGGCCATTTGCATTAACGGTTGCAGAATCTGGGACAGTGTTTGTTTTTCACCTTGTCGGTTGTTCTGTAACAGCAGTGTATAGTAGCGATGGACTTTTTCCTGTTCCGATTTGTTGAGAAGCGGTAAGGCGTGATCAGATTGTTTGGATTGACCTTGCCACAGATACGAGACATTAATCGTGGTGGGTGTGATCTCTACACCTTTGATTGCCTTGATTCCATCGCTATATTTTGGATGGCGCTGCAACCACTGGATACTTTGAGCGACCAGGAATTGGCTGATGAAATCCGGTATTTGAATTTGTCCGATGTTGACTGATTGCAGTTGTGGCAATACATCGGCTTCGATCAAAGTGGCCTCAAGATTGATATAGCCCGTTATTGCCTGCAGGGGCAATGGCAGACTTGTTTGAATATGCATTTTCTGATTGACTGTTTTGATGCGTGCCCGACCATTTGTGAAATGCTTGGCCAGGTAATTAGCGGCAATATCGATATCATCCGAACGGATGCTGACGGTTGACAGTAGCTTTTTATGCGCATGATGACGGTGCCGGTCGAATGTTTTTTTTGCGCGTTCGATATGTTCGGGTGTAACCCTGATTTGGCGTTCCACGCGGGGCTGGCCGTCGATTATCAGAAACAGGAAAATGCCCAGTAACAGTGGGAGCGCAAGCAGAAAAACAGTCATTAACAAAATCAGTTTCCGGATCATTTTATGATGTAACTTGAAGATAAAATTGACAGTGTTGTGAGTAAAAACGCTTTTATTGGCTAATGTGCACGATTAGAAAATATTACAGTTATAATCGTTATCTCATTTCTGTCGAGCATGTGTTACCTGTATACTATACGGACTGCAACGATTTAGATGGAGTTTTCTGCATTCAATTGAGAACATAATTAAGCGATAATGACGCGCTGTTTGAATTTTGAAAATGTTTTGATAACGGTATGAATTTTATCAATACTAATCTATCTGTATAATTACAACAACCAACCGATCAACAGATGTCGACGAGACTACATGAAAATGTCAAATACATCGTCTGTTCTTGAATTCAAGAGTAGTACTTTTTTTACGCCCATCTTAATTCTTTTCAGCAATGAAATCGCGGCTATAGAACAAACCCTACAAAAAAAAATCAGTTTGGCCCCCGATTTTTTCAAAAATTCCCCGCTAATAATTGATGTGCGGGAGTTAAATAAATCGGCTCTGGATTTTAATGTTGCTGAGATTGTTGACATGTTGCGCAAGATTGGTTTGTTTCCAATTGGATTGCGCGGAGGGAATGATCAGCAAAACAAGCAGGCGCAAAAACTGTCGATACCCATTGACGCAGGACGCGATCTTGAAAACAATCATGCTGTGCATGAGAAAAAACCATCCAAAGAATCCGATGATCAATCGGCCGGTCCTGTTTCAGTCAAGCTTGAAGGGGAACAGGAAAAGCACGAAGAAAATGATGCATCAAAAATTGCTGACGAGTCGAAGAAACAGGAATCACCGGCTGCACCTGTCAGAGCAATGATTATTACCCAACCGGTTCGTTCAGGACAGCGGATTTATGCTCACGGTGATTTGGTGGTGATGTCGCAGGTCAGTGCCGGGGCTGAGTTGATGGCTGAAGGCAATATTCATGTTTATAATACATTGCGTGGCCGGGCGTTGGCAGGGGTGCGAGGGAATAAAAGTGCGCGGATATTCTGTCTGGATTTGCAGGCTGAGCTTGTTTCAATCGCGGGAGATTATAAAACAAGTGAGCATATGACCAAACAATTACAAAAAAAACCGATGCAGATTTATTTGCAGGATCATGCGTTAATCATTAAGGAGATTGTCTAGGGAATGTTAACAATAAGTGAAGTCTTACACGCAGTGTTAACATCCTCTGGTTATTTTAGCTAAGGAGACTCAATTGGCGAGAATTATTGTTGTGACATCAGGAAAAGGCGGCGTTGGTAAAACGACAACGAGTGCTGCAATTGCTATGGGGCTGGCAAAAAGAGGGTATAAGACGGCGGTGATTGATTTTGATGTCGGGCTGCGCAATCTTGATTTGATTATGGGATGCGAACGCCGTGTTGTTTATGACTTTATCAATGTGATTAATGGTGAGGCAAGTCTTAACCAGGCTTTGATTCGTGATAAAAACTGCAACCTGCTTTATATTTTGCCCGCGTCTCAAACGCGTGACAAAGATGCTTTGACGCTGGAAGGTGTTGGCAGAGTACTGGACGAGTTATCCAAGGACTTCAATTATATCGTTTGCGATTCGCCTGCGGGTATCGAAAAAGGTGCAAATCTGGCGCTTTATTATGCGGATGATGCGTTTGTGGTCACCAATCCTGAGGTTTCGTCGGTGAGAGATTCGGATCGCATGCTGGGGATTCTGGCCAGTAAATCGCGCCGGGCTGAGAACAATGAGGAGCCGATTAAAGAGTATCTGTTGCTGACACGTTATGATCCCAGTCGGGTGAGGTCAGGTGAAATGTTGGGGCTGGAAGATGTGCAGGATATTCTGTCATTGCAATTGCTGGGGATCATTCCCGAGTCAAAATCGGTGTTGACAGCTTCAAATGCAGGGGTACCCGTAATACTCGATGAAAAAAGCGAAGCGGGTCAGGCCTACGAAGATGTTATTGCGCGTTATCTAGGAGAAGACCGTCCGCATCGCTTTATAGAAGACAACAGAGGATTCTTCAGGAAGCTTTTTGGAGGTAGATCATGAGTTTATTGGACTATTTCAGAGCATCCAAGCCTAAATCTGCGGCCATTGCAAAAGAGAGATTGCAGATTCTGGTTGCGCATGAGCGAACTACGCGTAATCGGCCATCATATTTGCCGGAATTGCAAAAAGAACTGCTCGAAGTGATTCGTAAATATGTGCATGTCGATCAGGAGGCCATTTCAGTAAAATTTGAACAGGATGAAAATCAGGAAACGCTGGAACTGAATATTGTTTTGCCTGATTTTACACAGGAAAATAAAAGTCTAAATATCTGATATGAAATTGGTCATAATAAGTAACTGGCTGCCGGGGCGGTGATTGTTCAGGATTCGTGATCAATTTGAATTCAGTCTCATTCTTAAAATTTACCTCGATTGATCGGACTGGGGTGTTGGATTAATGTTTGTGTTTGACCGTTATCCGATAGAAGGTCAGTGGTGGAAGCTGTTGATTATTATTCTGCCGATACTCGCTGGCTGTTCCACATTAAAAACGCAACCAAGCATTGCTGTACGCACGGTTATTTTTGAACCGGTGACAGATTCGAGAGATGCGGCGGCTGCGGATTTCAAGCTGCTCGGCAGAGTCGCGGTACGCAATGCGCAGCAACGGTTCTCCGGTAATGTACACTGGCATCACGCAAGACTGGAAGATACAATCTTGTTATTAACGCCACTGGGTCAAGCGGTTGCCGAGATCAAAAGGGATGGCCATGGCGTGAGTCTGGTGACTTCAAAACAGGAAACATTTCATGCCCGGGATGTGGAAGAATTGACCGTTGAGATATTAGGGTGGCGTTTGCCTCTGGACGGATTGCAGTATTGGATTCAGGGTTTTTATTCGCCATTCAGTACGGCGTCTGTTGATTTTGACAACGATGACCGGATTATTTCAATCCGCCAGGATGGATGGGAAATTCTTTTTACACGTTACGCGGCTGAATCTACAGATCACTCCGGAAGGGTTCAAATACGCCCCAGAATTGTCGAATTGCGATTCGATGATTTAAACATACGGATGGTGATCGATAACTGGGTTGAGGTTTGACAGGCCTAAAGCATTATCGATAGACTCTATTTTGCTTATGGGCATCTCTAAAAATCCATATTTCGTCACAATACGTCGTTGTTCACAAAAAATATCTCCTCACATATCAATCTATATGCTGCGTCAAGATTTTTTGTTCTCGCCTCGTCTTGTTTAAAACTCTGAATTTTTAGAGGTGCCCTTATGACAGTGTTGACATTTCCCGCGCCCGCCAAGCTGAATCTTTTTCTGCATGTCGTAGGCCAGAGACCGGACGGTTACCATTTGTTACAGACCGTTTTTCGCCTGCTGGATTTTTCGGATGAATTAAGTTTCAGACTGCGTGATGATGGTCTGGTTAGACTGGTTACGCCAGTGGATGGGATTTCTGAAGACCAGGATTTATGCGTACGGGCAGCGAAGCTGTTGCAACATGAAAGCGGTACCGCAATGGGTGTCGATATTGCGTTAAAGAAACGGATTCCCATGGGCGGTGGGTTGGGTGGCGGTAGCTCTGATGCGGCGACTACACTCATGGCGCTCAATCGGTTATGGAACCTGGGATTGAACAAGGCAAAACTGCTGGAATTGGGGTTGCAATTAGGCGCAGATGTTCCAATATTCATTTTTGGGCAAAATGCATTTGCCGAAGGTGTTGGTGAGAGATTATCTGCGGTACAATTGCCGGCAGCATGGTATTTGGTGCTTATACCGCCTGTTCATGTATCCACCGCAGAAATTTTTTCGAATAAGGAATTGACACGAAACACAATTCCTATCAAAATACCGCCCTTTTCCATCTGGCAAGGACATAACGATCTGGAGCCGGTGGTTTGTAGCCTTTATCCGGAAGTGCTAAGCAGTTTAAAGTGGCTAAAGCAGCTGGAAAATACTACAATAGCGGCAATGAGTGGATCAGGTGCTTGTGTGTTTGCGGAATTTGCATCAGAATCTGAAGCAAATGACGCGCATGAACGTATTCCAGCTGATATGACAGGTTTTGTGGCGCGCGGATTGGATCATCATCCGATGTATAAGCCTGAGAAAAAAAACTGGGGAGTCGCCAAGTGGTAAGGCACCGGATTTTGATTCCGGCATTCGTAGGTTCGATCCCTACCTCCCCAGCCATTTTTATCATTTATCATATTTGAGGCTATTCGGTGAATAGCCAGAATATAAATAATTTTCAGTGAGTTGAAGCAACACCAACAAATTAAATAGACTGATTTTGTACAGTGTTTTCGTTTCTTCGTATGACCGAAGAACGATAAGCGATCCTGAGTTTCCAGCCAAACATATATCAAATAGATAACAATGTCTTACGACAGCTTGATGGTTTTTACCGGTACCGCCAATCCTAAATTGGCGCACGATGTAGTGAAACATCTCAATATTCGTCTTGGGCGTGCGACGGTTGGACGCTTTAGCGACGGTGAAATTATGGTCGAGATCCTCGAGAATGTGCGCGGTAAAGATGTTTTTGTCTTGCAGTCCACATGCGCGCCCACCAATGACAGCTTAATGGAAATATTGGTCATGGTGGATGCGCTTCGGCGCGCTTCGGCAAGCCGGATAACTGCCGCTATTCCCTATTTCGGGTATGCACGTCAAGACAGACGGCCGCGCTCGGTAAGAGTGCCGATTACCGCCAAGGTTGTCGCCAATATGCTGACAACAATTGGCGTGGATCGCGTGCTGACAATGGATTTGCATTCTGACCAGATCCAAGGTTTTTTTGATATTCCTGTCGATAATATTTATGGCATGCCTATATTGTTAGGAGATGTCTGGAAACACAATTATCAGAATCTAGTCGTGGTTTCCCCGGATGTGGGGGGCGTTGTGCGGGCGAGACATATGGCAAAACGTCTGGAATGCGATCTTGCGATTATCGATAAACGTCGTCCCAAGCCCAATGAAGCCAAAGTAATGAACATTATTGGTGAAGTCCAAGGAAGAACCTGCGTCATCATTGACGATCTGGTCGATACAGCCAATACGCTCTGTAAGGCCGCAGATGCCTTGAAAGAGGAAGGCGCGGAAGCGGTGATTGCCTATTCAACGCACCCGGTATTGTCAGGTAAAGCTGCAGAGCGTATTAGAAATTCCAACCTGGATAAGCTGGTGGTGACGGATACCATACCGCTGAATGAAGATTCAATCGCATGTGAAAAAATCTGTCAGTTGAGTATTGCGAGCCTGTTGGCTGAAACAATGGTACGCATCAGTAATGAAAGCTCTCTGAGCTCATTATTTATGGAGTAGCGAAATTTACGCTTTTTTTAATCGATTTGTTTGGTCGCGGACAAATCACTTTTGTGGAGAAATAGAATGAAAATAGAAGTCGGCGCGGAAAAGCGCACGTTGCAGGGAAAAGGTGCGAGCCGCCGCCTGCGTGGTTCTGGCAAGGTGCCGGGAATCATTTATGGTGGAAATGGCGAGCCTCTATCCATTGAAATGGACCATAACGATATGTTCCATAAACTCAAGATGGAAGCTTTTCATGCTTCGATTTTGACTTTGAACATAAGCGGCAGTAAAGAACAGGTATTGTTGCGGGATGTGCAGATGCATCCCTACAAACCCGTCGTGTTGCATGTTGATTTTCAGCGTGTTGATCCGAAAAAGAAAATTCATATGAAAGTGCCATTGCACTTTATCAATGCTGAAGTTGCGCCGGGTGTTAAACTATCGGGCGGAATAGTCAGTCATGTTCTGACTGAAGTAGATGTCAGTTGTTTACCTAAAGATTTGCCTGAATTTATTACAGTTGATTTGATTGATCTTGTTGCAGGACATACCTTGCATTTAAGTGATATAACACTTCCTGAAAATGTTGAAATTACTGCTTTGGCAAAAGGCGATGATCAGGCAGTAGCAACTATTGTTATTCCGCGTTCAGTATTGGCTGATGAGAAAGCGGCAGAAGAAGCTGGAGAAGCAGCAGCAAAAGAAGAGTAGTATTCTGATCCTATTGGATAACAACAAAAATCTGCTGGTCTTGATTGCCCAGCAGATTTTTGTTTTATGTAACGCTGTAAATCGTGGTTATGCGCATGAAACTGATAGTTGGTCTTGGTAATCCCGGAAAAGAATATGAAAGCACACGTCATAATGCCGGTTTTCACTGGATAGATTGCCTTGCGGATGAACTGAAGATAGCACTTAAACCCGAAGCACGTTTTCAAGGCTTATGCGCACGCATAACACTGGAGAATAAGGATTTATGGCTGCTTGAACCACAAACCTATATGAACCGCAGTGGCCAGTCTGTAGCGGCATTATGCCGGTTTTATAAAATTTTGCCTGAAGAAATTGTGGTTGTTCATGATGAACTGGATTTGTTGCCCGGTGTGGCTAAATTGAAACAGGGCGGGGGGCTTGGTGGACATAACGGGCTTAAAGATATTGTAGCCCAGCTCGGTACCCGGGATTTTTGGCGATTGAGAATTGGTATCGGACACCCGGGTGATCGTGACGCCGTTGTCCGGTATGTTTTACATTCACCGAGGAAGGAGGAAGTCCCATTGATTAATGAAGCGATTGATCGAAGCCTACAGGTCTGGCAGTTGATTGCGCAAGGTGATTTCCAGTCCGCAATGTTGAAACTGCATACCAAATAAACAGTTAATGGTTGTAATACACCAACAGAATGAATTTCAAATGAGAATACAATTATGAGTCTGAAATGCGGAATTGTAGGTCTTCCCAATGTAGGAAAATCGACTTTATTTAACGCGTTGACCAAAGCGGGTATCGCTGCGGAAAATTATCCATTTTGCACGATTGATCCCAATGTAGGTATCGTTGAAGTTCCCGATCCGCGTATGGAAAAACTGGCTGATATTGTCAAGCCACAAAAAATTCAATCTGCAATTGTTGAATTTGTCGACATCGCCGGGCTGGTTGCCGGCGCATCCAAGGGCGAAGGGCTTGGCAACAAGTTTCTGGCGAATATTCGCGAAACGGATGGTATTGTGAATATGGTGCGCTGTTTCTCCAATGATAATGTCGTGCATGTTGCTGGCAGGGTAGATCCCGTTTCGGATATTGAAGTGATACAGACCGAACTGATCCTGGCCGATCTGGCGACTGTCGAGAAGGCGTTGTTACGCGAGTCCAAGGTTGCCAAATCCGGGAACAAAGACGCGATAAAATTATGTAGTTTTCTTGAAATGGTGCGCGATCATCTCGATCAGGAGAAACCGGCACGTTCACTTGAACTTGACAAGGACCAGCAACAATTGCTCAAACCGTTATGCTTGTTAACCGCCAAGCCGGCAATTTATGTGGCCAACGTTGACGACAACGGCTTTGAAAATAATCCGCTGCTGGATCAAGTAAAAGCATTTGCGGCAAATGAAGGCGCGCCGGTTGTGGCGATATGCGCGGCACTGGAATCCGAAATTGCGGATTTGTCAGATGAAGACAAGACAGTCTTTCTGGCGGATATCGGTCTTGAAGAGCCGGGGCTGAATCGCTTGGTGAGAGCCGCCTATGATCTGCTGGGACTGCAAACCTATTTTACGGCAGGTGTGAAAGAAGTGAGAGCCTGGACCATACATAAAGGCGATACCGCGCCGCAGGCTGCCGGCGTAATTCATACCGATTTTGAAAAAGGCTTTATCCGTGCAGAAGTAATCGGTTATGACGATTTTGTTGCCTTTAATGGTGAACAGGGTGCAAAAGAAGCGGGAAAGACGAGACTGGAAGGAAAGGAATATATCGTTAAAGATGGCGATGTAATGCATTTCCGGTTTAATGTTTAACAGGGCTGAAGGCTGATGGCTTTACCGCATCAGTAGCTCAGCTAATGATGATGCAATTGCGCTTTTTCTTGGCTTCGTACAACGCGGTATCTGCAGCCAGATAAAGCGTTTCAGGCTGTATATTTCTGGCATTGGGACAGATTTTACAGCCTATTGTTATTGTTAAATATTCATGTACTTGATTGCGCTCATGCCTGATGTTCAGTGCGATGATATCGCTCTGTATTTGGTATAATATGTCTTCAATTTGTTTTGTATCCATATTGCTGAAAATGATGCCAAATTCCTCTCCGCCTAGTCTGAAAATAAAGTCGTTTGGACGTTTGAGTTTTTGTTTAATCGCGTGCGCCACTTCAGTCAATGCGTGATCGCCGGCCTGGTGGCCGTAAAAGTCGTTATAGCTTTTAAAGAAATCGATATCAAGAACACATAGTGAAATTGATGTCCCTGCCCGTTGAGCAAGCTTGAGTTGCTGTTCCAGGATCTGATCAAAGTGGCGGCGATTAAATAGCGAAGTCAGTTTGTCGGTAATGGACAGCTCTTCCAGATGTTTTTTGTCGGTAATATTTTGCAAAATATTGGTGTAACCGGAGTTGTTGGAATCTTCCAGAGTCGGAATCAGCTTGGAATGAAGCCAAATTTTTTCGTTAGGATGATTAACTATTTCTATTTCTCCTTCCCATAATTCTTCGGTCTGGATAACTTTGGTAATCGTTGCGTAACGTGGATCTTTTTCTTGAGCAGGTAAAAAATAATAACTTTGTTTGCCTACAAAATCTGCTTTTTTACCGTTCAAAACGCGGCACAATGAGTTGCTAATGTCTTTGACATAACCGTTTTTATCCAGATAGGCAATCATAATATTTTGATCGATTAACGCAGCTCGCTGATCGATGGTCTTTTGTATGGCATAAGATTTGAGACTAATAATGATGCCGAGCCACATTGCGATCAGAATGGCAAGAAATGTTAACAGTAAGAGTTTGTTCTTGAAATTATCAATAGATTCAGCCATTAAATTGTTGTCTGACAGGAGTTGGTCGCGTTGATAGATAGTCATCTGATTGAGTAATTCGATAATTTGCTGACTCATGGGAATAGCGAGTGTTCTCAACAAATGATTGGCGCGATTCCAGTCTTCGCTTTGCCTGATTGCGAATACTTCGTTGGCAAGCAATGTGAATTCTTTTCTATTTTTGGTCAGTTCGGCGAGTATCTGTTGTTGCGGTGGCAACAATTGATTTTGCATTGAAACGAGCGCATTAAATTGTTGTTCATTATCCAGTAAGACTTGATTGAAATCGTGAATGAAATGTATTTGCTCGGTCAGAACATATGAGCGGATATGCGCGAGCGCTTTTCCCAAAGTATGACGAAATTTGAATAGTGTTACGAGAATCATTTGGTGTTGCTGGTTGATAGTGGCGCTTTCTTCTGTATCAATTATATCCATGACTTTATCGGTCATTGACAGTGTAAGCGGCGTAATTTTCTCGGAAAGCAACTGATTCGCCGGCAGATTGGTATCCATATGGGAAATTTCAAGAATTTTAAGTTGAATATCTTCAAGTTGACTGAGAGAGTCTTTCAGTTCCGTCAGGCGAGTCTTTTTTCCGGGCAGATTTCCTTCCTTAGAAAGCTGCATCATTTGTTCTTCAGCAATACGTATTTTTACCCACGTCTTGAGTAATTCATTTTTGAAGTGTTCTTCCTTGAGTAACATTCCGCCACGTAATGACCCTAGTGTCTGATTGATATAATTTTCCATGGATATGCTCAGATAAACCGTTGGCAGGCGTTTCTGAGCAATGGCTTTGGAAGTTTTCTGCAATGTAATGATCTCATTTAGACTGATTATGCTGATCAAAACGAAAATCAGGACGATCAGGCCAAAGCCCATAGCGATCAGTTTGTTTGTGGAGTGGTGTTTCGGCATGGGGCGTGCGGGTTAAAAATAAAATGTGTATATGTATTAAATTAAGTTTGAGTTTGCTTTATGCACAACCCGCTTTTTGATTATATGGACTATATGAGAAATTTCGACAGTTATGCTATGAGGATAGAGCCAGAAAAGATTGTGTCTGAATAGACTATCCATTTTTCTGGGCGGCAAGACATATAAAAGCATATAAAAAATGTGTTTTTTTCGATTCTGAAATGCGGTAACAAGTGAGTGATATTTTACCTCAGGTAGTGATGTATGGTTTTGATATTTGCTTTGAAGCCTGTTTTATGATTTAAAAGTAAGCTTCACAAAATTTGATCAGGAAGTTCATTTTCGACAAGTTTTGCCCAGTATGCGGCGCCGAGCGGTAAAATCTCATCGTTAAAATCGTAGTTTGGATTATGCAGCAGGCAGTTGCCCTCTGAACTGCCATTGCCAATCCAGATATAACAGCCGGGTATTTGCTGAAGCATAAACGCAAAGTCCTCAGAACCCATGCTCGGGGTGGGTTGGGTGTTAATGTTGCTTTTACCTGCAACATCGGCAGCAGCACGAATCGCACTGGCCGTTTCGTCGGGACTGTTCATCGTTACCGGATAGCCCGGATTCTCGGGATTAAAGCGGATTTTTGCATTCATGTTGAAACTGTCTGCGACTGTCCGGGCAAGATGGTCGATTTTCTGTTCCAATTGAGCGCGAATAGTGTTCTTGAAGCAGCGGAATGTTCCCCGTATCACCGCCGAATCAGGTAGCGCGTTCCAGGTGTCGCCACCATGAATCTGGGTGATGCTGACGACAGCGGCTTCGGCAGGGTCAATCTGACGGCTGACAATGGTTTGTAACAGGGTAACTAAATGTGCGGCGGCAACAAGAGTATCGTTACCTAGGTGCGGCATGGCGGCGTGGGTGCCCTGACCGACAAGGTTGATTTCAAAACAATCAAAAGAAGCCATCATGGCGCCGGTTTTGACTGCAAAATGACCGGCCGGGATATCCGGAAAATTGTGCATGCCGAAAATCCGTTGTGCTGGAAATTGTTTGAACAGACCGTCGCTGATCATTTGGTGAGCGCCGGCCCGGGCCTCTTCTGCCGGTTGGAAGATAAAATAAACCGTTCCATCAAAACTGCCGTGACTGGCCAGGTAACAAGCGGCGCCGAGCAACATGGCGCAGTGACCATCATGACCGCAGGCATGCATTTTGCCGTTATGGCGGGAGGCATAGTCAAACGTGTTTTGCTCTTGAATAAACAGCGCATCCATATCGGCGCGCAGGGCGATGCTGTTGGTACTGCCGCCGCGGCGTAAAATCCCGACAACACCCGTTTTGGCCAGGCCTTGATGTGTTTCAATACCGAATTGTTGCAATTGCTCGCAGATCAGGTGTGCTGTGCCGGTTTCTTCAAATGCTGTTTCCGGGTATTGATGGAACTGTCTTCGCCATTGGCGCATTTCGGTGTGTAATGCAAGGATTTCGGATTCAATATTCATGACCAAAGTCAGAGAGTGATTAGGCCGACTATCATAAAACCAAACAGGGGTGAAGGAAAGGGAGAACGCTGTAACAAATTGTTATAAATCTATAGTTTGTATAGCCTGCAGTAGCTGGTCATGGTGTTGTGCTACTTATGATCATCATTCATTTTTCTCGAGTTAAATCAATAAGCCAGCGTTCGTTGTAATGAAGATAATTCTCAAAGCGGGATAGATTAAGCGCAATTTTAGTGTTGTCGCATCATAAATAATCGGCAATGACGGTATATAATCGCGTATTTCTTAATGTGTTTCCGGTAAATATAATTTTTATCGAAGCAAGCGTCGTTTCTCCATCTAAACAGGCATGTTGGCACTAACGTTCAGACTATGCTCCATACATCCGGGCTGATTGCATGAGAGTTCAGGATTTTGATTTTGACTTGCCGGCTGAATTGATTGCGCAATATCCTGTCCATAAACGTGTCGACAGCCGTTTGTTGTATCTGGATGGCATTGGCAACCGCTATCATGATGCGCTGTTTGCCGATCTCCCGGAGTATCTGCGCGCCGGTGATGTGATTGTGTTTAATGACACCCGTGTGATCAAGGCGCGGTTATTTGGACAGAAAGACAGCGGCGGGAAAATTGAGGTCATGATTGAACGCGTACTCGACGATCATCATGCGCTGGCTGTGATTCGGGCAAGCCATGCACCTAAGCCGGATAGTGGATTATTGCTGGCGGGATGTGTTCCGGTAACTGTTTTGGCGCGTAATGACGGTTTTTATACATTGCGGTTTGAACATGAAACAACGGTACTTGAACTACTTGAATATCATGGACAGATGCCATTGCCACCTTACATTGATCGTGAGGCTTTGGCGGCAGATGAATCGCGTTATCAAACCGTATATGCAAAAAATGCCGGCGCAGTGGCTGCGCCAACCGCTGGTCTTCATTTTGATGAAACCATGCTTGACCGGTTGCGTGCAATGGGGGTAATTATCGCTTATGTGACGTTACATGTCGGCGCGGGCACTTTTCAACCGGTACGTGTGGACAATATCGCTGATCACACCATGCACAACGAGTTGTTTGAAATTCCAAAAGAAACGGTAAATGCCATAGGTCATGCCAAGTTGAATAACGGCCGAATAATGGCTGTTGGCACGACTTCGCTGCGCGCGCTTGAAGCCTCGGCGCAGGTGAATCAGGGACAGGTTGCCGCAGGGTGCGGTGAAACCAACATTTTTATCACGCCGGGTTATTGTTTTCAGGTCGTTGACCGGCTATTGACCAATTTCCATTTGCCGCGCTCCACACTGCTGATGCTGGTTTCGGCGTTCGGCGGTTTGGAAAATATCCATGCCGCCTACCAGCATGCTATCGCCAGTCAATACCGTTTTTTCAGCTATGGTGACGCCATGCTTATAGAGAGAAAGTCATGAAATTTGAATTGCACTGTAGCGATCAGGCCGCGCGCCGTGGTACTTTGACGCTTGCACATGGTCAGGTGGAAACGCCTGCATTTATGCCGGTAGGCACTTATGGCGCAGTCAAGGGCATGTCGCCCGAGACGCTGCTGCAGATCAATGCACAAATCGTACTCGGCAATACCTTTCATTTATGGCTGCGGCCCGGTCTGGAAGTCATCGCAGCGCACGGCGGACTGCATGCATTCATGAACTGGCATGGACCGATATTGACGGATTCCGGCGGTTTTCAGGTATACAGTCTTGGTGAATTACGAAAAATTACCGAAGATGGCGTGAAATTCAGGTCGCCAGTCAATGGCGACCGGTGTTTTCTGACGCCTGAAGAATCCATGCATATCCAGCGCATATTGAATTCGGATATTGTAATGATTTTTGATGAATGCACGCCATTTCCCGCCGATGAAAGCACGACAAAAGCATCGATGGAGCTCAGTCTGCGCTGGGCTGAACGCTCAAAAATAGCGCATGGCGATAACCCGAATGCGCTATTCGGCATTGTTCAGGGCGGCATGTATGAGAATCTGCGCGATCAGTCGCTGGACGGATTGACAGCCATTGGCTTTGATGGCTACGCGATTGGCGGATTATCGGTCGGCGAACCCAAGACGGATATGCGGCGAATTCTTGAACATACCGCACCATTATTACCCGTCGACCAGCCGCGATACCTGATGGGTGTCGGTACGCCCGAAGATATTGTTCATGCAGTTGCCCAGGGGATTGACATGTTCGATTGTGTGTTGCCGACACGCAATGCCCGTAATGGCTGGCTATATACGCGCCAGGGAATTATCAAGTTGCGTAACAGCCGTTACCGGCTTGATACAACGCCACCCGACGAACACTGCACATGTTATACCTGCCGCAATTTTACACGTTCATATCTGCATCATTTGCAGCGTATTAATGAGATACTCGGCGCACATCTGAACACCGTGCACAATCTGTTTTATTACCAGCAGTTAATGACGGAAATACGAAGTGCAATCGAAACAGGCTGTTTTGAGCAGTTTGTTGAAAAATTTACTCGGGAATTTCAAGGATAAGCGCGCATCATGCTAATATGTGGGTTTTTTTATTAATTTGTTTTCCGGAGAAATATCATGCTGATTAGTGAAGCATACGCGCAAGCAGCCGAATCTGGAGCTTCTGAAGCAGGTTGGGCTAATCTTATTTTGTTAATAGGTATTTTTGTCATATTCTGGCTTTTACTTATCCGTCCGCAAGCCAGACGCGCCAAAGAACATAAGCAAATGGTCGAAGCCCTCCAAAGAGGCGACGAAGTCATTACCAATGGCGGGATACTCGGCTTAATCCTCAATGTCAGCGAAAGCTATGTTGTTGTTGAAATTGCGCCTAATGTTGAAGTGATTGTATATAAAACTTCCGTGCAGACACTGCTGCCCAAAGGCACGCTGAAAAGTATCGAACCCTCCAAAGGCGGAAAACAATCCAGAAAAACTGCAAAAGGCGCTTCTGCACCTGCTCAGGAAGATAAAGCTTCTGAAAACACCGATACGCAGGACAGCAATACTGACGAATCAACCAAATCTGGCGATAAAAACTAAAAATTTATTTATTGCTATACGACAGGATGGCTTCAGCTGATTCCGAGCGGCCATCTGTTTCAAAATGTTTCACTTTTTTTCTACTCATATACTGAATAATCATGAACCGCTACCCGCTTTGGAAATATCTGATTATTGCGGTTTCCTTATTACTTGGACTGCTCTATACGCTGCCGAATTTTTTTGGCGAATCGCCTGCTGTACAAATATCCCCGCTCAGAATGACATCCCAGGCAGACACAACTTTGCTGCATCAGGTTGAAGATACCCTGAAAAGAGCGAATATCCCCAGTGATGGTCTTTTTCTTGAAGAAGGCAGCATCAAGGTGCGTTTTGAAGATACTGACACACAAATCAAGGCAAAAGATTTGTTGCAATCAGCATTAGGCGACGAGTATATGGTCGCACTCAATCTGCTGCCGAATTCTCCGCAATGGTTGACGAATCTGGGTGCATTGCCCATGTATCTCGGGCTGGATTTGCGTGGCGGCGTACATTTCATGCTTGAAGTTGATATGGAAGGTGCAATCAGCAAATCGCTTGACCGGCATAGTAATGATATCCGCAGTGCATTGCGTGAAAAAAGAATTCCCTATGCGGGTGTTGAAAAACTGGGAGAAACGTTAACCATCAAGTTCCGTGATGCTGAATCACGTGCTCAGGCTTTGGAAGAATTAAAATCCGCATATGAGGATCTGCATTTTAGAGAGGAACGGGTTGGCAATCGTTTCCATCTGATTGCTTCGATCAGGCCGGATGCATTGATTCATATGCAGGATTCAACGGTCCAACAGAACATCACGACATTGCGTAATCGCGTCAATGAACTGGGGGTGGCAGAGCCGATCATTCAGAAAGCCGGTGCAGACCGGGTTATTGTGCAGTTACCCGGGGTTCAGGACACTGCCAAAGCCAAGGAAATACTTGGCCGCACGGCGACACTTGAAATTCGCATGGTCGATGATGAACGCGATCTGGATTCTGCATTACGGGGGCAGATACCGTTTGGCACAGAGCTTTATCAGGAACGCGGTGGCGGACCGATACTCGTGAAAAAACAGGTGCTGTTAACCGGTGACCGTATTACCGACGCACAACCCGGCTTTAATGAAGATAACCAGGCCGCGGTGCATATCCGGCTCGACAATAATGGGGCACAAATTTTCAAGAATCTAACCCGTGAAAATGTCGGCAGACGTATGGCGATACTGCTGATTGAACGCAACCAGACCGAAGTCGTCACTGCGCCGGTTATACGCGAGGAAATCGGCGGTGGCCGTGTCCAGATCAGCGGAAGCATGAATACTTTAGAAGCGCGTGATATCGCACTGTTGTTACGTGCCGGCGCACTGGCTGCGCCGATGGATATTATCGAAGAACGCACCGTCGGGCCGAGCCTCGGTGCAGACAATATTGCCAGAGGATTTAATTCGACGCTGTACGGTTTTCTTGCGGTGGCGATTTTTATCATGATGTATTACATGGCGTTCGGTGTCATTTCGGTACTCGCGTTAAGCCTTAATCTGCTGCTGTTGGTCGGCTTGTTGTCCATTTTGCAGGCGACACTGACCTTGCCGGGTATGGCTGCACTTGCCCTGACTGTTGGCATGGCGATCGATGCCAACGTACTGATTAACGAGCGGATACGCGATGAATTACGTGCTGGTATATCGCCGCAACTGGCAATCAATGCCGGTTATGAACGTGCAACGGGGACCATTATGGATTCGAATATCACGACACTGATTGCCGGTATCGCCTTGTTTGCATTTGGATCGGGTCCGGTTAAAGGATTTGCCGTGGTACTTTGTCTGGGTATTTTGACATCGGTGTTTACCGCTGTCTTCGTATCACGCGGCCTGGTTAATTTCATGTATGGCAGCCGCCGTAAGCTTGAGGTTGTACCCATTGGTAAAATCTGGATCCCGGATACTGAAAACGCAAGAAACCGTTTCAAATATGAATTGCCTGTGGAACCGACTGCTGCTTCTGCAGGGGACGTGGTGGGCTCATCAGAAAGCGGGGATAGTGATGTACAAAGCCGTACTGATAAACCTGTGATACGGAAAAAAGCAGATGAAGTGCCTGAGAATCGAGAAACGGAAGTCGTTCAGGAAGAAGTTGTGCGTGAGAAAGTAACCTCAGCAGCACAGGTACCGCCACAAAATACATCAGCCAATTCACGCGGTAAACGAAAAACGTCTGCCCGGAAAGCAAAAAAGAAGTAATTTGCCCGAAAGAATTTAATAAAGGAATCAACAATGGAGTTTTTTAGGTTTAGCCGTGATATCCCCTTCATGAGCTGGAGGCGGATCGCTGCTGCTATTTCAATATTGACATTTATTCTTTCAGTCTTCTTTATTGCTACAAGAGGACTGAATCTGGGCGTTGATTTCACGGGGGGCACGGTGCTCGAGGTCAGCTATGAACAAACTGCTGATTTGACCAAAATAAGAGCTGTGCTGGCTGAACTCAACATGACGGATGTGACGGTGCAGAATTTTGGTACCTCCCGCGATGTCATGATACGTTTGCCAGTGATGCCGGAATACTCAAGTGCACAATTGTCGGAAACCGTTCTGGATGCGCTACGCGCGGCTGACAGTACGGTTGAAATGCGCCGTGTTGAATTTGTCGGGCCGCAAGTCGGTAAGGAGTTGCTGGAAAACGGCGCATTGGCCCTGCTATTCGTTTCGCTCGGTATTGTGGCCTATCTGGCGGTACGTTTTGAATGGAAGTTCGGTATAGCAGGTATTGTCGCCAACCTGCACGATGTGATTATTATTCTGGGATTCTTTTCGTTTTTCCAATGGGAATTTTCATTGACAGTGCTGGCCGCAGTACTCGCCATACTGGGTTATTCAGTGAATGAATCCGTGGTTATTTTTGACCGGATACGTGAAAATTTCCGTAAGCTTCGCAAGGTGCCGGTAGAAAATGTTATCAATAATGCCATTACCAGAACGATGGCACGGACAATTATTACGCATGGCAGCACTCAAATGGTTGTCATCACCATGCTATTGTTTGGCGGTGAAGTATTGTTCTACTTTGCTCTGGCCTTAACCATCGGTATTTGGTTTGGCATTTATTCGTCCATAATGGTTGCCAGTCCGATTCTGATGCTGTTGGGGGTCAAGCGTGAAGACCTGGTAAAACCGGAAGAAAAGAAACCGGAAAACGACGGTGCTGTTGTCTAGATCCACATATAATCCGGCAAATTAATCTGTTTTACAGGAAGAGCGAATTTGATTGCGGAAATTATTGAATGGATCGTGAATACTGTGGGTAGCCTGGGCTATCCCGGAATCTTTCTCCTCATGTTACTGGAATCGAGTTTCGTACCTTTTCCAAGCGAAGTGATCATGATTCCCGCCGGTTACCTCGCCTCAAAGGGTGAGATGCACATTATTATTGTTATTCTGTGCGGTGTATTCGGCAGTCTTCTCGGCGCCCTGGTTAATTATTATCTGGCGGTATGGCTGGGACGGCCTTTTCTATTGCATTATGGCAAATATGTCATGTTCAATGAGACCCATTTGCAAAAAATGGAAACCTTCTTTAAGCGGCACGGGCATATTTCCACGTTTACCGGCCGGCTGATTCCGATGGTGCGTCAGTATATTTCGATACCCGCAGGGCTCGCGCGCATGAATCTTTCAGTATTCTGTTTTTATACCAGTCTTGGCGCGGGTATTTGGGTAGTTATTCTGACGTTGCTTGGCTATTTTATTGGTGAAAACGAAGCGCTGATCAAGGAATATCTGCGGGATATCATCGTTACGCTGTTTGTTGCCTGTGTCGTTGGCGTGGGAATTTACTGGCAGCTTCAGCGCCGCTCCAGCTAATCTCCTTTTAATTATGAAACCAAGCTCTCCTAAGTCGACTTTAGTCAAGAAGTCCGGGCGTCTGACGATCCGTAATGCAACATTGAAAGATGTTCCTGCACTGGCAACACTGGTCAGAAAGGTATATGAAGGTTCCAGTATTCCTGTGTACACCGAGGCGGCGTTGAGAGGGCAAATTAATAACTTCCCGGATGGTCAGCTGGTTGCTGTTTATGACCAGGAAGTGGTTGGGTATTGCGCCAGTTTTCGTATTTCAGGAAAGATTGCACTCAAGCCACATACCTGGATTGAAATAACCGGTAACGGCTTTGCCTCGCGGCATAATCCTGAAGGAGAGTATTTGTACGGCATGGAGGTTTGCGTTGATCCGGGTTACAGGGGATATCGGATAGGACAGCGACTTTATTTTGCACGTAAACAGCTTTGCCAGGAATTCGGGTTAAAAGGAATTATTTTTGCAGGGAGACTACCCAGTTACGAAAAAAAAGCCAAGCGCTATCCTGATGTAGAGGATTATGTACAACAAATCGTACAGAAACAACTGAACGATCAGGTACTTTCGTTTCAATTGCATAACAATTTCGAAGTGCTTGGCGTGATAAAAAATTATCTGCCGGAGGATCGCGCCTCAATGGGATATGGCGTGCATCTTATCTGGCGCAATCCCAGTGTTCCGGAAGAGTCTGAAATCAAACGCCATAAGAATTTTGGCGGACGGGTGCAGGAGACAGTGCGCGTCGGTACTGTGCAATACTTGATGCGAAAAGTGAGTTCATTTGAAGAATTCATCAGTTTTGTCGAGTATTTTGTGGATGTGATCGCCGACTACAATGGTGATTTTGTCGTTTTCCCCGAGCTTTTTACTTTGCAGTTGCTGTCCATCGAAGATCAGCACCTGTCGCCGGCTGAATCTATCGAAGCATTGACTAAATATACCGATCGTTTTACCAAAGCAATGCGCGATATGGCGCTACGCTACAATGTCAATATTATCGGTGGATCGCACCCTACGAGTATGCCATCGGGGCGCGTTGAAAATATTTCCTATATTTTCCTGCGGGACGGTTCTATCCATAAACAGCCCAAAATTCATCCGACACCCGACGAAGTCTACTGGTGGAATATTGAAGGCGGCGATACGCTGAATGCAATCGAAACAGACTGTGGGCCTATCGGTGTTTTGATCTGCTACGATGCCGAATTTCCGGAACTATCGCGATATCTTGTTGATCAAGGGGTTTATATGATTTTTGTGCCATTTTGTACGGCTGTTCGCCAGGGATATTTGCGTGTCCGTTATTGCAGTCAGGCGCGTGCGGTCGAGAATCAAGTTTATGTGATTTTGTCCGGCAATGTAGGGAATCTCCCTAATGTCGCCAATATGGATGTTCAGTATGCGCAGAGCTGTATTTTGACGCCATGTGATTTTCCGTTTGACAGGGACGGTATTGCTGCCGATACCACACCGAACGTGGAAACGATCGCCATTGCCGATTTGCGTTTTGATTCACTGCGCACCGCCCGCAATGCGGGAACCGTGCAAAACTTGAAAGACAGACGCCACGATCTGTATTCCGTGCACTGGCGCGGCAAATAACATCTATCAGATTTCGGTACTGATTTTCAGAGTCCTCCGGCATTTGAAACTGTCGGGTCCTTTCGCTTTCCAACCGCGTTAGGGCGTGTTTTTTTCACGTGCTATCGCACGCTTTAGTTCTTCAATCTCCGGCTGATTAAGTGTCTCTGTTTTTAATAGTTCTTCAGCAGACTTGTTCAGCAATGTTCTGTTGGTTTGCAGAATTTTGATAGATCGTTCCAAAGCATTGTCAACGAGTTCGCGTATGGCACTATCCACTTTGTTGGCGGTTTCCTCGCTGTAGCTACGGGGCTGGGGGATGACAGCATTTGGCTGCAAAAAAGGAGATTGTTCACGATCATAAGCCACATGCCCCAAAGCTTCACTCATGCCATAACGCAACACCATGGCCCGTGCAATATCGGTGGCGCGCGCCAGATCATCCGCAGCGCCGGTTGATACTTCATTAAACACAATCTGTTCAGCAGCGCGCCCGCCTAATAATACCGACATTTTGTTTTTTAACTCTTCTTTTGTCATGAGATAACGGTCCTCGGTCGGTCGCTGGATAGTATAGCCAAGCGCGCCAATGCCACGTGGAATGATGGAAATCTTGTGTACTTCATCCGAACCCGGCAATGCCAAAGCGACCATTGCATGTCCAAGCTCATGAAACGCCACTACACGGCGCTCTTCAGGATTGAGCAGACGATTACGTTTTTCAAGGCCTGCAACAATACGTTCGATGGCATTGTTAAAATCATCCATTGTCACCGTAATCGCATTGCGCCGTGTCGCGAGCAAAGCGGCCTCATTGACCAGATTAGCCAGATCCGCACCTGTGAAACCGGGGGTCAACGCCGCAATCTGCTCAATTTGCACATCGTTATCCAGTTTCACTTTTTTGATATGCACTTCGAGAATCTGCTTACGGCCCAGTTTGTCCGGACGGTCTACCAGTACCTGTCGGTCAAAGCGTCCGGCGCGCAGCAGCGCCGGATCAAGAATTTCCGGCCGGTTGGTGGCTGCCAGCAATACGATGCCACTGGTGGAATCGAAGCCATCAAGTTCGGCAAGCAACTGGTTTAACGTTTGTTCTTTCTCATCCTGTCCACCGCCCAGCCCAAAAGCGCCGCGAACACGGCCCAATGCATCGAGTTCGTCAATAAATATAATCGCAGGCGCCATTTCCCTCGCATGCTCAAAAAGATCGCGTACACGCGCAGCGCCCACACCGACAAACATCTCAACAAATTCGGAACCGGAGATGGAGAAAAAAGGTACGCCCGCCTCGCCGGCCACTGCGCGCGCGAGTAATGTTTTACCGGTTCCGGGCGGCCCAACCAGCAAAATGCCTTTCGGCGCGCGTCCGCCAAGCCGGCCATATTCGGCCGGATTCTTGAGGAAATTGATAATTTCAACCAGTTCTTCCTTGGCCTCATCCACGCCTGCAACATCATCAAAGGTCACTTTGGTTTCTTTCTCGACAAATACTTTGGCGCGGCTCTTACCAATTGACATCATGCTCCCGCTCGCGCCACCAGTCATATGACGGATGACAAAAAGCCAGAGGCCGACAAATATCAGCATTGGCAGCAGCCAGGACAACAGATCGCGAATCCAGGTGCTTTTTACAATACCCGAATACTCAACATTGTATTTTTCCAGCTCTTCTGCGAATTCAGGTTCTACACGTGTGGTGACAAAGTCTTTGAAACCATCCGCGTGTTGTGTCTTGAGCGAACCATAAATGTACTGGTCAGTAATCGAAATCTTCTCTACCTGACCTTGTTCCAGAAAATGCTGGAAACGGCTGTATGAAATCGGTTCAACCTGGGTGTATTGAATGTAAAGGCTTTGTAGAAACAATACACCGAGCACCGCGGCGATGACATACCAGAAATTGATTTGATCGTTTTTGTCCATAGAAGTGTTTATAGTCTCGCGGGCTCATGTTCTAATAATAAGTTTATGCTACTTTCCCGACATGCGCTTCTTACCTTGATATATTGTAGTATGTCCCCTTCACAAAAGCCCTATTTTGTACAAAGCCATATACATACTTGAAACTTTTGATCGCCAGAGTTAACGGGATTTTATTTCGGATGTGGATCAAAGCGCTGCAGGACATGCTGCATCATGCTTTTGGTGAGTTCTTCCTTTCCATAAAACACGATCCCAAGATTTTCTTTGTGCAACAATGCAGATTCGTCTTCATTATCGGTGCGCAGCACCACTTCGATATCAGGATTCAGCGTGCGCGCTGTTGTTACCATTTGACGCACATTGAGTAGATCAGGTACAGCGACAACAAGCATCGCAGCATTAGCAATATGCGCTTGAACAAGCACTTCAGGTTCGACCGCATCGCCTGAAACGGCTGCAAGTTCCTGATTGCGTAGATCCTGAATCAGTTCGCGATTCTGGTCAACAACGATATACGGGATATCCTTTTCACTCAGCACATCCGCAATGCGTTTGCCAACTTGCCCGTAACCGACCAGCACCACCTGGCCTTTAAGGTAACGGCGCTCAGTACTCATCGGCAACTCAGCAAATGGATCGTCACGCGAGGCCAGACGGCGCGCCAGTCTGGAATGCTGGAACAACCAACGGCTGACGGGAGCTATAACTGCAAAGGCAATCGGATTAAAAGCGATGGAAATCAGTGCTCCAGCAAGCACCAGACTGAATCCTTCGGCAGGCAACAATCCCAGCGATAAGCCCAGGCCAGCGAGAATGAACGAGAATTCGCCAATCTGGCCAAGGCTGGCGGCAACGGTTAATGCTGTATTCAGCGGATAGCGGAATATCAGCACCAGAAGTAAAGCTGCAATAGACTTGCCGACTACGATAATGGCAACCACACCGAGCACATGAAATGGCTTGTCAATAAGTATGACAGGATCAAACAACATGCCAACCGAGACAAAAAACAACACGGCAAACGCATCACGCAAAGGCAGGCTTTCCTCAGCGGCACGGTGACTGAATTGCGACTCGCGCATTACCATCCCTGCAAAAAAAGCGCCGAGCGCAAACGATACATGGAAAAATGTCGCGGCGCCATACGCAATGCAAATGGCGAAAGCGACAACCGCCAAAGTAAATAATTCACGTGAGCCCGTCTGTGCAACCTGCCACAACAACCATGGCAGCAGCCGGCGCCCAACAACCAGCATCAGCGCTATAAAAACAGCAACTTGTAATAATGTTAATGCAACTGTCTGCCAAAGTGGAGTATGCGCATCGATATCATTTCCTGCGCCGCCCAGCAAACCCGCGAGAGAAGGCAGCAAAACCAGAATAAGCACAGTGACCAGGTCTTCTACAATCAACCATCCTACTGCAATACGGCCATTCATGGTTTCCAAAAAACCACGCGATTCAAGTGCTCTTAACAATACGACAGTACTGGCGCAGGATAACGACAGTCCCAGAACCAACCCAGCGCCCATGTTCCACCCCCACCACGATGCAAGCATCATGCCCAGCAGGGTAGCAACAGTCATTTGTACCACTGCGCCTGGCAGCGCGATGCGTTTAACGGCAAGTAAATCTGCCAGGGAAAAATGCAGACCGACTCCGAACATCAACAGCATCACACCAATTTCAGCCAGTTCAGTAGCGATTGCCGCATCTGCGGTTATTCCGGGTATTGTGGGGCCAAGTACGATACCGGCGAGTAGATAACCGACTAATGCCGGTATTTTGAGTCTTTCTGCGATAAAACCGAACACCAGCGCCAAGCCGAAACCAGTAGCAATGGTTGTGATTAAGAGAAGGCTATGATCCATACATACTCCATTGGTAGATGGCCGTTCTTGGAAATAAAATTATTTGCTTTAATTTGGATTTTTACGTATTCCGGTTACTTTATCACGCATTGATATTTGATTTCATAGAAAGCTTCGGTTGCAGCATTACGTCCTTTATAATGGAGCGCGTACAATAATTCTTGATGTCAATCGATCATGTGAAAACAACCGACACGCAGCAACCCGAGCTTATCCAGTCACTTCTTAGGGCGAATGTTTATGACCATCCGGTAAAAAAAATTCGGCTCATCGAAACGCATATCTCGTGGGTTATCCTAACCGGAGATTATGCCTACAAAATAAAAAAACCCTGCAATCTTGGGTTTCTTGATTTTTCAACATTGGAAAAACGCCTGTTTTACTGTAAAGAGGAATTGCGACTGAACAGCAGACTGGCCGCACCCATTTATCTCGGTATTGTGAAGATAACAGGAAGCCCTAAACACCCTGCCATTCAGGAAACAGGCGATGCAATTGAATACGCTATCAAACTGATCCAGTTTCCTCAACAGGCACAGCTCGATAATATGCTGACTGATGGCAAGCTCGAGAACCGGCACATTGATGCATTCGCGCACCTAATAGCCAGGTTCCATAAAAATGCCGAGATTGCTCATCCGGATACCTGCTTCGGCAATCTGGAGCATGTCTATCAGCCTGTTGAGAGAGTCTTCAGCACTATCAGAGACTGTCCGGATGCGAGACAATATGACAGACAACTTTCCAGGCTGAAAGAGTGGAGTCAATCGTTTTTTGAAATAAGCAAACCGCTTTTTGGACAGCGCAAATGCGAAGGTTATATTCGTGAGTGTCATGGAGACATGCATTTGCGTAATCTTTTATGGCTGAATAACCAGCCATTGGCGTTTGATTGTCTTGAATTTGATCCGGATTTGCGCTGGATAGATACTTTGTCTGAAGTCGCGTTTCTGATTATGGATCTACAAAACAGAAGACAGCCGAAATTGGCGCAACGTTTTCTAAACAGCTATCTGGAACTCTGTGGCGATTATTCAGGTCTCGGGATATTTCGTTTTTATCTGGTCTATCGTGCGCTTGTCCGTGCTATGGTAGACATAATCAGGGCAGGGCAGCCGGGTGTTTCTGTAGCTGAGAAGCAAGAAGCTGTAACCGAATTTTATACTTACATAAAACTTGCACTATTTTATATTCACTCCAAGAAGCCTGTATTGATCATTACGCATGGCTTGTCTGGCTCAGGAAAAAGCACACTATCGCTGCCTCTGCTCGAGCAAATCGGAGCTATACGTATTCGTTCCGACGTAGAACGAAAAAGAATGTTTGGATTGTTCGATGGATTGAACAGCACTGCAGATACGCAACGTAATGTTGACGGGGGCGGTGTCAGCCAGGAAATCTACTCTGTTGAAGCAAACATCAAAACCTATAAAAAACTGAAAGCACTTGCTGATGCTGTATTGGATTCCGGGTTTCCTGTGATTGTCGATGCAGCTTTTCTCAAATACGAAGAACGACATGCTTTTTTGAAATTAGCGCGTGACAGACAAACCCCATTTATTATTCTGAAATATACCGCATCTGCAAATACATTGCGTCAACGGATTTCCGCAAGAAAGTGTGATGTTTCCGATGCGGACATTGCTGTGCTTGAGCATCAGCTGGCCACATTTGAACCGTTGCGATGCGATGAGTTGCCTTATCAAATTACAATTGATACAGAAAAAGAGTCAAACATTGAAAAGCTTATTCTCGATATCAAGGAAAAAAGCCGTTAGTACAGCCCCTAACACATCAACCATATTACTTTGACGGATGAAAGTATATTTTAATGAGGTGTATCGATACCAGCTAAGAAATATATTGCCCGTTTGAGCAAGGAAGAACATAAAGCACTTACGAAATTGGTAAAAACGGGAATCAGAAAAAAGCAGGATGTTGATGATATGACTTACAGAAAGTCGCATAAGGGCACCTCTAAAAATTCAGCGTTTTAAACAAGACGAGGCCAGTTCTTGTTGATAGCAAAAAATATTGACACAGCATATGATTGATATGTAAGGAGATATTTTTTGTGAACAACAAAGTATCGTGAAAAATATGGATTTTTAGAGATGCCCATAAGTACGAACAGATTTGTTAGTCTTTAAATTAAATACTAATCGCCATTGAAATTTTTCGGCGATCTTCTGGCGATGCTATGTGATAAAGCACGTTTGGAAATTCTAAACGAAGTGGTCTTGGCATAGACAGAACGGGTTGATAGGATGTGGTCAGATTCGGGATTATAATTTCCAGGATATGAGTCCAACTTGAGGCGCATCACGATGAATTCAGAAACGGCTGGAACGCTTACTTCAAAAGCTGAGATCATCCATATTCCCAGTCATGGTGTAGGGCTGTTGGCCGGCGACAAGGAATTGTTTATGCCGTACGCCGACTTCCCATGGTTTAAAGATGCGTTCGTTGGCAAAGTACTCAATGTGACAGAGCCGACACTGGATCATTTTTTCTGGCCTGATCTGGATGTGGATTTGGACATCAAATCGATTGAGAACCCGGAAGAGTTTCCGTAGGTTGTGAAATCTTAGGGTAAAGGGAATTCGAATCTGTTGGGTATGTGAATGTTGTATTGCAAGACCTGGTGCCGTCTTCGCTGAGTCTTACCCAGTGATTATTGGGATCAAGTATCATACCCGGTGGTGTGTCAAATCCTGGGAGGGTGGGCTGGTTTTGGCCTGAATAACGAATCATAGTGCACGGTTTTTGGCAGTATTTCATCAAATTACGTGCATTTTTTTACCAAATTACAGAGTATTATTCAATATAATCATGTTGTTAGTGTTTGTGAGTGAGCTCTAATTAGGTGTGTAAAAAAACACTTTCTTCTTCGGTCAAATCATTTAATTTATATCCTTCCATTATTTTAGGTAAAAACTTTACATCCGATGATTCCATTGAAATGCATTAGAAAAACCATTCCCTAAAACTGATGTGGTACTGTATTGAAATCATGCTATTGAATTTATAAGCAAAGATCAATAGTGGAAAAACTAATTCTTGAATTTGAATTTATCCAATTGAAATACCCAAGATTAAATAAAAAATTATGAATATACTTTTCATTGAAGATCATGTGCTTGTAAGAGAATCGCTAATTTATGTATTTAAACAGTTGCGTGAAGATGTATTTGTGATTGAATCATCCAATATTTCTGATGCGATACAGTTGATTCAGAAAGTAAAATCATTGGATATGGTCATACTTGATATTGGATTGCCTGGAATAGATGGCTTATCGGCCTTGCCAAATCTACGCGAGATATTGGAATCTTGGGTCCCGATAATAGTGTTAACTGGGTCCGATGAATCGGATATATTCAGAAAATCAAAAGAAAAAGGAGCGACAGATTGTATTCATAAAAACTGTAATAGACATGAATTAATTAATCGATTAAGTATTTTTGTTGATGTTTCCACGGTTCAAATGCGTGCAAATTTTTCAGAATCATCCGTGAACTCAGTGCCCTCAGAGCAAATTCATGAGTCGATTGAATCTTTGACGCTACGTGAAAAAGAAGTCTTAGAATTAGTCGCAAAAGGAGATCAAGATAAAGTCATTGCCTACAAATTAGGAATTTCTGTTGGTACAACAAAAAACCATATTAGCAAGATCCTGCTTAAATTAAGTGTACCAAATAGAATGTGTGCTGTGCTAAAAGCAGTAGAAATGAAATTACTCTCTTCTCTAGTTTAAGCTTCTTTTTATTGAATTTTTGGTTAAGAGGTTTTGCATAGTAGAACGCAATTCTGGTATTTGAACAGGCTTATGTAACAATTGAAAACCACTGGAAACAGCTTCCTGCAATCTGTCTGGCGAAGTATCTCCTGTAAGCAATATGACTGGTAACTGGAATGAAAATTGATTTTGTATTTTTCTCGCAATCTCAATACCTGATTCATTCTCAGCAAGTCTGTAATCAATTATTAATAAATTCGGTTTTATTCGATCAATTTGAATTCGCCTTAAAACTTCAACTGAAGTTGTTGATGTAATTACCTTACATCCCCAGTAAGTTAATAATCCACGCATACCTTCCAATATCGATGTATCGTCATCCAATATTAGGATCATGTTTCCTTGAAAGAAAAACTCAACAGCATGATCAATGTAAGGTGTTGTAGCTGTTTTCCGTGTGAAGCACACACGTGGTACAGTAATCGAGAAACAACTCCCATGACCCAACTTTGACGTTACTTTTATTTCATGATTCAGAAGATTTGCAAGCCGCTTGACAATGGCAAGTCCTAGACCAAGACCCTGCCTTCTATCTCTTTCCGGATTATCTATCTGATGAAATTCAACAAAAATCTCTTCAAGTTGATTCTTAGGAATACCGATGCCAGTGTCACAGATCAGCATTAGAATATTATCTCCGTATGGTCGAGCTGCGACCAGCACGCGCCCATTTTTGGTATATCGAAGCGCATTGTTGATCAGATTGCGCATGATACGTTCTAGCATTAATGGGTCACTAAGTGTCGTTTCTCGCGTATGGCGTATTCGTAAAGTGTTGTGGTTTTCTTTTGCAATAGTAGAAAATTCTGATTCTAAGCGCATAAACATTTCAGTTAATTCAATCGGTTCAATGTTTGGTTTGATGATATCCGCATCTAATTTCGAAACATCAAGCAATGCACTAAGCATGGAATTGACGGCATTAATGGATTCGCCCATCTGAACGATCAATTTCTGATTATCTTTATGTGCACGACCGGAAAGCTCGGCAAAAAATAAATTGAGAGCGTGAATAGGTTGGCGTAAATCATGACTGGCTGCAGCAAAAAAGCGGGTTTTAGCAATACTGGCCTGTTCGGCCAGTTTGCGTGCTTGGTCATGTTTCTGGCTTAGTGTTATATTTTCGAGATTCAATTTTAGCGTGGTTGAGTAAATTTTTCTGAGTCTAAAACAAGCAACTACACCACAGGCCACTGAAACTAAAATGATGAGTCCAAAGCCAACGACATTTTCGTTTTTCTGGAGGATGAGTGGTGTTATCAGTGTTATTCCCGCAGGAGTCATGAAGGCAGTAACTGCGGGTAAATAATTAAACCATAAAAACATTATACCCATTGCACCAAAATAAGTTGTCAGTGACATGGCTAGCAACGTAAAGGGTTGCTCGGGATCTATGAACAACAGATTGCCCATTCCCAAAGAAAGTCCTGTAATAAGTCCATCAATGAGAAAAATGAGCTTTATTCTAGAAATACCTGCCGTGCTTATTGTTTTCAATTGCCGTTTAAAGTGTCTATAGATCAATAACCTAACGCTACCGACAATATTAGAAGTGATAAACCAGAGTATGAGTACAGAATAAGATTCATAACTCCATAGCGCCAAAACAACCACAGAAGTAGCAGAGAACCAGGCGAAGAAAATAAAGAAGCCATGATCCATGATTGTTTTTATTTGTGTGATTTGTATCTCATCTTGGATGCTTCGAGTTTTTTGTTCAATATTCTTCATGTGTAATTTGAATTCATTAGAAGGACTAAAATTCATCGTGAGCATATTCTACTGAATAAAGAATTCAATGTAATATTTCCAAGGACATGTGTTGCATGACATATTTCCGGAAAAGATGAGTACCCGCCTGATAACAATAAAATTCAGATTTGAAGGTAAAACAATTTATTGAGCATCAATTTTCAATTCTTCACGTTATTTTGCGTATATTGATCAAACACATACTTTTGTAATGTGTCTAATTCACTATTTTTAAAAGATTATTTTTGTTGAATACTGATATGCAATATTCGGAAAATATCTATCGGTAAACGAATATTTGGGTACATAAATTATTACTAAAAATAATTTATTAGTTAATTCATATCTTAGTATTCTGGAGAAATATCATGACAATACATTACACAACATGCAGCAAACCAACACTTCAATCAGGGATGCATTTTTTACCTTCGACTGAACGCGTTCTGTCTCTTTATTTAAGACGCGTTGAATGCCTTGATGAGACCGAGCATGAAGGAATTTGGCCGTTCGTAGGCGAAGGAATTGCCAACGATGCCATGCGATTGCGAGTACTTCTTACTTGGCAACGAGGCGCGGAGGCTCCTCAAGCACAATGTATGTTGCCCGTCTTGGATCTGGGTAGCAATTATCAGGATGGAACAGTCGTTAGTTTTAATGAGCGCCTAGCTAGCTACCCCGTATCATATGGTCACCAAAAGTTTCCACATAGATTTCCTTTGACAGTAAATGCGAGTCTTGTCTTGCTCGAAGAAGACTGGGGAGGACAGATGGACGAGGTAACTGAGAAAGTTCTTCATGATATTGGTAGTTTCGTTAAAGGAGAAGTAGCAACTGCAACATCTACTGCGGTTGGTGGCGCGGTCGGTGGCGCAATTGGCACGGCACTAGGGCCCTTGGGTACTGCAGTCGGTACGGGTGTTGGCGCCGCAGTAGGTTGGATCGTACAACAAATTGGTGCTAGTCTCGATTCACTTAAAACAGATGCTTTTCCCCCACAGGATGTGTCGATCATTTTAGCTAAACCGAGTTCAAGATTTACAGGTGGTTCACGTCTTCCTCAACAGGTTATCTTTGAAGGTCATGGGGGGAAATATAAACTTAATTTGGAATGGAGGTTTGGTTATCCTGATCGTCGTGTCGCGTTAAAAACGTACTCGGGAAATTATGTGATGGCGATCAATGGAGGAGGTGGGCTTGTAAATGCAGTGAGCCATCAAACTACGCCGAAAGAATGGGAAACTTTTGTTCTTGAGGATGTTTCGGCTGGTCAAGTGTCGCTTAGAGCTTGGGGTGGACAAGTACTAAGTGCCGAGCACGGAGGAGGTGGTGCCGTTTTCGCAAATAGAAATCTTGTCAGTTCCTGGGAAAGCCTTAGAATATATCATTTTGGTAACGGAAGAGTTGCATTGCGTGCAGCAAATGGGAAATATCTTTGTGCTGAGAATGGCGGAGGTAGTGACCTTCTGTTTAATCGTGACAGAGTAGCTGAATGGGAAACTTTCACGCTTCAAACTCTATAGGAAGTTTTTATTGAAATATAATGTTTTGGTTTATAGTAATTTAGACTTGACCTGACAGTTACCGGTTGGTCGAAGAAGCTGTCAGGTCAAGTTCAGTTCAGTAGGTTCTCTCGCCAGTTTTTTGCCATCAAAAAAAAGGTCACCCATTAGCCGTCCTGAGTCAATAGTCCGAAAAAAAACCGGCGTACTTTTCGCCTGACTGCTCAAAGTGCGATTCCGCTTCCTGTTGCCATTGCGCGGTCATGGTATTGAGCCTTTGATTCTTGGCGATGCCAACAATGTAACCGACATCATGGCGCTCGCACCATGTCAGCATCCTGTGGCGGCAAAAGCCGCTGTCGCCACGAAAAATAATGCGAACCTCCGGCCATGCTTTCTTTAACCGCTTCACCAGCAATGAAAGAATGCCCCAGGCATGTTTGGCGCCGTCTGTCAGTTTTCACCCCAATAAAGCCAGTCCAATTTCACCATAATGGAACCAGTGAAATTTCACTGTAATAGAGCCATTTAATTTTCACCATAATGAAGCCATTTGATTTGGCTGTATTGACCGGATTTAGGGTTCGGATTTTTTGTCACTGCTGGTTATTCTTTTAGTTTTTTTATCAAAGGATAGCCATGAGCAACAGGAGATTCGAAATGTTTGAATATCGTCAAATCATAGTCCGCATGCGTCTCGGAGATTCCGACCGGGCATTGGCCAGAGCTGGGCTGATAGGCCGGTCCAAAGCCAAGGCGCTGCGGCAAATTGCCTTGCAACAGGGTTGGCTGGATACGAACCGGCAGCTACCGGACGATGAAGTACTGGCGCAGTTCTTGAGTCAACCGACACAACAGTCATCTGCAACGACAGGTTCCTGCGTTGAACCTTACCGTGATACTGTCGCGCAGCGTAACCGGGGCCACAGCGTAACCGGGGCCAGGTCGCGAATCAAGAAAAAAAAGTGTGCCTTACAAACTCTATCAAAACCACCCCGTATAGAATTTCCGATCACGCTTTATCAGGTGACATTGTGTGGAGATCGACGTGAAATATTAATGAGAATGATGGCCGACTAAGGTCTCTAGAAATCCTTGGAGCAGTATTGATGATTATAACCGTTTTGACATGGGTATTGTGCATCTGACCTCGATTGTTTTCTTGGAAATTGAATGCGGGTTTTTCATCGTGGCAGTGGAGCATCTGCCGCATGAGGCCAGACATGTGGTGCAGCAGGTGCAAGGGCGGGTAAAACCGACAATGCAAATGGCAGGGCAGCAGGTGAATGATGATCATGGGTTGGAAAGTGAAGCCAATTTGATGGAAATGAAGGCGGCGCAGCTTGTTACGCAGGAAAATGTTGAAGTGTTAGACCAGACCCATTCCTCGCGGAATCTGACTGGAAAAAGCGACCATGTAAGTGAGTTTATATCTGCTGGAAAAAAACTTGCAGCGTCAGGAGGGGCAGCTGCAATTCTGCAACGCAAAAGTATTGAATCGAGCCTTCCCGTCCAGCTTGCAGGTGAATTTGCTGCAGCTAAACAAAAGGTGAAAAGCAAGCAGTCACTGACTCAAGACGACATAAAGCTTGCCGTGACAGATATCATAAAGGAGCTGATCGCCGGTAAAGATTACCGGGATTCGGACAATGAAAAGGTGGAGGATCATGTCAATGCCGGATTGAATTTTCAATTTGATGCCGACTATGTGGCAGCCCTGTCAACCCCATTTGCGGCCCATTGTCAGAGGAAAGCTTGGCAAGTCGGTGGAATTTGGTGCAAAAATCAGCGTCAGCCTGACCGACGACAAACTGGCGCATGTGGACAAACTGCATTGGGATGCCTGTCATGAAGGCCATGATCTTCAGAAACAGGTGGAAGCCTACAAAAATCGCTACGGCTATTACCCCGAGGTCGTTATCGCCGACAGACTCTATGGATCGCGCGATAATCGCAGCTATCTGGAGAAACACAATATCCGTTTCTCAGGCAAACCGCTGGGACGTCCACCCAAAGCTACCACCGAAAACCAGAGTGAGCTGAAATGACTCAAAGGTAAGCGTTTAGCCCTACCATCTAGAAAGCAGATCTCATTCTGGTTAACTTCAAATATTTATTGGAGGATAACCAATGACAACCCAAGAACAACAGATACGTCATATCAAAGCGTGGCAGGCGAGCGGTTTGTCGCAAGTGGCTTATTGCCGTGATCATGGATTGAACAGCAAGACATTTGGGAATTGGCTACGGGTTTATCGTGATGTGCAAAAAGACAATCAACGAACTTCGTTGATACCGGTGACGATCAGAACAACCACAACACCATCGGATTATCTGAAACTGCGTTGTTCAGGCGGTCATACACTCGAACTGCCGGCAGATGTATCACCACAATGGCTCGGTGAATTGTTGAGATGTCTGGATTGATTGCGCATTCTGGACAAATCTGGATGGTTGTGGAGCCTGTGGATATGCGCCGGGGTATTGACGGATTGTCGCTTATTGTCCAACAGGCATTGGGGCATTCACCCTGTGCGGGTTCAGCTTTTGTATTTTGCAACCGCGCACGCAACCGGATGAAGGTGTTGTTGTGGGATGGCACTGGCGTTTGGTTATGTCAGCGCCGTTTGCATCAGGGCTGGTTTGTGTGGCCGAAGCTGGGAGATCGTTGTTTTGAATTGAGTCAATCACAGTGGCAATGGCTGACAGCAGGTGTGGACTGGCAGCGTTTATCGGCATTGCCACCTGCTCATTTGCGCGCATAAAATCAGTCTGATAATTCAATATTTACAGCAAGTTAGGCTGGTTTTTTGGTATAATAACAGCCATGAAATCACTGGCGCAGCTTGATCAATTAAACCTTGATGCGGATACCAAACAACAGGTCACCGGTATTGTTCAAGCATTACTTGATCAGGCGCAACAAGAGATTCGTGCACAGGCATGCAAGATCGAGGCATTGACCATGGAGCTGGCGCATTTGCGCCGCATCCGTTTCGGCAAGAAGAATGAATCGTTGTCAGTGGTGCAGCTCAGTTTATTTGAAGAATCGGTGCTGGCTGATATTGCAGCCGTTGATACCGAAATCGAGCAGATTGAACCGGCTGTAAAAACAACACCGGCAAAACCGCCGCGTTCCCGTGCAGGCCGCCAACCGTTGCCTGATCATCTGCCACGCATCGAACACCGCCATGAACCGGAATCCTGCCAATGCGGACAGTGCGGCAACACGCTGCTCAAAATCGGTGAAGACGTCACCGAACAACTCGACGTAGAACCGGCCAAATTCTTTGTCCATCGTCACATTCGTCCGCAATATGCATGTAAGGCCTGCGAAACCGTCACCGCAGAACCGGTGCCACCGGCAGTCATTGACGGCGGCATAGCGTCACCGGGGTTATTGGCCTGGGTGATCAGCAACAAATACCTTAATCACCTGCCGCTCTATCGCCTGGAACAGATGGCTGCACGTGAACAAGTTATACTTTCGCGTTCCACATTGGCCGAATGGGTCGGCCGTACCGGTGTTGCGCTGCAACCCTTGGCAGACCAACTGAAATGGCATCTTTTGCAAGGAAACACCCTTCACGCCGATGAGACACCGGTTGCGCAACTGGAACCCGGCAACGGTAAAACCCGCAAAGCCTACCTGTGGGTCTACCGCAGCAATGACCTCGATCCCGGGCCGCGCATTGTTGTCTTTGATTATCAAATAAGTCGCAGTGGCCGGCATACGCAAGACTTTCTGCAAAACTGGCAAGGTCATTTGCTGGTCGACGACTATGGCGGGTACAAAGCCTTGTTCTCTCGAGAAGAGTCGCCTTGCATTGAACTGGCATGCTGGGCACACGCCAGGCGCAAATTCTTCGACCTGCATCAGGCCAATGACAGTCCGATGGCATTTGAAGCATTGCAGCGTATCGGCGAACTGTACGCAATCGAGGCCGAAGGCAAACAGCTGACCATCGAAGCGCGTCAACAGCTGAGAAAACAGAAAAGTCTGCCGGCACTCGATGCCTTGTACGACTGGCTGATGCAAACTCGAATGCAAACTGCCAACGGCGGCGCATCCGCCAAAGCACTCGACTACACACTCAAACGCTGGCCTACTCTAGTACGCTACGTACACACCGGCCACCTACCGATCGACAACAACCCGGCGGAAAATGTCATTCGTCCCATAGCTGTCGGCAAGAAAAACTGGCTCTTTGTCGGTTCTGAACGTGCCGGTCAACGCGCTGCCACTATTCAAACCCTGCTTGGCACCGCACAACTCAACGGCCTCAACCCAGCCGCATGGCTCAAAGAAACACTCGACAAACTTCCAGCCTGGCCTAATAGCCGTATCGATGAGTTGTTGCCACTCGCGCCGGAATTTATCGAGGCATTAAAACGAGAAAAATTCTAGATGGCCGTGCCGGACGCATACACTCAAAGCGCAACGACGACAGGAATATCGGGAGAGAATTCCGATTGAGGGCAAGTTCGGACAAGGCAAATACGGCTACCGCCTCAACAATATCCGGGCCAGACGTGCCGATATGTCGGTTGCCTGGATAAATGCCATCTTTCTGGTCATGAACCTGCTGGTACTGATGCAGGTTTTTCTTCGACTCAAGAAATCTGCCCCTAAAATGATGTGCCGGGTGACAAATTTCTCCATCCTCAGGAAAATTGAACCGGCATGCCGTCCTCAGTTTATCTCAAGACGAAATTATTGTCTGCCTGGACAGGTGGCTTTGATGAATTTCTGAGTAAACTCCAAATATGCAATCAATCCTGCTGCTAGCAGTGTAATCGTTTTCTTCATCAACACACTGTTGTAAAAGAGATGAACTGGGGGAAATTAAAGTTCCGTAAATACTGGTGACGCATTTTTGAATTATGTTTCCGAATAAGTAGTCGACCCTGAAAAAGGATATTTTGAAAAATTATCTACACAAAAATTCAGTCAGGAGTTGTTTATCTTGCCTGTACACCTTTTTTTCAGAAATTTCCAGCGGCAATGCTTATTTTTGCCTTATGTTTTGCTGCAAAAAACAGCCAAAAAATGGCCAACAGCCATTGTTTCAGATTCCAGGTGCAAGCAGCCATCAGCAGGTTGATCTGATCACCGATGGCGCCTTTCAAATAGTTTCTTGCCATTCGATAGTCCGATTTCAAGTGGCCAATAATGGACTCAATCGCTGCACGCCTTCTGCATTGTTTACGCTTCTTGTCTCTCTGGTAGCGACTGTCTCGTTTGAGTGCTTTTCCCGGTAGAATGATTGTTGTTCCATTGACTTCACTTTTGCCGCAATAACCGCGATCACATACCGCTTGGCTGGCCGCTTTGCCACGCGATGTTTCAACATGCTGAAGTATTTCCGGCAACGTATGGCTGTCATGCAGGTTTTGTTCATGGTTGACCACGCCGACGATGATATTGTTTCGCGCCGTACAGGCGATTGATGCCTTGCTGCCATATTCGTATTGTTTATGGTCTTTTCCTTTGGCAACACAGTAGACCTGTGGTTCATGCAGGGAATAGATTTTGTTTGTGTCTTTGGGTTGCTGTTTCAAAATACGCTCATACAGCAGAAAATCCTGTTGGTAGCGTTCAAACAAGCAGTACTGCGGCAGCTTCCTTCTGAGCTCCCGTATCAAAATGCCCGCAATGGTTCGCAACCGTTTCAGCGCACGCTTGGCCTTGGCTCTTTTCTTGGCATGGCGAAAATGCCGAATATCCAGGCGCAGGGATTTGACTTCCTTGACGAAGGTGCGCCGCTGGGGAATGCCATGCGCTTTGGCAAGCTTGTTCAAGCGATTGATGATTTTGATTGCAAGCTTGCTGTCTGTCGGATAGGTGATGTTCTTTTCCTGTACTGTGGTGTCAATATGAACCGCATCTTCCTGCGCCGCTTTGCCATGCAAACCAACGCTCATCCGGAATATCCGTTCAACACCTTCAGCGCCAATCCGCTTGCGAAAATGAACCAGCTCCGTGCTGTGGCAAGGCAATCTGCGTTGGAATTCTTTCATGCCGCAAAAAGCCTGGTAGTACGGATTGCGCTTCCACTGCAATACTACCGCTTCATCGCTCAAGTTCTCCAGTTGCTTCAGGATCAACAATCCTACCATCAGGCGAATGGGTTTGCTGGGCGCGCCGATGCCTTCGGTGTAATGAACGCTAAACGCTTCGTCAAACACGTGCCAGGGGATAACGGTTGATAGTTTGAGCAACGGATCGGAAGGATCAAGTTGTAATAACAGGTCAGTTTCAAACAAACTGGGTTGATGAAAAGTTTTGCTGGGTGTGAGCATCTATAAATCACCATTTCGACCAGAAACAAGTGCTTATTTTAGCATTTTCTGGTCGTTTTGAACAGCAAAAACCCTAATAATCGCTATTAATATCATGCACTTGAGGATATTTTAAGGGCCGACTAAGTATTCGTGGGTGTGGCCATATCTAATCTGTCTCCTTTAAAATCCCGAACCGCTTTTCCAGCGCAATATGGTCGTTCATCTGAATAATGGTCTTGAAAGTTTCGAATGACAATCGCTGATTGATATGCTGTGTGCCGCTGTCTCTTTTTAACGCGCCAAAGCAGTCGATAAAAGCCTGCGTAGCAGAGAACAGGCCGGACAGGGCATAGGCCACGAATTTGTAACCCATGTCTTCCAGTTCATCGAGTGACAAATTCGGCGTTTTGCCGCCTTCGATGATATTGGCGAATAGAGGAACGCCCTGGAAATGACATGCAATGTCGGCTAATTCTTCCCGCGATTGCGGTGCTTCGATAAACAGTACATCCGCGCCTGCCGCGAGATAACGTTCGCCACGCTTCATCGCGCCGTTGAGTCCTTCTGTCGCGCGGGCGTCCGTTCGTCGGACAATGACAAGCCCGGAATCGCCGCGGGCGTAAACTGCTGCTTTTGTTTTTTCCACCTGTTCGGCAGCCGGGATAATCTGCTTACCTTCGAAATGACCGCATTTCTTGGGCCACATCTGATCTTCCAGAATAATTCCGGCGACATCGGTCTGTACGATTTCTTCAACGGTGCGGATGACATTCAATGGGTTGCCGTAACCTGTGTCCATGTCGGCGATCAACGGAATGGACACGCTGTGCGCGATACGTTTGGTTGAGTCGATCATTTCACTGGCGGTTAAATAGCCAAAATCCGGCTTACCCAAGAGCGATGCGGCAATCCCAAATCCGCTGGAAAAGATATAGTCAAATCCCGCCTGTTCGGCGGCCATGGCGCCGATACAATCGTAAACGGCTGGTGCCGCATGAATACCAGGTTGTTCGATCAATGTGCGCAGTTTGTTTTTCACTCTGATTGTGGATGTTCACTTAATGATTGAATCAAGTTTTGAATCCGTAAAACCCGGTTCCTGATTTCAGGTATCTGCACCTGTACCTTAAGCCGATCCGGGCCGGCGAGGGAATATTCGCGGCTGCTTTGTATCAATTGAATTATTTTTGCGGGATCGACCGGCGGTTCGGGTGTGAACTGTATTTGTATGCTTTCGGTGCTGGCATCGATACGGATAATGCCGAGCGGTTTTGCGGCGATGCGCAAGCGGTGGCAGTCAAGCAATGCCTTGGTTGCGTCGGGTAACAAACCGAAACGGTCAATGAGCTCGCTTTGCATGTCATCAAGCTGGTCACTGTCCGTGCAATTGGCCATGCGTTTGTAGAGCACCAGACGTTCGTGGATATCGTGGCAGTAACTGTCGGGTAGCAGGGCAGGCACATGCAGGTTGATCTCAGTCGCAACACCCAGTGGGTGTTGCATATCGGGTTCATGGCCTTCCTTAAGTGATTTGATCGCCGTATCCAGCATAGCGCTGTATAAACTGAAACCCACTTCCTGCATTTCGCCGCTTTGCGATTCGCTTAATACGGCGCCTGCGCCGCGGATTTCCAGATCATGCATGGCCAGGAAAAAGCCCGAGCCGAGTTCTTCCATTGCCTGGATGGCTTCAAGCCTTTTTTTTGCCTGTGCGTTGAGCGCCTGTTCATCCGGCGTCAGTAGATAGGCGTAGGCTTGATGATGAGAACGGCCGACGCGCCCGCGCAGCTGATGCAGTTGCGCGAGGCCGAATTTGTTGGCGTTGTTGATAATAATGGTATTGGCGCTGGGCACATCAATACCGGTTTCAATAATGGTGGTGCACAACAGAATGTTAAAGCGCTGCTGGTAAAAATCACGCATCACATGTTCGAGTTCACGTTCGCGCATCTGGCCGTGCGCGATACGGATACGCGCTTCGGGTAGCAATCCGACCAGTTTTTCATACATGAGCGCGATGGTATTCACTTCATTATGCAGAAAATAAATCTGTCCACCGCGTTTCAATTCACGCAGACAGGCTTCACGAATGAGTCCCAGAGAAAAATTGTTGACAAAAGTCCTGATTGCCAGGCGTCTTTGCGGGGCGGTGGCGATGATGGAAAAGTCACGCAAGCCTTCGAGTGACATGGCCAGAGTCCGTGGAATCGGCGTGGCTGTCAGCGTCAATACATCGACTTCCGCGCGGAGTTTTTTGAGTTGCTCTTTCTGGCGCACACCAAAACGGTGTTCTTCATCGATAATGACCAGGCCCAGGTTCTTGAATCTGACGCTTTTCTGTATCAGTTTGTGTGTGCCGATGACGATATCGAGCTGGCCTTGAGCCAGTTCCAGTAGTGTTTTGGTTTGTTCCTTGGAAGTTCGAAAACGTGACAATTCGGCAATTTTTACCGGCCATTGATCTGCAATCAGGCCAAAGCGGTCGGAGAAATTCTGGAAATGCTGCTCGGCCAGCAATGTGGTCGGAACCAGAACCGCAACCTGTTTGCCGTCGGCAACGGCTACAAAGGCTGCTCGCAGCGCGACCTCTGTTTTGCCAAATCCGACATCGCCGCAGATCAGCCGGTCCATCGGTTTATCTGAAATCAGGTCATCGATAACTGCATTGATGGCTACGGCCTGATCGGCCGTTTCCTCAAATCCGAAACCTGCGGTAAACGCTTCGTAATCATGCTGGTTCAAAGTGAAAGCATGTCCTTTGCGCGCGGCGCGTTGTGCGTACAAATTGAGCAATTCGGCTGCGGTATCGCGTACCTGCTGCATGGCTTTGCGCTTGGCTTTTTCCCATTGGCTGCTGCCCAGCTTGTGCAGTGGCGCGGATTCCGGCGATGCGCCACTGTAACGCCCGATCAGGTACAGTTGTGAAACAGGTACATAGAGTTTGTCGCCGCCTTCATACTCGAGCGACAGAAATTCACTCAGTTCGCCCTGTTCTCCTTCACCGAGATCCATGCTGACCAATCCGAGATAACGGCCAATGCCATGTTGTTCATGGACAACCGGATCGCCTGGCTTGATTTCAGACAGATCGCGCAGAATATTGTCGGTTGAAGTTGCCCTGCGGGATTCTCTTTCGCGACGACCGTGTACATGTGTTGCGGCGTAGAGCTCATTTTCGGTAACAAAAGCGAGTTTTTCATACGCAAGAATAAATCCACTGTGCAGCGGCGCGGTGCATAGCATGAACGGTTGCGTGCTTGCCAAAAACTGTGCGTAATTTTCACAGGCCGTTGGCTGCAAATTATGCTGAAAGAGATAATCAGCAATTAGCTCACGTCTGCCCATACTTTCAGCGACGATCAGAACGCGCCCATTGGTATCCGTAAATGTACCGACAAAAGCGCTGAGCTGCTCTAACGGATTATCCGCGTAACGATTCACCTGAACAGGCGGCAAAGCAGTCGTTGGAATAGTCAATTCATTTTTATTTGCTTCATTTTCAGACAACAGTTCGATGCGGCCGTAAGGCTTTAATTTGCCGAAAAAGACGTCTGCAGGTAGAAATAAGTCCTCGGGGGGCAGTAATGGCCGGTCAAGGTCGGCGCGTAGCAATTGGTAACGGGATTGTGTATCGCGCCAGAAATCGTCAAGCACGGGACGGATGTCTTGGTGCAGACAGATTAATGTCTCTTCAGGCAAGTAATCAAAAAGCGTTGCAGTTTGATCAAAAAACAAAGGCAGGTAATATTCAATACCCGCGGGCGCAATTCCTTTGCTGACATCTTTGTAGATTTGTTTTTTTGTCGGATCGCCTTCAAATTTCTCGCGAAACTTTCCACGAAAGCAGGCACGTCCATCCTCGTCGAGCGGAAATTCACGTGCCGGTAAAAGGCGGATTTCTGTGACGGGATAGATGCTGCGTTGGGTATCAACGTCAAAAGTGCGAATACTATCAATTTCATTGTCCAGCAAATCAATCCGATAGGGTACGGCGCTGCCCATTGGAAAAAGATCAATCAGACTGCCGCGTACGCTGTACTCTCCGGGCGAGAAAACCTGAGTGACATGCGAATAACCCGCCAAGGTCATCTGGCTGCGTAGTGCAGCCATGTCGAGTAATTCGCCTTTTGTGATAAAGAAAGTATGGGCTGCCAGATATTCGCAGGGCAGGATGCGGTACAACGCTGTCGTTAGTGGTGCAATCAATACATCGCAGGTTTTGTTCATGACCTGGTAAAGTGTTGCAAGACGTTCCGATACCAGATCATGGTGTGGTGAAAAAGTATCGTACGGCAATGTTTCCCAGTCGGGTAACAGATGTATTTGCAGTTCAGGTGCAAAAAACGGAATTTCTTCTAGTAACCGCTGCGCGTCTAGTGCGCTGGTTGTTATTACCGTAACAGGCTTTGCTTGTTGTGCCAGCTGTGCCAGAAAAAGCGCATCGCTGGAACCTGCAAAATCAGAATAACGTGAAATTGATCCGGAAGTTGGTGGCTTAAATTGGTGTTGCATATTTTGAAATACTGTACGCAGCGCATTGCATTAATAATTGCAACGCACTCAAGGTTTACTATTATAGGCTAATTTTGTTGTTGCTCTGATGTTGTTTTCTTGCGACCTAACCGTATATCCCAAATACATATGAGAGAAAATTTTTGTTTATAGCTTGTTTTACTAAATTATTTCTTATTTAGCCGTAAATAATTAATACTGGCTTCAGAATTTGTCCGGTGGCGGTCTGTTATTAAGTGTATCTTCAAAAATTCAGCGTCTTAAACAAGGTGAGGCGGGAACAAGAAGTATATGATTGATATGTAAGGAAAGATTTTTGTGTGTAACTATGTGTTTTCACAAAATTGAATTTCTAGGGATATTCTTAAGAAGACTGCATTTTTTTAATTAAATCTATGTCAATGAATAATATAAATAACGCTACGATGGAATCACCCGATGAAAATGAAACCCTGTCAATTAAAGATAAGCTGATTGACATGATACAGAATAATCCAGACTTCCCAGCGCTTGGCAGTTCCATATCAAAGGTGATCCAGTTGACGTCTTCAGAGGATAAGTCACTGGAACAACTAACCAATTTTATCTTGTCGGATCCGTCACTTTCATTGAAAATTCTGCGTTTGTCCAATTCACTTTCTTACCGTTCAACTTCTCCAATGGTGACCAGTATTTCCAAAGCGGTCCAGTTGTTGGGATTGGACACCATTAAAACATGCGCGTTGGCGATGATACTCGTTGACGGTATGCCGGGCAAAAATGCCAGAGCAGTACGTGCGGAACTGATGCTCGCATTGTCGGCAAGTCTGATCGGTCGCAATCTGGCAAAACGCAGTGCATTTCCTAACGCCGAAGAAGTTGCAATCGCGGCATTGTTTAAAAATATGGGCAGGCTTATTCTTGCCGCTCATAATGATCAATTGTATTGGGAAACGATGTCGCTTGCCAGGGAAAAAGGTTATTCAGAAGGACGTGCGTCTCTGGAGCAACTTGGCTGCACTTTTAACTGGTTGACAGAGTTTGCTTTGAAGGCATGGCATATTCCTGAATCGATTATACTGGCAATGAAAATTATGCCTGGCAAAGTTCTGCGATCCCCCAAGAATCGTAGCGAATGGATGCAACAGGTTGCAGAGTTCAGTAATAATGCTGCTTTGATGACATTGAGAGAAGGAAACGAAATACCATTAGTTGATGACTTGTTGAATCGCTTTGGTGACGCATTGGATCTGGACAAACAAAAGTTAAATGCGCTGATCAGGGATTCTTCCGAACAAATTCAGAGTATATGCCGATATGCTGAAAAAATAACTGATAGCGAGAATAATCAAGCCGGTCAGAATCAAACTGCTGGCGATTTTGTAGACTGTTTGACTGATGAATTGAGCGATGTGAATGCATGTTTTGATCAGACAGAAGACTGTTATGCCAGCGGCAAGCCGTATAATTCGACTGACCGGTTGTTGACAGGGATTCAGGAAGTCTCTGAAATGCTTGCTTCCGGTCGTTCAGATATCAATTCTTTATTGGTGCTTGTTTTGGAAACGTTATATCGCAGTTTGGGTTTCCGATTCGTGACCGTTTGTTTGAAGGATGTTCGTACGAATCAATTCAGGGCTAGAAATTTTGTCGGCCAAAACCGAAACGGATTGCAGAAAAGTTTTGTTTTTGCGGATACAGCTTCATCTGATATATTCAGTATGGCAATAAAACGGAATGTGGATTTGGCAATATCGGATACGACCGATACTAAAATAAGCAACGCATTACCATGTTGGCATAAACAATTATTACCTGATACCTTGAGTTTCATGATCTTGCCATTGGTGATACAAGATAAGCCAATCGGATTGATTTATGCGGACCGGAGTGCAATCGCGAGTGAAGGCATTACCGCCAATGAAATGAAACTGATTAAATCACTTAAAGCACAGATTCTGATGGCAATGAGTTTGTAACGGTAATTGTTTGTCAGGCATCCGATTTGGAATGCGATGCCTGACAGGCGAAACGGAAGTCGATCAACGTTTTTTCTGCATGGCCAAGCACTGTTTTTGCAGGGTATTTCTTGATTTTCCTCTTATCAGACATCCCGGATGGAATGTCTGTCAATAATTCAATGCCTTCAGTTACATGCTTCATAGTATATATATGAAATAGTCCTTTTCGTACAGCCTCAATAACGTTGTAGTTGAGCATCAGACGCGGTTTGTTCTGGTGTGGAATCAAAACACCCTGTTCTCCGTTTAGGCCAGTTTTTTCGCAGAGACTAAAGAATCCTTCAATTTTGTCATTAATGCCGCCAACTGGCAGGACTTCTCCGTATTGATTCATGGCACCCGTAATGGCGATACTCTGTTTGATGGGAACTCTGGATAAAGCGGAGAGCAGTGCAAAAAATTCCGCACAGGATGCCGAATCGCCTTCAATGCCCGAATATTCCTGTTCAAAAACAATGGATGCATTCATTGCAAGTGGCGCAAGATGGGCAAATAAAGCGGATAAATAGTTTTGGAGAATCAATACACCTTTGTCATGGATGGGGCCGGACATATCAACTTCATGCGCGATGTTCATTAGACCATTTTCCCCGGCAAACACGCGTGCGGTTACACGTACCGGCGTGCCAAAACTATGATCACCCATTTCAATCAAGGTAATCGCATTCAGTTGACCTGTTTTTCTCTCTTGTAAAGCAATCAAAATGTCTCCATCCGTAATTGATTCCTGTAACTGCTGATCCGGATAGTTATGGCGCAATATACGTGCTTGCAGTGCTGCGGTTATGTCTTCAGTTTCAACCAACTTTCCTTTCCGAGCGCGACAGATTGAGGCGCTCTCCAGAGTAAGTACTTCCGTACGTGCAAAAATAGCGCTTTGACGTGCCTGGTCATCGACTTCGCGGTGCGATTCCTCGAGCAGTCGTGATACTGCCGCAGCTGAAAAGTGAGGAAGATTTTTTGCATTGCAGATATGTGCGACCAGAATGGAAGAGGCGTGGTAGGTTTTCGGACTGGATCTGAAACTGTTGGCAAAATCGACCTTGACACGAAAGCGACGAATAAATTCGGGGTCTTCTTCCTGTAAAATATAGTAATCCTCACGGGAACCGATTAGAACAATTTTAATATTGATATCTATAGCTTCCGGTTCTATGATCGCGGGTATATTTGCAGCAAATGTGGAAAATGGTTCTTCAATTTGAAGTCGGTTGCTGCGTAATAGACGCCGCAGCCTGGTCCACACCATCAAGTCCGTCAGCAGATCACTCAAATGCAACATGATGAACCCACCATGCGCTTTATGCAGACTACCTGCGCGGATACGCATGAAATCACTTTTCATTCTGCCGTCTTCTAACTGATAATCAATGCTTCCGAACAATGAATGAATGAGGGGATTGTCTTCAATCATGACCGGTGCACCTTTTAATTCGTAATTATCCACAACCAGATTGATTTGGTAGCGCGACAATACTTGCTCCAGAGCATCACGCTGCTTTTCGTCAGCAATTTGACTTGCGGTTTCAAAAAGGGACAGGTTGTCCAGAATATTTTGGGCAATATGATCCAGGAATGTATTCAGTTTGGCGTTTTGTTTGAGTTTCGGGTGCAATTTGCTCCGTAAGGCTTTAAAGCTGTTATTCAGAACGGGTTTTATCGTATTTTGCTGCAAAGTGGCGAGTGATTTGTTTTTGTCAATTTCGATACGCTTAATCGCTTCAAAATATCGAATAATTGCCACATGTAATTCTTGTTCAGCTTGATCGATTTCGGCTCTGCGTGATTTGGGCAGTTTAAACAAGTGGTCTTCAGTTAAGACTTTTCCATTTTGATCGAGTAATGTGAAAACGATTTGTTCGGTTTCGCGGCGGATCGAAAAATGACGCTTTTCGGCAAATGTATCAAGTTCGGCATATAGTCGGGTTTCTGTTTTCTTGAATGTTTTGAGTTGCTGCTCCTGCCTGATTTTAAAGTCCTGTCCATTCAGGCATTGTGCTATCTCGTCGGGGAGTGATTTTGTCAGATGCGTTAATGCCTGGCGTAACGCGCGGCCCTGTCCAGCGGGCAGGTGAATAGCAACAGGTGTTTCAGGCGTAGTGAAGTTATGGATATAACATAAATCTGGCGGCACAGCACTTTTTGCTGCGGTGGCGAGCATTGCCTGATGCAACAATGATGATCTGCCACTACCGACTTCGCCTAATACAAATAAATGATAATCAGGTTGCTGCATAGCCAGTCCAAAACGTGCTGCAATTTCAGCGCGTTCTTGACCGATCCAGGAAAGCGGGGATTGAACGAGCTCCGAAGTGTCTGTGAATTCAAGTGTGTCAGGATCAATTTGAATTCGTAGTTCGGAAGGATTCAGCGGTGTTATAGACATATTGGTGAACCAGATAGTTGTTCTGAAAAGCAGTTGTTAAAGATTATTCAAGCCCCAAAAAACCGCCAGACTGATGATTCCAGAGCTGTGCGTAAAGCTGATTGTTGGCAATCAGCATGGCATGGCTGCCTTGTTCAACGATACGGCCTTTATCCAAAACAATCAACCTGTCCATGGCGGCAATCGTGGATAACCGATGCGCAATGGCAATTACTGTTTTATCCCGCATCAGCTGATAAAGGCTTAGCTGGATACTGGCTTCGACTTCTGAATCCAGTGCGGAAGTCGCTTCGTCCAGCACAAGGATGGGCGCATCTTTGAGCAGAACGCGGGCAATGGCAATACGTTGACGCTGACCACCGGATAATGTTACGCCACGTTCACCCACATGTGCATCATAGCCGGTACGGCCTTTGACATCTTTTAATGTCATGATAAATTCATGTGCTCGCGCCTTTTTGGCTGCGGCAATCATTTGCGCTTCTGTTGCGTGTGGCTTTCCAAACAAAATGTTGTCACGGACCGAACGGTGTAAAAGCGAGATATCCTGTGTGACCATGGCAATATTGCTGCGTAGACTATCCTGACTGATGTTTCTGATATCCTGCCCATCAATGGTGATTGAGCCTTGTTGAATATCGTAAAAGCGTAATAGCAGGCTAACAAATGTAGACTTGCCTGCTCCGGAGCGACCGACAATACCTACTTTCTCGTTGCGTTCTATTCTTAGGCTTAGATTATGAAAAATCCAGTATGAAGCCGGGTTATTTGGTGCCATGCTTAATTTATCTGCTGTGGAATGATATGAAAAGCAGACATGATCAAACTGTATCGTACCCTGTGATACGAGGAGTGTGTTTGTATCTGACTCATCTTTTACGCTTTGCGGGTTTGACAATGTGTTGATTCCATCCTGTACCGTACCGATATTCTCAAATAAATGATTGACTTCCCACATCACCCAGTGAGACATGCCTGTCAGGCGAATTGCCAGGCTCAGAACAATTGCGATGGCTCCCGGCCCGAGTGCTGAACCCTGCCAAAGATAGATGCCCAATGTGCAAGTAGAGAAGACAAGCAACATATTGATCGACCAGACACAAATATTCAGCCATGTTGCCAGGCGCATTTGCGGGTGCACGGTTGCCATGAATTCCTGCATGCCGGTTTTTGCATAGGCTGATTCACGTTCACTATGGGAGAACAGTTTCAGCGTAATAATATTGGTGTAGCTGTCGACAATACGGCCGGTCATCAGCGAACGTGCGTCCGCTTGCAAGGTTGAGATACGCTTCAGTTTCGGCACAAAATAAGACAGAGTGCCGATATAGGCAATAAGCCAAATCAGCAGCGGTATACATAAACGTGGATCGGCATCTGCAACCAGTAACAGTGTCGTGATCAGGTAAACCGTTACAAAAAGAATAACATCAAGCAGTTTCATGACAGTCTCGCGAACCGCAAGCGCTGTCTGCATGACTTTGGTTGCGATGCGTCCACTGAATTCATGCTGAAAAAAAGCGTAGCTCTGGTTTAACAGGTAGCGATGCGCCAGCCAGCGGACCCGCATCGGGAAATTTCCCATCAGTGCCTGATGAATAACCAGAGAATGCAATAAAACAATAATGGGTATAAATACCAGTATAAAGACTGACATTGCCAGCAAAAGCGGCCATTCGGAATCAAGAAACTGTTGTGAGTTTTTTTCTGAGAGCCAATCAACCATTTGCCCTAGAATGCCATACAACATGGCTTCGCTGATTGCCAGGCAGGTGGTTAGAAAAGCCATTAAGAATAGATAGGGCTCGATTCCGCGGATGTAGTGACGGCAGAATTGATAAATCCCTTTGGGCGGTTCGGCTGGATGCTCGGGTGGGAAAGGGTTGACCAGCCGTTCAAAAAAACCAAATAAGGTTTTCATGACGCTTAGCCGCTGCTTAATCGCTCAAGAATACGAAAACCTGCGACATAAGTGCCAATTGCTGAACCCATTGTGGATAAGATAAAGATTAATAAAATACGCGTGACCTGATTGTTCCACCAGCCTTTCAGGCTGGTTGCATCGCTGCGCAGGCGATTAAAGTCGCCCACTTTGGGTTTGCGTAAATATGTCTCGGCGGCGGCAACAACCATACCTGCACCGATAGTCGGATTGAGCGAAGTCAACGGCGCGGCGAAAAAGGCAGTCATGATTGTTAGCGGATGTGCGAAAGCAATCGCGGCGCCTAAAGCAGAAAGTCCGCCATTGATGAGCACCCAGTCAAGAATCATGGCTGTGCCGATCTCCGGACTACGTATAAATCCAATAATAAAACCGGTCAGAATCAGTAAAACGATTGCCCACGGTAAATATTTAAACCAGTTTGATGAGGTGGGTTGGGTATCCAGTCTGGCGATGGTTTCATCGGGTTGTGTAATACATTTGTTTTCGATCTGGTGTTGCATTCCATTCATATGACCGGCGCCGACAACGGCAAGAATATGCTGATAATTATTTTCTTGACTTTCTTTAATCAGGCGGGCGGACATATACTCATCACGTTCGCTGATCAGCGGCTTGAACAAATCTTTTTCATCTTCTGCAAACTGTGAGAAAGTACTTTCCAGAACATCACCTTCCTTCAGTTTTTCAATTTCAGCGGCGCTGACTTCTTCCTTGCTGACCACACTGCTGATCAAACCCGCGAATAGGCCGATTCGTTTCCACCAGGGGACATTATGGTATATGCGCTTGAGTGTGGTTCCGATTTCACGATCGATCAATATAACGGGCAATCCGGCTGCCTGGGCATCTTTGATAGCCACGCGCATTTCTGCCCCGGGTTCTATGCCAAATTGCTCTGCCATGCGTTGTTGAAATGCACCCAATGCAAGACTGGCTGCTACCATGCTGGCCTGACCGCTTTTGATGACCTGAAACAAATCCATTTTGGCCATTGCGTCCGGGTTAACTATGGCACGGTGTCGGCTCGGACATAATTCGATGGCTACCGCATCATATTTTCCCGTGGCAATGAGTTCCTGGACTTTGTCCGCACTGGCTTTTGATACATGTGCAGTACCCAGCATTGTAATATTTCGGTTGTCTATTTGAAGCATTTTGATCGGTTCAGTAGCTAAGCTATCATTGTTAGAAATTACTGGACCGCATGAATCTTTGTTGGTCATGGATAAATAGATTCCAGGTTATGCTGTACGTTAATAAAACAGTTAATCATGATCGTGTTTTTGTCTGTATTTGACAAAATATATCAATAGGCTTGTATTGATTCAAATGACAGCAAATTAAAATTAAATTATTGAATTCTGGTATTTTTTGGGTGCGATGTGATTAAAAACACAATTAAAAAAAAGAAATAGTGGTAGTTTATGTGCTTACTTTTTCCTTTGGACTTGTTTTATACGTATTATAGTTTAACCCGAGTGATGACAATCACTTCGAATCGAGAATCAAACGATGTATAGTTGTTGCAATATTACTACTGAAGACGTTTAATTTATTTGATTTGTGGTTAATGGTTTTATGACGAGGCCCTTTAATCCCTACATTTGTAGGGATTTTTTTTGTGATTTACAACTGTAATTACTGTCGTTTCGACTGATTTGACTTTAGTCTGTGACGATCAAAGGTCTGATGGATAGCCTTTGCGTAATTGTATTTGCAGCACGTTGGGCGATCATTTGATTGGCATAAGGACCGGCATGTACTTTGAACAGGCCATTGTGTTCTGTGATGCCAACAGCTCTGCTTAGCCAGGGGAGTGCTTCCTGGATATGGGAGAGATAATCATGTGCATTGTTTGAGGTGCCGAATGCGCCGAGCTGTAGATAAGCAACGGGGCCATTTATTTGACTGTCAATAGCTGATGGTGCTTGTTTGTTCGCTGAAGCGAGCTGATAGATTTCATCGGGTAAAATAGACTCAACAATCACTTCACCGCTGCCGGCTTCAATAATGTCCAGTTTATAGGCAGCTGTATACGAAAGATCAATCAGACGGTCAGAAAGAAACGGACCGCGATCATTAATACGAACAATCACCGATTTGCCGTTACTGACACTGGTAACACGCGCATAGCTGGGTAGTGGTAATGTCGGATGCGCCGCAGTCATTGCATACATGTCATACACTTCGCCCGATGCGGTGTCATTGCCATGATACCGTCGCCCATACCATGAAGCCATGCCACGTTTCTTGTATGGCTCGAGCGCTGTCATGGGTTCGTACAACTGTCCTAAGGCTTCATAGGGGCGCATATTTACTTCACGAAGCGTTTCCAGTTTGGGAACAGCATCCGGAATGAGATGAATATCATGTGGCGGATTATCGCCTGGCCCGTCGTCCAGATAATAGCCGCCACCTTTCTGTAAAGAGATATTTGTTTGTGCTGTATTTGACTGACTCACTTCATCCAGTGAATTGTATTGTGAGGTACTGGCGCAGCCTGATATGGACAACAAGACTATCAGTACAAGAATTTTGATGGCCAATGTTGATGTTGAAGGAAAATTTCTACAAATGTTCTTAAAAATTAATTGAGTGTTTGTCATGTTTTTACGAGTTTGGGGTGAGTTTGTATACTCATTAAAATACCGAAGCCGAGTAACATGGTTACCAAAGCTGTGCCGCCGTAACTGATGAGTGGCAATGGGACACCGACAACCGGTAAAATTCCGCTTACCATGCCCATATTTACAAATATGTACGTGCAAAATGTCAGTGTAATTGAACCTGCTATCAGCCGTGTAAATTGCGTTGATGCATTTGCGGTGATAACCATGCAGCGACCAATGATTATTAAATAGAGTAATAATAATAGAGAATTGCCGATTAAGCCAAATTCTTCTGAAAAAACTGCAAAAATAAAATCAGTGCTTTGTTCCGGTAAAAAGTCCAGTTGGGTTTGTGTACCGTTTTGCCAGCCCTTGCCTATGAGGCCGCCTGACCCGATGGCAATTGATGATTGAATCGTATGATAACCTGAACCGAGTGCGTCTTGTGATGGATCCATCAGTGTTAAAACACGTTGACGCTGATAGTCATGCATGAGTGACCAGAGTACTGGAATACTGCCAATGATGGCAATAATCAGTCCACCTATAATGCGCCATGACAAGCCAGCTAGAAACAGCACATAAAAACCGCTTGCCGCGATCAATAGTGCTGTGCCCAGATCGGGCTGGCGTAATATTAACAAGACAGGAAGTAACAGGATGATCGTGGCGCCCAGATAGTCTCTGAGGCGCAAGGTGATCTCATATTTATCAAAATACCAGGCCATCATCAACGGCACCGCTATTTTCATGATTTCAGAAGGTTGTATACGGGTTACCCCTAAATTAAGCCAGCGGCGCGCGCCATTGTTAATTTCACCAAAAAGCGCAACACCGATTAATAACGCAAATCCAATCAGATACAAGGGTAATGCAAGCCGCATGATTTGTTGTAAGGGAACATTGGCGACCAGCCACATTACAGACAACGCGATGACCATATGGATTGCTTGTTTGCCGACTTTGTCGATATCGCCACCCGTGGCGCTATAAAGCGTGAACAAACCAATAATCATTAGAATCAGAATGCTTGTCAAAAGAAAACTGTCGATATAGCGTGTAAGAAAGTACCAAAGTGTTCTGAATTCAATCATTGGCATTTTCAATTTTGTACGGGTTAAATGCGACATGTTGATAACTAATGATCATGTATATGTTCAGAGACTGCTACGATTTCTGCTTCTTTTGATGCCGGCAGTTCGTCAAGCAGGAAATAATCCAGAACCTGACGAGCAATCGGCGCCGCAGTTGCGCCGCCACTACCGCCATTTTCTACTAAAATAGCCAGAGTTATGGTCGGGTTTTCAGCGGGTGCGTAGGCGACAAACATGGCATGATCGCGGTGACGTTCAGCAACAAGTTCTTCTCTATAACGCTCATTCTGTTTGATGCCGATTACCTGTGATGTGCCGGTTTTGCCTGCAAACGAATATTTTGCACCGGCTGCGGCATTGGCAGCGGTGCCGCCTGGCCGTGTGACATCTACCATGGCCTTTCGTACGAGCGCCATATTCTGAGGTTGATGATTGATTGTGTATAACTCATGTTTGGGAAGTTCGCGTGTAGCGCCCGTCTGGCTGTTTGTGACCTGTTTGACGAAATGCGGCCGATAGGCTGTGCCATGGTTGGCAATAATCCCGGTTGCAAATGCCAGTTGCAGCGGTGTTGTCAGTACATAACCCTGACCAATACCCACAGAGATTGTGTCGCCGGCGTACCATCTTTGGTTATGTCTGCGCATTTTCCAATCCTGTGAAGGCAGAAGGCCTTCCACTTCGCCAAAAATATCAATCCCGGTTTTGTCGCCCAATCCAAACTGTTTAATATAGCTATGTATGCGATCGATGCCCATATCATGGGCAAGGCCGTAATAGTATGTATCGCAGGAAACAACCAGTGATTTATGTAAATCGACACGACCGTGTCCGCCTACTTTCCAGTCACGATAGCGACGATCCGAACCAGGTAGGCTGAAGTAACCGATATCGCTGATAGCGTATCCGGGTGAACGGAGTCCTAATTCAAGCGCGGCAAGTGCCATAAATGGCTTGAATGTGGAGCCAGGCGGGTAAACACCGCGCAGCGCACGGTTGTTCAGTGGTCTGTCTATTGAATTGTTCAATAAGTTCCAGTTCTTATGATCGATTCCCCCGACAAACAGGTTTGCATCAAAACCGGGTTTACTGACGAATGCAAGTATCTCGCCATTATTGGGGTCAATTGCAACCAATGCACCGCGGCGGTCGCCAAAAGCCTCGTCGGCAACGCGCTGCAAATCAATGTCGAGTGAGAGTACCAGATTATTGCCGGATACTGGCGGTGTGCGTGACAAAACCTGGATTGAGCGACCGGCGGCATCGGTTTCCACCTCATCAAAGCCTGTAATGCCATGGAGCTCGTTTTCATAGCTCTGTTCGATTCCGATACGGCCAATAAAATGAGAACCCCGGTAATTATCAAGATTGCCTGACTCTTCCAGTTGTTCAAGGTCCTTGTCGCTGATTCGACTAATATAGCCGACAACATGGGCGGCCAACTCGCCATACGGATAATAGCGCAAAATTCTAGCCTGGATTTCGATGCCAGGGAATCGATATCGATTGGCTGCAAAACGGGCCACTTCCTCGTCGGTTAACCGGTTTCGAATTGGAAGGCTCTTGAAGCGCCTGTTTTCACGCAGTAATTTTCTGAATTGCTCAAGGTCGTTGGGCGTGATTTCAATAATGGTTGCAAGTTCTTCCAACGCGGTCTCAAGATCGGAAATTTTATTCGGGGTGATTTCCAGTGTATACGTGGAATAATTTTGTGCGAGTATTTTTCCGTTTCGATCAAGAATCAAACCACGATTTGGCACCAGTGGTGCAATCGAAATACGATTTGCTTCAGCCAGTGTATGGTAATGTTCGCCTTGTGTAACCTGCAAATAAAAAAAACGTGCAAAGAGGGTTAGAAACAAAAGCAACACAAAACCAGCACTGAATGCTAGCCGTCTATGAAATTTAAACAGTTCGAGCGGATGATTTCTTAATTCTACAAACGGTTTCATAGGTCATCTGAATCGGCTTTGTGTCTTAATGGAAAACTCAAAAAGTAAGATATTATTGGCCAGAATATTGTACCAGTTAACGAAGCCAGGAAATATTGCCACTCTGGCAAGACCGATCCGCTGATTAGTGCGACTAAAACGAGAATTCCCTGCATCACTAATAGTACAAAACCGATTTGGGGTATTTGCTGCATCAAACTGAAGATTTTTAGTCGGCGGCGAAAAATTGATGCAAAATAAACAATGACACAATAAGCCAATGCATGATGACCCAAAATTCCGGCATTATGAACATCCATCATCAGGCCGATACAAAAGGCAAGACTCATTCCCATGCGCTGCGGTTGATTGATGGTCCAGAAAAGTATGGTCAGCGCCACAAAGTCAGGGCGAATTGTCAATGCAATTGACTGGAGTGGGATAAAATTCAGACATAGGGCCACAGCGAGACTAAACAGTACATACCATAATTTTGCAGGTGCGAGCATATCTTTACTAATATACTTGCTGGCGTCTATTCTGGATTCATCAATTATTTTTAGACTCACCGTTTGGTTCCTTGGCAATATTTTCTGGTGTGTCGGGCAATGTCGGAGAGAGTGACAGTATTAACACTTGCCGATTGCGATCAACACCGGCAACCGGGGTGCCAGTTATCTGTGCAAAATGATCTGCCGGGTGGCGTTTGATTTCTGTCACAATTGCTGCAGGAAGTCCGCGCGGATACACGCCGCCTATACCTGAAGTAGCCAGCAAGTCACCTTCCCTGATATCCGTATTTACGGATAAGTAACGTAATTCGATTTCATTGTTTTTTCCGGTTCCTGAGATTACCGTACGGATATTGTTGCGCACAATCTGTATTGGAACAGAATGATCCTTGTCAGTAATCAGGGTAACTTCGGACACCAACGGATAGACCTGCGTAATTTGCCCAATAATTCCCTTGTTATCAATAACGATTTGACCGGCTTGAATGTGATGCAGGCTACCTTTGTTCAGAGTGATTTTATGACTGAACGGATCGCGCGGTGTATAAAGAATTTCAGCCATGACTGCTTTGGCTGTTGTTTTGGACTCAATTGTGTTAACTGCGCCCAGGAGTTTTCGTAAGTGTGCGTTTTCTGCTTCCAGCGCATTTAAGCGCAATAGTTTTTCACTGTTGCGAAGATAACGTTCCCTAAGATAGGTATTTTCTTCAATAATGTGCAGGTTGCTGATCAGTTCCTTGATCACATCACTTGTTGCGGCAGGCAGAAGCGCTGCTTTTTGAAATGGATAAATAATCATGGCAATGGTCTGACGCAGTTCGGGCAATAATTTGAAGCGTAGGTCTTCCGCCATGAGCAGGCAAGACAACAGCATAAAAAGAACAAGCCGCGCTAACGGGCCGGGTCCATGTCTGAAAAACTGGGGCGTTGAGTCCATTTCATTCAGTGATGCAAAAATGCGTTTCAGGAAGTTTTGTGAATGAAGATAGCATCGTTACGTGTGTCCTCTTGATTCGGCCAATTAAAGTATTAACAACAGTATAGATTAAAGGCAATAGATCAATGCGCTAACATTATAAATATTGTGTTATCCTCAAACTTCTTGTGGCCGGATCAATACACTAATGCAAAAAACCTCCTGCTGTTGAGTCGATGATGAGCATTAGTCGTTGGCAAAAATACCAATAGATTGATCCATGTTTTCAAGTGCGATTCCAGCTCCTCGGGCTACGCACGACAGAGGATCGTCCGCAACAATGACTGACAGGCCGGTTTCTTCCATCAGCAAGCGATCAATATCTCGCAGCAAAGCACCGCCCCCGGTCATGACCATACCTTTTTCAGCAATATCCGCGCCGAGTTCAGGTGGGGTGTGCTCGAGCGCTGTTTTGACGGCGCTGGCTATACTGTTAAGCGGTTCGTTTAGAGCTTCCAGGATTTCGTTACTCGAGATGGTGAAGCTGCGGGGAATTCCTTCAGCCAGATTACGTCCCTTGACTTCTATTTCGCGTACTTCGGAGCCGGGAAACGCTGAGCCGATTTCTTTTTTTATGAATTCTGCAGTCACTTCGCCTATCAGCATGCCATAGTTACGGCGGATGTAGTTGATAATGGATTCGTCAAATTTGTCGCCACCAACACGTACCGAGTTTGAGTAAACAATACCGCCCAGGGAAATAATGCCGACTTCTGTAGTGCCACCGCCAATGTCGACAACCATAGAGCCTGTTGGAGACTCCACTGGCAGATCGGCGCCGAGAGCCGCTGCCATAGGCTCTTCTATTAATTCCACTTTGCGTGCGCCTGCCCCGTATGCCGCTTCACGTATGGCACGGCGTTCAACCTGGGTAGAACCGTAAGGAACGCAAATGACGATGCGTGGGTTGGCGGAGAACAACCGTGGCGGGTTGACTTTACGGATGAACATTTTGAGCATTTGCTCGGTAACTGTAAAATCGGCGATAACCCCATCTTTCATCGGGCGAATGGCGGTGATGTTTCCGGGAGTCCGGCCCAGCATTTGTTTTGCTGCCAGACCCACTTGCTGAATCATTTTTTTTCCGCTGGCACCACTTTCTTCACGAATGGCCACTACAGACGGCTCATCAAGTACAACACCCTGACCGCGTACGTAAATCAGTGTATTAGCTGTACCTAGATCGATAGCCATGTCCGTTGAAAAATAGCTACCCAGAAAATTGTTGCTCAGAAAATTAAACATGGTGGCAATATCCGTTATTAAGAGTGATGATGGACGTATAATACTAAAAAATGTTTAAAAAATTGGTACGCTAAATAAACGGCGTCATGATACCCTATAACTACTTTTAATATAAGATTCTCGCTTCATATGACTTTATCCATTCATGATGTAAAACAAATTGCTGAACTTGCCTATATCGAGGTCAGTGATGATGAGGTTAAATCAACATTGACCCAGTTATCCGACATTTTTAAATTGATTGAAACCATGCAAGCGACCGATACATCCAAGGTTGAGCCAATGTCTCATGCTCAAGACCTGATGCAGCGGCTGCGAGATGATCAAGTGACCGAATCGGATCAGCGTGAACTGTGCCAATCGATCGCGCCGCAAGTTGAAGAAGGTCTTTATCTTGTACCAAAAGTAATTGAGTAATTTGCTGAAGATGCCTTGAATAGTATTATCTTGCCCGGACAATCCGGTTAGAAATGCTACTTAATCACAAGCGCCTGCCATAACGCTTCGTTTAGGTAATAAAAACTTTCAGCCCATAGTAGAATTATAACAACAATCACGAAACCCACAACATTATACATCCCAATTAGTTAGTACCATGTTTAATGACAGTCTTAAACAGCTATCCAAACGTCTAGCGACTAGAGAGATCTCGAGTGTCGAGCTGACAACTGAATTTCTTCAACGCATCAAACAGCTAAACCCGCAATATAATGCTTTTATTTCCGTTGATGAGGAAAAAGCACTGGCGCAGGCCCGAAATGCGGACAAAGACATCGCTGCAGGTGAAGCTGGACCGTTAACGGGTATACCGGTCGCACAGAAAGATATTTTTTGCGCCAAGGGATGGCTGACGACATGTGGATCGAAGATGTTGTCAAATTTTGTTTCACCCTATGATGCCGGTGTGATTGAGCGCTTTAATGCGGCTGGCGCTGTCAATATCGGCAAAACCAATATGGATGAATTCGCCATGGGTTCGAGTAATGAAACGTCATTTTATGGACCGGTCAAAAATCCTTGGGATGTTGCAGCTGTCCCGGGAGGCAGTTCGGGGGGGTCAGCCTGTGCTGTTGCCGCGCGCATGGCGCCTGTGGCGACGGGCACCGATACCGGCGGTTCTATCCGGCAACCTGCTGCATTATGCGGCATATCGGGTATTAAACCCACGTATGGCACAGTATCACGTTATGGCATGATCGCTTTTGCATCCAGCCTTGACCAAGGCGGCCCAATGGCGAAGTCTGCCGAGGATCTGGCAGTCATGCTCAATGTGATGACCGGCTTCGATGCGCGTGATTCAACCAGTTTGCAACGTGAAACCGAAGATTATTCGCGTGATCTGGAAAAACCGTTATCGGGTCTGCGTATCGGCTTGCCCAAAGAGTATTTTGCCAAGGGTATGAGCAGCGATGTTGAAAAAGCAGTCATGCAGGCACTGGATGAATATCGCCAGCTCGGCGCAAAAACGATCGAAGTATCGCTGCCAAATTCACCGTTGTCCATTCCTGTTTACTATGTCCTGGCGCCTGCCGAAGCATCCAGCAATCTGTCGCGTTTTGATGGTGTTCGATATGGCTATCGTGCCAAGTCCTATCAGGACCTGGCGGATATGTACCGTAAAAGCCGTGCCGAGGGATTTGGCGCCGAAGTCAAACGCCGTATCCTCATCGGTACCTATGTGTTATCGCATGGTTATTATGATGCCTATTACATCAAGGCACAGAAAGCGCGCCGTTTGATTGCGCAGGACTTCAAAGACGCATTTAAGCAATGTGATTTAATTATGGGCCCGACGGCGCCGACAGTTGCATTTGATATTGGTGAAAAAAGCAGTGATCCGGTACAAATGTATTTGTCCGATATTTATACCAGTGCGGCCAGTTTGGCGGGTCTTCCTGGAATGTCGATCCCGATTGGATTTGGCGAAAAAGAAAGACCTGTGGGTTTGCATGTTATCGGTAATTATTTTGCCGAAGCGTGTATGCTCAATGTTGCGCATCAATATCAACAGGTTACCGACTGGCACTGGAAAATGCCGAATATTTAAGTGCGAAATCCTATTCTCCTAATCAATTTCATCGAGTTGGAAAATCAAACATGCAGTGGGAAATTGTTATTGGGCTTGAAGTACATGCTCAACTGTCAACGCAATCCAAGATTTTTTCAGGGGCATCGATAGCATATGGTGCGATGCCGAATACGCAGGCCTGTATTGTTGATCTGGCGCTGCCGGGAGTTTTGCCGGTTTTAAACCGTGGCGCAGTTGAACGTGCCATTAAATTCGGTCTTGCAGTCGATGCAAAAATTAATTCGCCTTCGATTTTTGCACGTAAAAATTATTTTTATCCCGATTTGCCTAAAGGCTATCAAATCAGTCAGTATGAACTGCCAATTGTGGAAGGTGGCACTATTCGTATTCAGGTGGGCGAATCGGAAAAAACGATTCGTCTGACACGTGCGCATTTGGAAGAAGATGCCGGTAAATCATTGCATGAAGATTTTCACGGCATGAGCGGTATTGATCTCAATCGGGCCGGTACTCCGCTGCTGGAGATCGTTTCCGAACCCGATCTGCGCAGCAGCGCGGAAGCGGTAGCTTACGCGAAAACATTGCACGCACTGGTGCGTTGGGTTGGCATATGCGACGGCAATATGCAAGAGGGTTCTTTTCGCTGCGATGCAAATGTTTCCGTGCGTCCTCTTGGCAGTGAAAAATTTGGAACACGGTGTGAGATTAAGAATCTGAATTCGTTCCGTTTTCTGGAAAAAGCGATTGAATTTGAAGTTGAGCGGCAAATTGATATCCTGGAAGAGGGCGGTACAATCCGGCAGGAAACGCGGTTGTTTGATGCCAACAAAGGTGAAACACGCACCATGCGCAGCAAGGAAGACGCCAATGACTATCGTTATTTTCCTGATCCGGATTTGTTGCCGGTAGAAATTGAGCCAGACCTGATTGTGCAGTTAAAGGCGGCATTGCCCGAATTGCCGCAAGCAAGGCATCAACGCTATAGGTCTGATTTTGGCTTGTCGGCCTACGATGCGGCTGTGCTGACGAGTTCACGTGAAATGGCGGATTATTTTGAAGCTGCGGTTAAGCAGCTGCCAGCACAAGCCAAACTCTGCGCCAACTGGATTATGGGTGAGATCAGTGCACGCTTGAATAAGGCCGATATTGAAATCACCGCTTGTCCGGTAACACCGGAAAAACTGGTTGCATTATTAGCGCGTATTCAGGACGGCACTATTTCCGGAAAAGCTGCAAAAACGGTTTTTGAAAGTATGTGGCAAGGGGAAATGGATCAGAATGTCGATGCCATTATCGAGGCCAAAGGCCTGAAGCAGATTTCGGATGACTGTGCGATTGAGCAACTGGTGGGTGAAGTGCTGGCGGCGAATGCGCAGCAGGTTGCCGACTATCGCAATGGCAAGGAAAAGGCATTCAATTCGCTGGTTGGCCAAGTTATGAAAGCCACTAAAGGCAAAGCCAATCCGGCACAAGTTAATGCCATACTGATGAAAAAATTGACAGGTCGTTAACTCCCGCATTGTTCATGCCAAATTTAACAACCTGTATCGATCGACTGCGTATTTGTCGCCCCTAACCTGCTCAAACAAACAATCAATCAATTGAGTTTGGCGCGCAGGTTGTTCAATTTGGGTGATCCAGGCAGAAGATTTTCTGCACGTCGCAGATAAACCCTGGCAGTGTTTAACTGGTTGTCAGTAATTGCTTTTTCGGAAAAATGAACATACATATCGACCATTTTTTCTATGCCGGCACGGGCTTCGGCGTTATTGGGGTCGATCGCCAGAACCGACTGGTAATGTTCATAGGCATTATCGCCTGCGGGTGTAGTCATGCGCAATGCTTTGATGGCTTTTTCAGCAGCGGCCAGATGTTGTGAAATTTTCGATGAAGTAGCGGCATGAACCGGCGTTTCTTCGGCTTCTGCATGCTCAACCGCACGCGCCAGCGATGTATCAACAGTCACTTCTATCGGGGCGGATTTTTCTGCAATTGTTTTCTCTATCGACTGCACCGCGGTTTCTGTCGGTGCTGCAGCAACGCTCTCAGCTTTTGCCGCTTGGGTGTTGTCGATTGGCAAACTGGTAGTCAGCATTTCTTCGGCGTTGTCCGCTGCATCTATTGTCGGCTCGCTTTGCTGGCTTTCTGCTATCGCGGCGACATTTGCCTGTGGATTGTCCAGATTAACAATCAAATCCGATGCAAATTCGGATTCCGTTTCAAATTGAAAGCCAGGCTCAACGGATTCCGCAAGTGCAGTTTCATTGCCGGGCGCCTCTGCACTGCCGGTAGCAATCTGGCCAGCGTCAAATTGTGGTGAAACGGGTGATGTGGAACCGGCAACTGTATCATTGTCAATTGACTTGCTGGCACTTTCTTCTTTGGTTGACATTAATTCGACCGCTGTTAAAGCAGCCACGATAACAATTGCGCCAATCCAGAGTGCATTATTCGAGCTTGCCATAATAAACTCCCTTTATCCTAGTTAATTAAACCGATCTCCGGCATTATAATGGAGTGACTGATATCTTCAGATATTCAAGTAAATGTGAAATAATCGTTCTCTTTCGTATGGTATTCTGCCCGGTTATCCGATTTAAGGCAATAAAACTGGTCAGTGCCTATTAAGTCCAGAATTTGTATTAGAAAAAACGCTAATGCCACTTCGCCGGAATACTTCAAAGTTTTGATCGAGGATTGTTTTGTGCTGAATCGCCGCCGGTATACTCAATCGGTCTGATTTGTCGTGACCGGTAACAGGTCTGCAAATATGAAATTATCTCGATGTATGATTTCACCGACTGAAACCTGAATTGGCTTGCTGAACATCGGGCCATCGTATACAAAGCTGTGAAACTCTCCATTTTCTCCACATGGATCTGCGGATTCTGGTAGAGATTCCAGAAATTTTTCATTGAATTCCTGGCCAATAAATTCCTGTGGAATTTGCTTTGGGTCTATACATGTGATTATGGTTTTTAACCCGTTATTTATCATTTCCTTAGCAAGCGTATCTGTCTGTGATCCCCAGATTGGAAAAATTGGTTTTATGCCGCAGTTGTTGAGTTTTTGCTCTCGATAACTGCGAATGTCCTCGAGGAACAAATCGCCAAATGCAAAATGTTCAATATGATTATTTTTCACTTTTTTTACAAATTGTTCCATAATTTTTTCGTATTCTTCATTGTTGCAAGGGTAGGGTATCTCGATCAATTCAATAGGAAGACCGATACGCTTTGCCTGCTGCAGTAATAACTCGACGCTGACCCCGTGCATAGCTACGCGCTTAAATTCGCGATTGACCGTGCAAAACAAGCCAACGACTTCTATTTCCGGATTTTGTAACAATTTGTAAAACGCCCATGCACTGTCTTTGCCGCTACTCCAGGACATCAGTGTTTTCTTTTTTGTCATTATTTTGTACTCACATATAACTTAAGAGCACCACAATATATACAGTGTCTTGTTTAAGAATCTGTCATGAGTGGCGCTGATTTCTGACAAGCCGAGAGCATGAATCCTGGGGCCTGCTTTTTTCCTGTTTACCGTGCTGATAGAAAAACGATGGATGCCATTTACAGTTTAATTTTTGAAAACTATGACCAAAGGGTAATTTTTTTACTAATGAATTTGAAATAAAGTTCATTAAACACGAGAAATTGAAATCAACAAGATGAAATTTCATGAATTTTGAGTATTGTTTAAAATCGGATCAATGGAGATTATTATGGAAAAAATTGTGAGTGCTGCAAATAATAAAGTGGTAACTAGCACACGAATTATCGCAAAACATTTTGGCCGTAACCACAACGAGATTGTGCATGCATTACGTTATTTGATGAGTGATTGTGGTGCCGCATTTAGCGAAGAAAACTTTTTCACACAGGAACAAAATAATTCGTACTGGGTAACAAGCGCCGGATTTATGGTTTTGTCAGGGTTGTTTCTGGGTGCGCGCAATGCACGCATCAAGATTACATTTATCGACGCGTTTAATAAAGCGCAAAGAGAAATGAACACCAATATGTTAATTAGAAACGAGTATTTTCCTGTCTCCAGCCTGGAAAAATACCCATCTGCACTGGCGGGATAAGTTGTTCTTAGTTACCGGTACTGAGAGTATTTTATGTGAATATGTGCCTAAATCGATATCAAAGCACATCAAAAAATACTATCTTCACTTTTTAATACAATATGTTATTTTTATTTTGACGGATTCTGCAAATAAAATCTTTTCAACTGTAACGCAGTAAGATCAGTTGTTTGACCAAAAATCATCATGCTGGTGGATCAAATACCGCAATCGATTCCACATGCGCTGTATGCGGAAACATGTTGACCACACCTGCTGCACGCAGTTGCCAGCCGCCTTCGTTCACAAGCAAAGCGGTATCCCGCGCCAGTGTTTCTGGATTGCACGAGACATAAACCATGCGCTTGGGCGGTGTTTTGGTTGTCGCAAGTACCTTGGATACGGCGAGTGCGCCTGCGCGCGGCGGATCGATCAGTACCCGGTCGATACGACGGGTTATCCCGCCATAGGTATTTACTAAGGTGTCCCAGTCTTGCGCATCCCACTCAAATAAATTTCGTGCGGCAAATACTGTTTTTTGCGCTAAGTCATTGTACTGTGCGGCCTGTTCGGCGCGTTCTACCAACGTGGATGATCCTTCGAGTCCGATCACCCGCTGTGCACGGGTTGCCAGCGGGAGCGTGAAGTTACCGAGCCCGCAGAAAAAATCAACGACGATATCTTCGGGTTCCGGCGCCAGCAGTTCAATGGTGCGTTTCACCAGCAGCGTATTGAGCTGATGATTAACCTGAGTAAAATCGGTGGGTGAAAAAGGGATGTCGATGCCAAATTCCGGTAATGCCAGTGACAATCCATTTGAATTGCTGTCAAGTGGCGCGGCTGTTTCGGGACCACGGGATTGCAGCCATATCGAAACATCATGCGTGCGGCCAAAAAGTTGCAGCTTTTCGCGATCGTCCGAACTGGGTGCGTCGAGTACGCGCAAAACCAGAACTGTAACATGAGCGCCAACCGCCACTTCAATCTGTGGTAACCGTTCGCGTATCGATAACTCCTGGATCAACTCGCGTAACGGCATCAGTAAAGCGGAAACCTTTTCTGGTAATATCGCGCAAGATTGCATATCAGCCACAAAACTCCGGGTACGTTCATGAAATCCAACCAGAATGGCGCCTCTGCGCTTGACGTAACGTACCGACAATCGTGCACGGTGGCGATAACCCCAAATGGGACCTTCAATGGGTGATAACAGATTTTGCGGACGCACGTTTGCCGCCTGCCACAGGGCATTTTCAAGTGTTTGCTGCTTGACAGCAATTTGCGTTGATATGTTCAGATGTTGCAAGGCGCACCCGCTGCAAGCACCCTGAAAATAACCAAAGTGCGTACAGCGCGGTATTACCCGGTCGGCGCTGAGGCGCAGCAAAGCTACAGCCTGGCCGCTTTGTTGGTGTTTTCTCGATTTTACAGGTTTGTAGCGTACCCGCTCACCGGGTAATACACCATTGATTTGTACTGTCTTGCCGTCATGGTATGCGATACCTTTTCCGTCAAGTTTTAGCGACTTGATGTTGACATCATGATATTCAGTCATAAGTCCGGGATATTATCGGTCAGTTTCAAAAACGGTAATGGTCGACTGACTCCATTGCAGCAACCAGACCAAAGGAACTCGTGGATCGGGGTTATCTGAGAGTTGATCCAGCAATTTCCGTTTGCTGTGTCCGGTGACAACCAAAGCAATCTTCTCGCTACGGGCAAGTACATCAAGCGACAGACTTATCCGCGGCGTGGGTGATATGGGGGGATAAATTGCCAGACAATGAGATGGCATCGCGTTTTGTTGTGGTTCGTGAAGTTGCAAACCAAGAAACAATGATGCGATATGGCCGTCTTCGCCCAGGCCAAGTACAGTGAGAGTAAACGGCAGCGTGATTTTTCCGAGACGCTGGTCGATTTCAGGGATGGCTTCATCAGGTGTGTCATGCCATGTTTTGAGGCCGACGAAATGCGCTTTTTGCGGTAACTGATTCAGCATGAATTTTTTCACAAGATATTCGTTCGAGTCTTCCGATTCGATATCGACCCAGCGCTCATCACTCAATGTTATGGTAACGCGGTTCCAGGGTAACGGTTTTGCGGCAAGCGCAGGCAGATAGGAGCGTGGTGTATTGCCGCCGGGAACGACAAGGCTGGCGGATTGTTGTTTTTCGAGCGCTAAGGATAATATTTCTGCGGCATAATCTGCAAATCCATGCGCGAGAGTATCGATATTCGAAAAAACGTTTCTTTTAATCCGACTGTGCATATTACCGGTCATGTTACCAGTGTGCTTAAATCAGGGACGACATGCGTTCCGGGTGGGAACGGATTTTCGTCACCGGGTTTCACGCGGCCAAGGAATGCGGTGCCGTTTGCCTGTGCGCCTTCATAATCAGCCATGGCGTCACCGATCATCAATACCGATTCAGGTTTGAGGTTATGTTCGGCTAGGATTTCCGCAATCAGTGTTTTTTTTGGCTTGGGTGCACCGCGCACCTGTTTGAAATAAGGCGATAAACCGCGCCGCTCGACGATAACCTTGAGTTCGATTTCCGGTGTGCCGGACGCAACGAAGAGCGGGATTCTTTCGGCCTGTTGACGGATAAGTTCAGTTGCACCGGCAACGGCGTCGGCGGCAATCACGGCCTCGACGACAAGTTCTGAAAATCGCCGGTCCAGTTCTTTTTCTTCTTCTGGTGTTAATGGCGGTTTGCTTAGTAAATGCTGCTGATAGTAGCGGAATTTGTTGTAACGCGACAGGCCGCCGTTTTGGGTATGATATTGAACAACTTCGGTAACCACGGCATCGCCATAGGCGCGGTACAATTCTGCAAAAGCCTGTGTCTTGATTTCTCCGGATTCTGCTACGACGCCGTCAAAATCGAAAATAATCGCCTGGAAAAATGCTAAATCAGGCATGAACATTAGGCCCGGTTGTCGGATGACGAGGGCGATGCGTTATCATTTTCATCCTCATGTTCCAGGTATTGATGAATTTCCCGGATGCAGTCGAGCAGACCTTGCCCAAGGTCGACATGCTCGTTAATCACCAGTTTGCGGCCGATGCGCGGTTGAAACGCATAGGGTGTGATTTCGTAATGATGCACGACATTTGCGTTATCGAAATTAAGCGTTATCGGCCACGGCATGATTTCGGAAATCATGGTCATGACATCGTGGATGCGCATTTTCTCCTGCCCGGTCAGAATGAGGTGCCGGTTGGCATACTCCGGTGCGAGTACTTGTACACTGAGACGTGCGGCGTCTTCCACATGAATATATTCACGCATGGCGTTTCCACTGCCTTTGTAGGTGATTGAGCGGTGCGTAATGGCTTCGTGCAGCATGCGGTAGATGCCGTTGCGCTGGTCGCTTCGACGCCCGTACAGTGAACCGTAACGCAAAATGTTGTATTCGAGTCCGTAACGGTCATGGTAGGTTTCGGTAAAGCGCTCTGAAGCTTGTTTGCTGGCGCGGTAAAACGAACCGGATTCCGAATAGACATACACGCTGCTGGCAAAAACAAAACGGCGTACGTTGGCGAGACGCGCAGCTTCAAGCACATGTGTATTGCCGAGCACATTGATGGTGACGGTCTCGATCGGCTTGTTGTGTGCTTCGTCGATGTCGGCGATGGCGGCGAAGTTATAGACGATGTCCGCGCCTTTAACTGCGTCGACGACTTGTTGCAAGTCCATGATGTCGCCGACGATCATTTCTTGATCTTTTCTAAGATGCGGGGAAGGGCTGCGGTCAAATAAACGCACTTTGTAGCCGGCGTTGGAAAGCGCATCGGCAACATGGCTGCCCAGGAAGCCGCTAGCGCCGAAAACGATAACAGTGTGATTTGAAAGTGATGAATCTATTGAAGTGTTGCTATGTGTCATTAATTACGCCTGCTTCGATGAGTCCCTTGAGTAAATTGTCTGCGGCTTCCAGTTCCATGCGCTGACGTGCCTCTCTGGCCAGAGAACCGACGTGTGAGGATAAGATCAGATTTTTACATTCGAGCAGCGGCCCTTGATAAGGTTCCTGCTCGAACGTATCTAGCGCTGCCGCACCCAATTTGCCGCAATCCAGCGCATCTTTGAGTGCTTGCTCATCAATCAATCCGCCGCGCGCGGCATTAATCAGCAGCGCACTGGGTTTTATGCGCACGAGTGCCTGTGTATCGATCAGATGATGCAATTCGGGGCTGTAAAATGTATGTAGGCTGATGATGTCGGCTGTCTCAAGAAGTTGATCCAGCGGCATGAGTGTGATGTTCTCTGGCACCTGTTTGACTAGCGGATCGCAGGCGATTACACGGGCTTCAAAAGCCTGACACAATCTGGCCACACGTTTGCCGATGTGGCCCAGGCCAATGATACCGACGGTTTGTGCGGCCAGCAGGCCGCCCTGTGTGCGTGGCCATTCGCCGTTGCGAATTAACTGATCCGTTTGGGGTATTTGACGCAAACCGGCCAGCATGAGTCCCATCGTGAGTTCGGCGACGGCCTGCGCAGGCGCTTCAGGGGTATTGAGTACTGTGACGCCATGATTTTTCGCGGCGGTTTGATCCACACTGTCCATGCCGGTACCGCAACGTGAAATGACTTTCAGGTTTTTTGCGGATTGAATCACACGGGCCGTGAGCGGTTCAATACCTGCAATCATGCCGACAACACCGTCTTCCAGCAAAGATCCGGCTTCATCCTCGGTCAATCGCCGGCCAAATGGATTGGTAACCGGTTGCAGGCCTGCCTGAATGAGCCGCTGGATTGCCGGGTTATTGTCGGTGTCGAATGACGAGGTGGAAATGACAAATTTGTACATAAAATTTTTTACAATGTTTTGCGTATCTGTTGCAGGTGATTGCGGCAGATGGAATCCAGAATGCGGATATCCAGACTGTAACCCAGAAAATTGAATCCGGATTGTATACGCTGCTGCAATGCTTCGGGATCGGGTTCGATAACATGGATGCCGCCGGGTTTTTGAGCGTGTTTTCCCGCGTCGAGTATGCGGGCGATGGCGTTTTGCACGTCAGGGTGATTCAGATCGCCAGGTCGGCCCATGGAACCCGAAAGATCATAAGGGCCGATGATATAGGCATCGATACCCGGCACAGCCAGAATTGAGTCAATTGCATTTACTGCGTCGATATGCTCGATCATGGCGACAATGACGGCATTGTGTTCCAGCCACTGTTGGTATGCGGGAAAGCTTGCTCCAAAGCCTTGCGCCCGTGCGAGACCAACGCCGCGCTGCCCGCGTGGCGGGTAATAGACCGCATCAACGGCAGCCTGAGCATCGGCTGCGGATTTGATCATTGGCACCATGACACCGGTTGCGCCGGCATCCATAACGCGTTTGATCTGATCGGGATGATTGGATGTGAGTCGAACAATCGCCGGGCACTGTTTGCCATCGAGTACCTGGATGATAGTTTGGACTTCGCTCAGTTCCAGGACGCTGTGTTCCATGTCGAGCACCAGCCAGTCGAAGCCGGCTTCGGCCATGATTTCGGCAATCGCCGTATGGCCCAATGTGATCCAAGAGCCAATGGTTACCGCGGAGTGCGAAAGTTTTGATTTTAGCTGCATTTTAATTGGTTATAGGGATCAATAACGGGATAGCAATGGATCGTTCTCCATCAGTCTGGCAACACGCGCCAGGTCTGCTTCGGTATCAACCGCCTGGGTGTTGAATTCGGTCGGTACCATTTTGACCGTGTATCCATGTTCCAGCAAACGCATCATGTCGACAGATTCAAGTTGTTCGAGTGGTGTGGGTGACAGGTTAGTGTAACGGAAAAGCAAGTCACGGCGAAATGGAATAATGCATACCTGTTTGTGCGCAATTGTTTGTGCAAAGCCTGCTTTTGCCAATGTCGGGATAGGCTGGCGCGACATATAAAGCGCATTGCTGGATTGATCCATGACAACTTTGATCGTATTGGGATCACGAAAATCGGATTCCTGGTCAATGCGGCGCACCAGATTGACGCAACCCAGTTCGGGGTCATCCTTGAACGGCGCGACTGCAGCATCGATCATGTCCGGATGTGTCATGGGTTCGTCGCCTTGCACCATGACAATCAAATCAGCGTCCAGATCAACCACCGCTTCAGCGACACGGTCACTCGCGCGTTCATGTGTATCGGCCGTCATAATGACTGTTGCGCCGAAACCTTCCGCAACTTCGCGAATTTCCTCGTCACAGGTGGCGATATAGGTGGCGTCAAGCGCTTTGCTTAGCGCGACGCGTTTATAAATATGCTCAATCATCGGACGACCCAATAACGGCGCGATCGGTTTACCTGGATAACGTGTTGAACCCATGCGTGCAGGGATGACAGCAATTGTTTTCATGTTGAATCGTTTAAATTATTGATTATTTGATTGAGAAATCTCAATATGTCGTTTTGCATAACTGGCTATTATCCAATTTATCAGTCAGTCAGGGCAAATTTATTCGGGGGGTTCGTGGCTAAATCAGCAACCAGTGCTGCGCAGTTGCTTGATTGCGACAGTTTTGTAGCAAGAATTGTGCTTTTCTGGGGTTTTCTGGCAAAGTCATGACCGGGCGTGTAGAATTAACCGGCTTGTTAGGTGTGCATGTGGTATGTGGTATGTGTATAGAGTACATCTGCGCTGGCAGTCGCAGACAATTGGTCCGCGCCGGATGAGCCCTTAATGTTTAAGATTGTTTTCGATTTCAATTAATTTACGTTCATATTCTCAGGGATGAGAGCCCTTTTTTTTCTTCGTCATTATAATGATATAGACCATATCACACCGGTGATTTACAAGTGGGCTGATTCGGGACACCAATGCGATGTAGTGCTGCTTGGATCGGCAAAGTTTCGTCGTGATTACCGGATACAGTTTTTAAAACAGCTTTCTGGTGTACGCGTTGCGCATATGCGCGAGGTATTGGGTTGGTTGCATTTCTTAAAGTGGCGTTTGCAAATGTACATGCTAACCGGCAATGTCAGGCGTATACCCGTGCTGGGTTTGTTGGCGAAGCGGTTATCCGAGCGCTATGATGAATCTCGGCGCGAGCAAGTCTGGCGGCAAACAAACGAAACACTGTTCCGGCGATGTTTTGAAAACAGCAACGGTGGTGTGATTACCTTTGACTGGGTGGAGCGAAATTCAGTCATCAGTGTTGAATGGATAAAAATCCTGATTGAAATGGCGCATGCCAGAAAACTCAGCGTCATCTCGCTGCCGCATGGGGACAGTCCGCATGTCAATCAGTTGATTCGCCGTGGAGAACGGAAACTCGGGCCGGATACGGTCTTTTCCAACGCAGATGTTTTTGATTGTCTGGTCGTTCCCAATGAACTATGCGCAAAGCGTTTTCGCCCTTACCTCGGTGAACAAAAAATAGCGGTACTGGGCTCGCCGCGCTTTTGTGAAGAATGGCTGTCAAAACTGGTTGAAATTCTGCCGCCATCGCCAATAACGCCGTCGGACAGCCGGCTTAAAATAGTGATCTTTCTCAGAAAGGCCAATTTTACGACTTTCTGGGAAGAAGTCGGCGAAGTGGTACATATGATTGCAGAATTTCCCGGGATTGAAATTATGATTAAGCCGCATACGCGCAGCGGATGGAAGCAATCGCTGACAAAAGACAAAGCAATCAAAAAGCTGCCGAATGTCAGTATTGCCGATGATAAAGCGCATTCAGTGCATTTGATGAACTGGGCGGATGTCATTATCGATCTGGCTACTTCGGTTATTTTTGAAGCTGTCAGGACCAGAAAGCCGGTGCTGGCTGCCGATTATCTGATCGCAGGGCGTTCTACCGTAGCCCATTACATGCCGGAAACAGAGCTCAGGTGCCGGGATGATGTGTACGAAAAAATCAATCATTTTTTAACACTTGGCTGTGATGACTTTTATGTCGATGCACATCGTCTGGAATTCTTGACAGAAATGCTCGATGTACCGGATGACAAGGTACTGGAGCATTACGTGGAGTTGCTGGAAGAATCGTCCGGGAAAATAAAAACAGCTGAATGAACCAAACCAAGGATGTGCTTTGATGATCAGTTTTTTAAATAACTGCGTTGCAGCGTTTTACCAGTTAATAGGTGGTTCTATCCGTGTCACGGTCAGAGGCCTGCAGATTCGTATCGCTGTTGATCACTGGCGCGTTCTCAGACGAGCGAAGACTTATTCAGTTAAAGAACCCGATACACTGGATTGGCTCGATCAGCTCAAGCCCGGGACATGTTATTTCGATATTGGCGCTAATATTGGACAGTATTCTTTGTATCCGGCAAAAAAATATGGGAAGTCCGTTCAGGTCTTTGCATTCGAGCCGCAAAGCAATAATTATTATTCGCTTAACAAGAATATTTTTATCAATAATCTTACCGATAGTATTGCCGCATATTGTGTGGCGGTCTCGGGTAAAACCGAATTTTCCAAACTCTATATTCCTAAATTCATACCGGGTGGAAATCGCTCCCAATTCGGCCAGGAAGATATCCGCAACATGAGAGTTCCTACATCGCATACTCAGGGCATGTTTGGTGTAACACTGGATGATTTGTGCAGCAGTTGGGGTTTCCCTTGCCCCAATTATATGAAGATCGATGTGGACGGTATCGAAATTTCCATTTTAAAAGGTGCGGCGCATGTGCTCAACAATCCGCAACTGATATCTGTCATTGTCGAACTCGGTACCGACGAGGAACAGCAAGAAGCTGTGCAGTTAATGCATGCTGCAGGGTTTAAGGTCAAACATAAAACAACCCGGAACTGGGGAGAAACCTGTTTCATATTTGAACGCGGTTGATTATCTGAATTCTGGTCTTTATTTGCTGAACGATTTTGTTGGATGTGGAAAAATTAAACGTACCTCAGCGCGAAATCCTAATCAGGATTTCCCTTGTCTGCTTTTGTGTGGGCCTGTGGTTTAGTGTCCTGTATATATTCATAGTCGTTTTTCTCGTATGTGCATGGTTGATCGACGATAGCCGTGCGCCATCATTTGGAAGAATCATTAAGGAACCACTGGTTCAGGCAATATTTGTATTATGCGCTGTTTTGTTGCTGGGTTTGTTTTGGAGTGATGCGTCATTGGAAGGCCGGCACAAATGGACGAAATATTTCTTGCTGCTGGTCTATGTACCTTTTTTGGCACTACTGAATAAACAGCGGTTACCGTGGGTTATTGGTGCCGTGCTCGCGGGGTATTGTCTGGTGTTGTTTACCGGATTATATGTCTGGATGGTTGAGGAAGAACAGGGCATTCCCGTATTCAATATGACGTATCTGACTTTTTCCGCTATGCTGGGCGTGGGCAGCGTACTTGCAAGCTGCTTGGCCTGTATGAGCCGCAATATTGTTGTTCAGATTTGCCTGGTTGTACTATCGCTGATTTTGCTGTACCTTCAGTTTCATCAGGGTGCGCGCGGTTTTTTGCTGGCAACGGTATTAACACAGTTGGTCCTGATCGTCATTTATTTCAGGGTGACATTATCTGCGCTGGTTGGGATAGCCATAATGCTGCTACTGGCCGCCGTTTTTTTTGCAAATTCCAGCCCTGTTGCCCAGGAAAGATGGAAGCAGGCCGGAATTGATTTTGAGAGAATGCAGCAAGGTGATTACAGCAGCAGTATCGGTTATCGCATCGGGATTTGGGATGTGGGTCTTCACGGAATTGCAGAGAAACCCCTTGTGGGTCACGGTACGGGGATGCCGGAACATTATTTTGACCAGACAGTGACACAATATAAGAGTGGAATTTACAAGGATCTGCCGAAATTTCTTCGAACCTCGCATTACCACAATGACTGGATAGAAATCGGCATGCAATTGGGTGCGCTGGGTATTATGGCGTTACTGTTTCTGTTATGGGCATGGTTTCAGACGTTTAGGCGAAGCCAACTGACCTTGCTGGGTATTGGTATAATGAGTTTTATAGGTTTATCGGGATTGACCGAGACATTTATGATTTTTGGCAGAATACCGGTATTGTTGCTGGTGATAACTGCGATAATTATTTGCTGGCAGCGCGAAGTATTCGATGTGGTTCGTCATACCGGAACGACCTTGACGCCGGATTAAGGAAACAATGGGGGTTGCTATGGATAAAATACTCACGCCAACATCAGAGAATCCGAGTGTAATTATTCCTGTACATCCGGCAATCGAAGGATATATGCGTGGCCTAGTCGATAAAACGGATCATCCCGTATTGATTGAAATGGAAGAGCTTGCCAAACAGAAAAGCTTTCCGATCATTCAAAGACTGGTCGGACTCTTTCTGGAGACACAGGCAAAAATGATTAATGCGAAGCGTGTTTTTGAATTTGGCAGTGGCTACGGTTATTCTGCTTACTGGTTTGCGCGCGCTGTTGGTGAGGAAGGGCAAGTTATCTGCAGTGACGGTAACAGTGAAAACAGAGATGGCGCGGAGAAATTTTTGTCATCGGCCGGTTTATGGGGTCGTATTGACTTCAGAGTGGGTATGGCGCAGGATATTTTTGCTCAGACTGACGGCTTTTTTGATATCTGTTATAACGATGTCGATAAAGGCGGTTATCCGGAAGTGTGGCAAATGGCGAAAGACAGGATTCGTCCTGGTGGACTCTATATTGCAGACAATGTCCTGTGGCATGGCCGCGTAGCCGCAGAAACCTATACCGATATCGTGCTCGGCTGGACCGAAGCGATTGTTGAGCACAATCAAATGATTTTCAATGACCCTGACTTTGATGCGTTTATCAATCCAACACGTGACGGTGTTATGGTCGCGCGCAAAAAAGATGCATAGAAGAGGCGAGGCCAAAGACTTTCTTATGCTTCGAAAACAGTTGGTACATTTGACAGGTCTGGGGATATAAGAAAAATTTCAGCCTTCCATTCTGGCAATCCGGGTTAAATAAGTATCTCTCGTTATCCAGATTTTTCAAAAATTTGACACAACTCAATTTTGTGCTGTCATTTTATTCTTATTCTTGCCGAAGCGGATGCGGCGCAAATGCGCCAGCTCCATGGTCAATGCCTCGATCTTGAATGCCTGTGCACGAATCTCTTGTTGCGCCTGATCAAGTAATGCTTGAACAATACCGGCGACCTGTTGTTTGGTATCCGCATCAAGGTTTAATTGGTCGAGCTGCGCCAGTGATTTCATGGCTGTTATTATACCAAAAGTCAGCCTAACTTGCTGTAAATATTTAATTATCAGACTGCTTCTATGCCCGCAAATGCGCCAGGCGGCGATGCCGATAAACGCTGCCAGTCCACGCCTCTAGAAGGGATCTCATCTAACATGCCGTTAAAGATATGTATTTTTGTGTTGTGGTATAAATACTTCAAGCTATTTATTACGTTAGCTTTATCTTGCAGCTCAGTTTTTTCTACCAGTCAGATTTAGGAGTATTGTGTTACGGTGTACAGCTACTAACATTTTGTAAACTGCCAGAATTGAATACAGAGCATGGGATAAAGACATGATGATAAATGAAATTAAGGACCGTGCTATGGGGGCAATCATGGGCGCATTCATTGGAGATGCGCTAGGCTTGGGTCCTCATTGGTACTATGACCTTAACGAGCTTCGTCGCGATTATGGTGATTGGATAGATGACTATACCGATCCAAAGCCCAGTCGCTATCATATCGGTTGTAAAGCTGGCCAATTATCTCAGGCGGGTTTTATTTTGACACTGACTATTCGTTCACTTATTGAATGTAGTGGATATGATGAAGATGATTTTTGTCGACGAATGGACGAGGAACTTTTTCCATTGCTTGATGGCACTCCTGTTAGTGGACCTGGCAATTACACAAGCCAATCGATCCGTGAAGCATGGCGACGTCGCGTCGAACAGAAATTTCCTTGGAAACAAACAGGAGGGCATGCTGATACGATTGAGGCGATTGAACGCACGCTTGCAATTGCTGTTCGCTATGCATTCCAACCTGATTATATGGCTGCAGCTATTACTAACAATACAATGCTGACCCAGACTGACCATATTGTTGTTTCAATGACGGTTGCTTTTGGAGCTGTTCTTGGGCATTTGGTACAAGGACATATTCTCGACACCGAGTTGTCGAAAAAACTCATGAAATTAGTAAAAAATGGCAAGCTACCTTTTCATGCAGTGACTGCTGATGATTTAAAACCACCCAAACCTGGAGACCCGGATCCGCCACGTGCCGGTCGTTTTTCTTCTCCTGATGCCTTGCTTACACCCTCTTATATGGCAGCTGCGGCAACAGATCCGGATATTCGACTAGAGCCTGCGTGGAAAGTATCCATTATGTATGGGATGCCTTGTGCAATCTATCATCAGATACCGGCGGCTTATTATTTATCGGCACGGTTTCATAACGATTTTGAATCAGCTATTCTTCATGCAATCAATGGTGGCGGACAGAATCAGGCGCGAGCGATACTCACTGGGGCACTTACGGGTGCCCAAATCGGTTTATCAGGTATTCCTAGTTCTACTTTGTCAGATTCAAATGACCCCAAAAGTGTATCAAACTGATGTATAATAACACTTTGTTTAATAATTATTAATCACGATCATGTCGTGAAAATACTAAACGGTCACTCCAATTTGCCCTTCAGGGGCTTCCAGAAGCGCTTAGCGCACATTTATCGTTATTTTCATCATTTTTTGTATCGGCGACGCGCGATGCGTCAGCGACATTCTATGGCTACCTGCGTGGACTGTTTCAATCTGAACGAGCAAATATGTTACGCATGGGCGAAGTCAATGAAGTTGACCACCAGGCGATGCAACACATGCTGACATCAGACGCGATTGACTGGAATGGATTTGGCGAGCAGATTGCGATTGAGACGGATGCGTTGTTGGGTGGTTCTGCTGCTGTTTTGATTATCGATGAAAGCGCTTTTGCGAAGAAAGGCGAATCATCAGCAGGTGTTTCCCGACAATGGAATGGCCGTCTTGGTAAGGTAGACAATTGTCAGGTTGGTGTATTTGCCAGTTTGTGCCAAAACAGCATGGCCAGTTTGATTGATGCGCGCCTGTATTTGCCACAACATTGGATGAGCGATTCGGATCGTTGCAAGAAAGCAGCAATACCTGAGGCATGCCAGTATTATCAAAGCAAATGCGAGATTGCATTATCAATGATCGAAACAGCCAAACAACGCGGTGTGCGTTTTGGTTATGTCGGCATTGATGGCGGCTATGGCAAGGATCCTGCTTTCTTGCGTGGTGTTGATAAACTTGGCTGCACATTTGTCGCTGATGTTCACTGTCGGCAGATGGTTTATCTTGAAGACCCAAAACCGGGCATTCCTGCCTGGAATAGCCGTGGCAGGCAACCGAAACGCCTGAAAGCACAATCTGAGGCGATACGTGTTGATCAATGGGTATCAGAGCAGCCGGATGCAGTATGGCGGCGCATTAAACTGCGCGAAGGCGAGAAAGGTATGCTGGAAGCGGAATATCTTCATGCATTTGTATGGGTATGGGATGGCAGCGAGAAACAAGCGCATCGCTGGCACTTGCTGGCAAAGCGGGAGGTTGGCGCTAGCGAAATATCGCATTATAGCTTATCCAACGCGTCACTTGAAACACCGTTACAGCAACTGGCGCAAGTACAGGCGCAGCGTTTCTTCATTGAGCACAGCTTTCATGAAGCAAAAAGCGAATGTGGCATGGCTGATTATCAAGTGCGCCGGTGGGATGCATGGCATCATCACATGGCGCTAGTCATGCTGGCAACGCTATTCTTGGTCAAGCAAAAGATGCTTGGGCGCAAGCAATGGCCGATGTTATCCTTCAATGACCTGGTGACCGCATTAGCGCACATGCTGCCAAAAAGACAACTTACCACCGAGGATCTGGCAGATGTTATTCATAAGCGGCACCGGCGACGGCTCAGCGCTAAAAAGTCTTTTGCTAGGCGAAAAGTGGCTTTTGGGTAATCTGACAAAGTAGAACTAGGCGCTTCATTGATGGGCTTGAAAAGGCAAACACACTCGAGAAACTGGCCACAGATCTTGCCGCAGGTATAGAGAAAGCTTAACTGTAGTCAAGTTTTTCTGCACGACACTTATCCAAGATGTGGATATATGCCTATGATCCTGCGATCTTCAAAGCTGGCACCTAATATCGCACGGAATATACAAAGTATTAAGGTTTGATGCCTGTAACTGTCAATCGGCATTGAAAATTTTCCAGTCATCGGCGTCGAAAAGTTTCCACCTTGTTTAGTTGGTTAATTGGTTTTTATACATTGTTTTCGATGTTTGAAACGGTAAGAATCATTGCCGGTTTCCAGGATGTCGCAATGATGTGTAATACGGTCTAACAATGCAGTGGTCATTTTGGCATCGCCAAAAACCTGCACCCATTCACTGAATTTCAGGTTGGTCGTTATAATGAGTGAAGTGCGCTCATACAGCTGGCTGATCAAGTGAAACAGGAGTGCGCCACCTGATTCCGGGAAAGGCAGATAGCCCAGTTCATCAAGGATGACTGCGTCAATCTGAATGAGCCTTCTGGCCAGGTGTCCGGTTTTATTCAGTTGTTTTTCCTGCTCCAGCAGGTTAACCAAGTCCACAGCGTTGAAGAATCGAATGCGTTTGCCATGATGAATAGCGGCAACGCCCAGTGCTGTGGCCAAATGGGTTTTGCCGGTACCGGTGCCACCGACCAGGATGAGGTTATGTGCATCATCCATAAAAGCAGCCGTTGAGAGCTGTTCTATCTGTTGGCGTGAGAGTGGCGTTTCATTCCAGTCGAATTTCACCAGGTCGCGGTGGATTGGAAACTTTGCAGCCTTCATCTGGTATTTCAGGCTGCGTAGCTGGCGTTCGGCTATTTCGGCATTGATCAGTTGGCTTAATACGGTTTCCGGCGATATTTGCTTGCGTTGCGGCATTTCAGCGCTTAACTCAGACCAGGCGTCGCTCATGCCATACAGATGCAATGCTTTGAGTTGGGTAAGCAAGTCAGTGGACATGGCGGCTTCCAAGCAAATGATCGTAACGCTGGAAATCGGCCAGCGGTTCAGTGGTTAGTTGTAAGGTATCGCCGGTATTCAATGTCTTGGAACGAACTGGTTCAATCAAACGCCGTATAGCATTCTGCAACACACTGGCATTGACAACACCGGATTCCAACGCCAGTTCACAGGCTGTCTCAAGTGCATCAAGACCGGCTTCGCGGGTCAATAACAACAGATCAACAAAAGCGCGTTCATTTTTATCTTGCTTCTGAAGTTTCTCACGTACGTGACGGATCGATTCCGGTAGTTCCCAGTTCTGGAATGGCGCGCCGTGACGGATAGCACCGGGTTTCTTCTCCAGCACGGGCAAATAATGCCATGGATTACAGATCAGCTGATCGCGCAGGAAATTGCGTTGATGCGTCGCAATCGCTTTTCCCTCCGCCACAATATCAAGATGACCGGCAAATACTCTGACCGAAACCACCTTCCCGGACCATTGGGCCGGTACACTGTACTGATTCCGGTCAACACGCACCAGGCAGGTTCTGGAGACTTTCATCAGGTGCTCAACATAACCGGCAAATGGTGTTGTGATTTGCCGCAATAACGGTTGTTCCTGCTGAAAACATTCCGCAATGGTTTGTGCAAAATCAGGATGCTTCCTGTTTGACAGCTCATGACAACGCTGCGCCAGCCAGCGGTTTAAGTCATCCAGCGTTGCAAACTTTATGCGCGGCGTGAACAGCCATTCTCTGACATTACCCACCTGATTCTCTATCTGACCTTTCTCCCAGCCGGCCGCCGGCGTGCAGGCAACCGGTTCAAACAAATAGTGATTCGCCAATGCCATAAACCGCCGATTAAACTTTCTCTCTTTGCCCATCAAAACCGCATCCACAATTGTCTTGGGATTGTCTAAACCATCTGCAGCGGCACGCCACCAAAGAACGCAAATGCACGATTATGCGCATCCATCAGCATCTCCTGCGCTTCCCTGAAATAAGCGACGACAAACATCTTGCGGCTGTAACACAAACGAAAATGCGCCACCTTGACGACTTGTTCCCGCCCACCCAGATCAACAACTTCCTGACTCCAGTCAAATTGACAGACTTCACCGGGTTTAAACGCTAAAGGAACAAACGTTTGCCTGGGTGCCGGGGTATCCTTGTTCTCTGCTTTCCACTGCTTTACAAAACGCCGAACGCTGTCATAAGCGCCTGTATAACCTTCAATTATCAAACCTTCATATAATCGCATTGCTGTTCGACGCTGCTTTTGCGGTAGCAATGCCTCTGTTTCCAGCCAACTGGTCAATAACGCTTTAAATTCTCCTAGCTTCGGCGCACATTGCGTTTGACGCCGATATTCCGGTTCAGCCTCCGTCTTTAAATGTTTCCTGACTGTAGGACGGGACAGCCCCAATGAACGGGCAATTGAACTGATTTTTTCTTTACTGACAAAATGTCGCCTTCTGATTTCGGCAATTATATCCATCTCTATCACTCCAAAGTTCTCCAGCAAAATGCCGGTAATTTATCATCTCAGAGTGGAAACTTTTCAACGCCGATTTTCCAGAAAATTCTGGTAAGTTTTACATGCCGATTTACACCTAAAATAGGAAAAACGAGAGGATAACAACCCAAAACGCCTTGAACTGAGCAATAATCAAATTCTTGAACAGAAAAATATCGGGAATCGAACTAATCGTTCCCCGGCTTGGAAAAATTCTCTTTATATAAGGTATTTTTAGAGATGCCCTTAAGAAATAAAGATCGCACTTGACTCCGAGAACTTTATAGAGGCAAGGCATTTTGTCATACCCATTTTTCAAGGAGCGAACCTTGCATACAATCGAAGTTGATTTGTGTACAAACGGCTTGCCGTCCAAAATTCACCCAGATTTTATGGCGAAGTTTTATCAAAAAGATTGCTTTCTACACAGCGATGCCATAAACTGATAATTCTCTGCTAATTATCAGTCTAACTATCATGTTTAAAATGGATGCCATACACCCCGTTTCAGATTTTAGCCGCAAACCTGCCGAGCATATCAAACGGTTAAAAAAGACCGGATTACCTGAAATCTTGACGGTGAACGGTAAAGCTGAAATCGTTATCCAGGATGCCAAAGCCTATGAAAAAATGGTTGAGTTATTAGACTCACTGGAAAAAATAGCGCGTGCAGCCAAATCTCATGACGAAGGCAGGGGTATTCCCGCCAATGAGTTCTTTAAGGAATTTGAAAAGAGGCATGGATTAAAGCGTGATTCGGTACAAGATTAATATCGCGCCAGAAGCAGCAAAAGAAATAGAAGATATTTATCTTTATATTGCCGATGATTCTCCGAATAATGCGGCAAAGTGGTATTTTGCTATCCATGAAAAAATACACGCACTAACAGATTTCCCTGAGAGTTGTCCTGTCGCATATGAAGATCGGTTCTATGATTTCCAGATACGAAATCTTATTTTCGGGAATTACCGTGTCATTTATCGTATACAGGAAGACATTATCCAGATTTTGCATGTCAAGCATACTGCCCAGCAACGAAACCCATTTTAATTGCCACAGTGGAATAATTGGCCATATTAGACACTGCCCTGAATTTGAAACTCGACTCGAAGCTGCTTTTGCCGGAGCTATTCACTGCCACAAGCGGAATGATCATTCTTCTGCGGTTTTAAGGGAAAATGCAATATGAAATAAATATTACAAAAAAAGAATGCAGGCTGTTACTCGATATTCTCTATCTCGGAGATTGGATGTTAATGACACATGATGATCGGGAAATATCTGAAAAGTTCTTCGAGGAAATTAGGCAAATTTAAACGATATGACACAAGCAGTCATGTGCAAGGCAATTGCAAATTCTGCACCAGAATTTAGCATCTTTTTTAAAGGGTAATTTCTCGGGTGACAATACGCTGAATTCACATTCGGCCATTTTCAACCAACTACCATGCTTTGGGGTATATATAAATTCCAATTTTTTCCATCAATCTGTTCGCGATCTCTGGCTCAAAGGCCTTTATACAGCGATGTCCTTGTGTGTATTCAGATTATCCATGCAAGTGTAATCTTCTTGGCATCCGGAAAATTCCGTTCCCGTCAGTAAAAGTCAGGTACAAAATATCTGATTTGATCACTTGGAAAGAAAGTAAAAGAGTGTCCCAATAATTGTTGTCACACTGTTACAATGTAACCCCGGTGTAACCCCCGATATAAAAATGGCTTGCGGAAAAATTTCAAGTCATTGATTATATGGTGCTGTTGCGCGGAATCGAACCGCGGACCTACTGATTACGAAGCATATCTGCAAGATATAGACTTTTATAAATCAAACACTTACAATGCTTGCCACAGCTAAAATCAGTGTCATCCAACCTCAAATAACGGTATTTCAGTCGCGGTCTGACACAAATTTGACACAGTCAATTTTGGAGTGCCCTAAAATATTCACAACTGATGTAACGAGTTGTTGAACCACCATGCAGATATAAAAAATCTGTGCATCAATATTTGGAACGATTAATTAATTCATTAGTCTGACAGCGTTTTTTTTGCAAAGTCTAAAGCTGCCGTACTAATTTTCTGCGTTTGTTCTAATTCTTGGTAAGTTCTTCTGATATTTGTGCTTCTTTCATCAAGGACAATAATGCCTTATTCACCGCTTCTTCGCTTGGAAATGCCTTGGCTACTTCCGGATCAAGTAGAACTATATTATGTGCTTCAGCATATGCCGTGGCATACTTGCCACGAACGCCTTTCCCCAGGTCTTCACGCTTATATTCAGATCTCAATTCATCTTTTATCTTAGCCTTCTTCATAAATTTTTTTCTCTTGCTTTGTCATTAGACGTGCACTGATGATTCGTATCGTTGTATCCAGTTCAGTATGAGACACTACAACATACTTCCCAGTTCGTGTTACTCCGAAAGTCAGCAACCGGTGCTCATCTATGGAATGATCTGGGTCATTGAACGTTAGCGCTAACTTGTCACCAAATACCGTAGCTGCCTCTTGAAACGATACGCCATGTTTCTTGAGATTAATTTCAGCCTTGCTCTTATTCCACTCAAAATCCACAAAAAATTAACTTCCCGCGCTTGAATGATTGCCTAACATCGTAAATAAATAATGTATCGTAATGTGCAGCAATTTTAACTCGTTTTGTTGAGTAGAATCGATTCATTCTTTACAGGTCGTGTTTCATTAGTACTTTATCACGGAACTTCTGTGATAGATCACCCTACGTGTCAGGATACCTTTCGCCTCATTTAAAACTTAAAAACCTGAAGGGCGAAGCGAGAGGATACGATGCAAAAATGTTATTCGAAAGAATTTAAAGATTCAGTAATCAAAAGAATGATGCCGCCCAACCCGGTGTCTGCCCCGCAATTGTGTAAAGAAACCGGCGTATCTGATGTTACGCTTTACAAATGGAGAAAAGAATATCGGAATGGAGGAATCGCAGTGCCGGGAGATCACAGCAAATCGGAGAATTGGACGGCGGAAGATAAATTAGCGGTTGTAATTGAAACGGCTGGCTTGAACAGTGCGCAACTGAGTGAGTATTGCCGCAGCAAAGGTCTTTATCCGGAGCAGGTTCAGCAGTGGAAAACGGCTGCTTTGTCAGGCTATCAACGTAACGCTCAGGTTGAGAAAGAGAAAAGTCGCTGCCGCCATGAAGACAAGAAACAGATAAAACGTCTTGAGTCTGAACTCAAACGTAAGGAAAAAGCGCTGGCAGAAGCAGCTGCGCTATTGGTATTGTCAAAAAAGTGCGAGGCCATCTGGGGAATAAGCGAGGAAGACTAATATCTTCGCAGGATCGCCAGATGGCCATAAAACTGATAGCAGAAGCAGTGGACCAAGGTGTGCGACAGCACCTGGCCTGTGAAGTCGTCAGCATCAGCTGTCGCACGTTACAACACTGGCGGGTTACAGGCACAGAAGATCGTCGGCAGACAATCAGGAAAACGCCCGCTAACAAACTCAGTGAGCAGGAAAGAAAACACATTCTCGCCGTTTGTAACAGCGAAGAATTCTGCAACCGGACACCCAAACAGATTGTGCCTGCATTAGCGGATAAAGCGATTTATCTGGCATCGGAGAGCAGCTTCTATCGTATTTTGCGTGACGCCGGTCAGTTACATCACCGGGGGCGTTCAGCTAATCCAGCCACAATAAAGAAACCGGCAGCTTATATTGCAGATGGGGCCAACCAGGTGTGGTCATGGGACATCACCTACCTGGCCAGCACGCTTAAAGGCGTGTTCTTTTACCTGTATCTGTTTATGGATATTTATAGTCGTAAAATCGTTGGCTGGGAAGTCTATGAGAATGAGTCGTCAGAGCAGGCAGCAGAGGTCTTGCGAAAGGCGCGCCTGACTGAGATATTACCTGCGGGTCATGAGGTCGTATTACATTCCGATAATGGCAGTCCGATGAAAGGTGCAACCATGCTGGCAACAATGCAAAAACTCGGCGTTGTTCCCTCATTCAGCCGTCCATCGGTGAGTAATGACAATCCTTATTCAGAGGCGCTGTTCAGAACCATGAAATATGCGCCAACTTATCCATCAAAACCTTTTGAAAACCTTGATGAAGCACGTCAGTGGGTGCTTCGTTTTGTTGACTGGTATAACGATTGTCATCGCCATAGCGGTATAAAATATGTAACGCCAGCGCAACGCCATAATGGTGAGGATATCACTATTCTGGAACAACGAAAACGCGTGTATGAGAAAGCAAAAAGGAAACATCCGGAACGTTGGTCAGGTAAAACCAGAAACTGGGCACACGAGCCTGTTGTGAAGCTTAATCCCGGTAATGAGCAACCCACCGGAAGTTGCGAGAAAAAAGTTGCTTAAATGATGTATTCAGGCGAAAAGTATGTTGACACCTACCGATCACTTGGTGTTAGTAAATGATTTAAGCGCCCAGTGGGTCTTGTAATTCGATTTCTAATCCCCCAAGATTGAACAGTGTTGTATTGGAAAGAGTGTCAGCCAATAAGAAGAGGGGATTAAAAAAGTATTGATATAACTTAATATTGTCTATTATTGTACCTTCCCGTCTGTTTCATACAAAATACAAGAGATTAATTAAATCCTAATATGGATGAACAACTGCTTTTTACTGCTGCTGTAAATTTTGAAGCTGCCAGGCGAGTTTTGCTTTTGCCAGAGAATCATCGATCACGACGACTCCATGGCCACAGTTTTTTAGCAAAAATTCGCTGCACTTTGCCTGAGAGGGAAACAAATTTTACTGGAAGTAAGGTTGATGAACTTAGAAAAAAACTTGCTGATACCATTTCACCACTTGATTACAGTGAACTTAATTGCGAATTGGAACAACCCACGGACGAAAATCTTGCACGATGGATAAGGTCTCGTATTGACATACAAAGAATTGAAAGTGTTGGCGTTCAAAGTACATTGTATGAAGGAGTCGATCTAGATCTAACGGAGCATGCTCACATTTGGCGTCGCTATATTTTTGAATCAGCGCATCAACTGCCAAATGTTCCAGCAGGCCACAAGTGTGGACGCATGCATGGCCATGGTTTTGAGGTAATCCTCCATGTAAACCAAGATTTGGGGATTCGTGAAATTGGCATTGACTACGATTATCTAGATACTTTATGGGCACCTATTTTTTACCAGTTGGATCATGCATGTCTCAATGACATACCAGGATTGGAGAATCCAACGAGTGAAATCATATCAAGCTGGATTTGGCAACGTATTAAGCCTCTGTTGCCAGAACTTTCATGGATCACCGTTTACGAGACGGCAAGTTGTGGAGCACATTTTGATGGACAAAATTACCGTATTTGGAAAGAAATGACGTTTGATAGCGCTGTTCAGTTCCTTTGTGCTCCCGATGGTGATCGTCGGAGGCGGATTCATGGTCACACGTATACTTTACGTTTACACCTTAATGCACCATTGGACGATGTTATGGGATGGACTATTGATTTTGGTGATGTAAAGGAATTGTTTGATCCGATTTTTAAACAACTGGATCATCACCCGTTGCACGAAATACCAGGACTTATTAGTGCGGATATAACAAACCTGATCCATTGGATTAGGGACCAGACTGTGCCGATTCTACCTCAACTTGATCGTATAGATCTGTACGAAACAAGGGGATGCGGCGCTATATTGAGTTGGGGAAATGATGGCCCAGCCTTGCCTATCTAAATGGCTTATACAATGAAAAATAATTTATATATCCCGAGAGGAGAAATCTCCGATATAGAACGGACAACAGTATTACCTCGGTTCTCTGATTGTGATCTTTATGAGCAAATCAAGTAGGAGATATACTTTTAACGCTTGCACTGGGTGAACTTGTACTTCAAATGAATGTGGGGTTAGTAAACGTATTTTACAACCATGGATTAAAAGTAGATGCTGAAAACAGTGAAGCTTTGCCCGCGCCTGAAGAGATAGACTGGATATACGTAAGTTTAAAGATTGGCGCAAAGCTAGTAATCAGGGATGGACCCGATTAAGAGAAACGCACAAAACAAGTAATTAAGTTTATAAAGCGATTCACAGTGGAGATTTGGCATCTAAGTTAACAAGATTATCAGTATTAGAAAAAGCGCTGGGAGAAAACATTTGTTCTGCATTGTAAAAGGTCTTGAATCTCTTGGGTATGGAAAAGCTATTGAAGTTAAGGGTGATATCTGTAGAGTCGAATACTTTGACTCGCCTGCTCAAACACAAAGAGAAGTTCGAGAAATTAGGAAAGAAATTGTGGTTTCTAAGAAACTTGGCGCTAATACTCGAATATATACAAAGCATAAGTTAACGGGGCAATGGTTAGTGGGTCGCGTTCTACAAGATTTTGGAGATGGTCTTGAAGTCCGATTTACAGATAAAAAGGACATTTTTATTGACTACGAACATGTTTTTGTACGTTGTAGAAAGCCGATTATTGATCCAACTGATTACTTAGCGAATGTAATCACAGAAACTCCTCAGTATGCAGAGGCTAGAAGTGATTTCATGAAATCTTATATTTCTCAGAGAGGAGCGGTCTGGGGAATTTCAGCGTTACTTTCATCTGTTATCGAACTTGAGTCACATCAGATCAACATAATAAGACGTATTCTAAATGATCCATCACAACGATATCTATTGGCCGATGAAGTCGGATTAGGAAAAACTATTGAAGCAGGGGTAATTATTCGCCAAGCAGTATTAGATGACCCTGTGAATCATTTTGTGACTGTACTTGTACCTGCTCCCTTAGTACAGCAATGGCGTCAAGAATTAATACATCGTTTCGGATTAGTTGGCTTCCTCGATATATCAGTTTTTGTCATCCCATTTAATTTATTAGACGAAGTCGAATCGTATTTAAAAAGTACAAATCTACTGGTTATCGATGAAGCTCATCACCTGACTTCTGGAATTGATGAAGATTCGATGCGACTTTATAAATTCATTCAACATCATTCAAGTAGAATTGAACGGATATTGCTTTTATCAGCCACCCCCGTATTGCGGAATGAACGAGGCTTCTTGCGTATGCTGCATCTGCTTGATCCCATTGTCTATAACCTCACCGATGAAGATGGTTTTCGTACAAAGATTCTTCATAGACAAGTACTCGCTGAGGCTGTTGCTTCATTAGACCCACAAAATGTTCTGTATCTAGATTCAATTTTGGATGAATTGGTTGAAAAGTTGCCAAGTGATGAGCAACTTAGTGAACTGGTAGGCGCCTTGAAACAAAAGTTGATTGGTTTGCCTGATGAAAATGATCCTGATCTTATTGAAGCTATTCGTATCTTGCGAGCCCATTTGTCAGAAACCTATCGCCTGCTGCATATTCCGGCCCAACCTGAACAGCTATTCTGGCTCAACGTGAACACGTATTCTGGTCGAATGTGAACAGCCATTCCGGTTGAAGGTGAACATTTTCACTGATTTTCCGGAATAGGCGTTCAACATGACCGGAATTTTTTCAACGCATTGTTTTTATTTAGTTTGCTAAGCTGTCTGCCTTTTGGGAGGCAGACGTTGGCAGCCAGGAGAATAACAATGCGAAATATCAGAGAAGTTTTACGCTTGCGACTGAGCGCCGGGTTGAAGTACCGGCAGATCAGTCAAAGCACGAAAGTAAGTATGGGCAGCATCAAGAAGCTGCTGTCTCGTGCCGACGAACTGGGCCTATCCTGGCCTTTGCCTGATGACCTGGATGATTCCGACTTGGCCCGTCTGTTTTATCCATCGTCTGACACCACGGTATCATCACGATATTTCAAGCCTGATTGGTCAGCCGTTCATCAGGAGCTCAAACGCAAAGGCATGACCAAGCAGTTGCTGTGGGAAGAATATACGGCCGCCCATCCCAACCGTTGCTACAGTTACTCACAATACTGCGACCGTTACCGTCACTGGCTGAAAAAACAAAAGCGTTCCATGCGCCAGACGCACAAAGCCGGTGAAAAATGTTTTGTTGATTATTGCGGGCAAACCGTGCCGGTCATTGATGCGGCCAGTGGTGAAATCCATCAGGCCCAGATTTTTGTCGGCACACTGGGCGCATCAAACTATACCTACGCTGAAGCCACGACTGGACAGACGCTGCCGGAGTGGTTGGCCAGCCAAAGCTGTATGCTGGAATTCTTTGGCGGTCGTCCTGAAATCATTGTGCCCGACAACCTGAAGTCCGGCGTCAGCAAACCTTGCCGCTATGATCCTGATTTAAATCCCAGCTACCAGCAATGGGCGGCTCATTACCAGGTTGCAGTGATTCCGGCACGGCCTTACAAACCCAAGGATAAGGCAAAGGTTGAAGTGGGTGTGCAAATTGTTGAACGCTGGATACTGGCAAAGCTGCGCAGACAAACCTTCTTCAGCCTGGCTGAACTTAATCGTTGTATTGCCAGTCTGCTCGATGATTTAAACCGCAGGCCTTTTAAACAATTGCCCGGCAATCGCCAACAGGCTTTTGAGCAACTCGAAAAGCCAGCCTTGCAACCATTGCCAACAAAGCCTTATACCTATGTCGATATCAAAACCGTCAAGGTCAACATCGATTACCATATTCAGTACCGGCAACACCAATACTCGGTACCACACCAGTATGTCGGCGAACATCTGCAACTGCACGCCAGTGAAACGCTGATCAGCCTGTTCTTTAATGGGCGGCCGATTGCTTCACATCCTCGAGCGCATCGCCCCGGAACCACAACGTTACCGGCACATATGCCAGTCCGGCATCAGAAACACCAGCAATGGACACCGGGACGGTTAAAAAACTGGGCCAAAGATATCGGCAGCGAAGTACTGGCGTGGGTGGATTATCAACTGAGCAGCAAAGCGCACCCCGAGCAGGCCTATCGTGTCTGTCTAGGGCTGCTCAATCTCAGCCGGGAATATCCTTTGGCGCGCCTGGACAAAGCCTGCAAAATCGCCAATGTACAGCGGCTTTATCGGCTCAAACAGATCAAGTCCATCCTGCAAAGCAACCGCGACCGATTGCCACAACAACTGGATATCGATATTCAATTGCCACAGGCCCATGAAAATATCCGTGGCCCCAGGGACTACCATTAACAGGACGGCATCATGACCCATACACAGGCTTTACAACAACTGCGCCAGCTAAAACTCTCTGGCATGGCCGATGCTCTGGTACGCCAATTGGAACAAACCGGCACCTATGACAATCTGCCGTTTACCGAACGCCTGCAACTGCTGCTCGACGAAGAAAACCTCACGCGCACAAACCGCAAGCAAGACCGCTTGGTTCGCCAGGCTCACTTTAAACTCAAAGCCAACGTGCAAGATATCGACTACCAGCATCCGCGTAATATTACCCGGTCACAGATCGCACGATTGGCACAGGCTGACTGGATTGAGAAGGGACAAAACCTATTGATCACCGGCCCTTGTGGTAGCGGCAAAACCTATCTGGCCTGCGCCATCGGACACAATGCTTGTCTGCATGAAATAACTGTTCGATATTATCGCCTGTCGCGTTTATTACTGATGCTGACACAAGCAAAGGCCGATGGTTCTTATCACAAACAACTGAAACTATTGGCGAAACTACAACTGCTGATCATTGATGACTGGGGACTCGAGCCCTTAAAACCAGCGCATCGTAACGATCTGTTGGAAATCATGGATGACCGCCATGGCGCTACATCCACAATACTCATCAGTCAGTTGCCTACCGATCAATGGTATACCGGTATCGGTGACAACACACTTGCCGATGCCATTCTTGATAGATTAATGCATAACGCACACCGACTACAACTGAAAGGAGAATCTATGCGAAAACGAAATAGTTTGTTGACTCAAGATGAACAAATAAAGTAAAAATACAAATCGTCATGCGTTGGAAAAATCTGTGTTCATATTCACCCGGAATGAGTGTTCAACTTCGCCGGAATATGCACCTGCATCGTAGGATCTTAAGAAATAGACGTAAACAGGTAAGAGGGTTAACTCCAAATAGGACAGGAGTTCACACAGTTTTTGTTACAGAAACTCAATTGGAGAGGATAGAATCACTAATAGAACAGTGGCGTGTCGGAGCAACTTTGATGTCCGATCCCGAGCAATATCAAGTGCCAATAGTTGAAAGAATCAATTTTTTTTGGCAATTGATAAGTGCCCTCTTTACTAATCCAGGTGATGTTACTTCAATAACTGAGACGCGCCTGACATCTATTCGTAACACTCCCGAACTTTCATTCGAGGGCGAAAAACAATTACTTCAAGACTTAGCAAGATTGACTGATAGACATCAGTGGTTAAACTGTCGGCTTGATTGCCTTACTCGTGAACTATCGACATTGTTATCAAGTAAGGTAAAAATTGTAATTTTTTGTTCTCATAAAATGACTGCCGATGAGGTATTTGATCGATTAACCAGTGAGTTTAATGACATTATTGTACGGCATGAAGGGGGTATTGTTGATGATGCCGATGTTGATGATGAACAAACATCCTGCGCTAAGTTCATTTTTGATAATTCAACAAGGGTAATTGTTTGTGATCAAGCAGCTGAGGAAGGTATAAATCTCCAAGGTGGAAAAAAAATAATGATTCACTTTGATTTCCCAATTGAACCCAATCGAATTGAACAGCGAATTGGCCGTGTTGATCGATATGGATCAGGTGATGGAATTCAATCACTTGTGTTTCTTGATGAAGGATCAAAATATCAGAAGAATTGGTTGTCATTACTTGATAGTGCACTAGGTGTATTTGATCGGTCTATATCTAGTTTGCAGTATTTGGTTGATGATCAATTGCAGCAGATTAGGAGTGTAATTTTTTCAGAGGGCGTTGAAGCCATCGAATCTTGGGTAACTCAACTAAAAGGGAAAGATGGGATTGTTGAAAAAGAGTTAAAACTCATTGACCAACAAGATGGATTGGATGAGTTGTCTCCGGTAATTGAAAGTGATTTTGAAAGCCTTTTTGATATCGACTCAGAATGGAAAGATATTCGTCGCTCAACGCTTTATTGGGCTTGTGATACATTACGATTTAACCAACTACCTGAATCCAGAAAAAACCTGGAAGAAAGACTAGATCTTCCATTTAGGTTTCAGTATCAAGTCCCAGGTCATGGTGGACAAGCTACTTTGATTCCACTATCGGGTTTTATGGATAGTTTTTTAGGGGGCCTTGATTATGAGGACCATCGTTCGACTCCTTCGCAACCACTAACATTTCCCCATTGTTCGCGACGTTCTTCAGCAGTTAAAACTGGTACCCGATTATTACGATACGGAGATGATTTTATCGAAACCTTAAAATCATTTTCGGACCTTGACGATCGTGGCCGGAGTTTTGCTATGTGGCGGCAGTTTCAAAAAGGTCTAACTAAAATTGAGAGTAGGATGTATTTTTGCTTCGATTTTTTAGTTGAGGGAGAACTTGACGAAGCCAAATCGATTCTTGCATCTGCGCCTATAACATTAACTGATACTGCTCGCGCAGCCATTTCTAGACGGATGGACTCACTTTTTTCTCCAATTATTGTAAAGATATGGATTGATGAGGAAGGTGATGAACCACCAAAAGAGTTTATTGAAAAGTATCTGGAACTGCCGTATGACAAATTTGGAAAAGATGATCATTATATAGATACTAATCTTAAAACATTGAGATTCCTTTCTTTAATGGAAGCTTTGCCTGACACTTTTGCAAATTGGGCAGAACGTTGTGCCCGTATGCGTGACCACGCAAAAGCAATTCTGTTGGCTAGACCAAGTTTGGCTGAAACAAAGAAAATTGCAATCGAACGGGCCCGAATAGAAGACGAGATTCGGGAAGCCCAATTAGCGACCCGTATTCGCATGCTTGATGGCATTGAAGCAGAGTCTGAGCGTAGTCAGTTAGAGCTAGAAACCAAGCTTAACCAGGCACTGTATCAGGGGATTAAGAATCCGATTGTGAAAATAGACGTGGTGGGTGTCGTGATTTTATCCGACAAATCGTTTCCTATGTCAGCTAATTATCCATAGTGACATATGATTTTTGATTTCTCTAAACTCCAAGAAGTTGTTTTGCAGTGGCCATCACCACAAGTTTCTGAATTGACCACTAACGATGCCCTCATGGAGAGAATCCTTCAGATCCTAAAAGTGTTTGTCAGCACGGAAATGTTGCAAAAATCTGATCTTCAGCCATTGATCCGACATATTTTGCTTAGAGAATCTATCAACTCGGGATGTGAAAAGAGCTTACGTGTTCCTGCGGATTCAGTTTGGCCTTCAGAAGCAGAATGGGGTTCACACGGTATTTCAGCTATGAGAGTGGAAAATTCTTTCTTACTCTCTGCAGCATTATGGAACCCAACATGGTTGGATGGTGGGAGCGTTGGAGTGTTTACCGATGCATTTTCGAATAAAACTGTCAGGGAAGATGGAAGTTGTCTAGCTGATCCTTTTATCACTGACGTAACGGGATATGAATATTACTCAAGTCCTGGGCAGCGCGAAGCAATTCGTGCCGCATTTTTGATTCCTCCTGGTGACACTTTAATCGTCAATCTGCCTACGGGTTCGGGAAAGAGTTTAGTTGGACAAGCGCCCGCTTTGATTCATCATCAAGATGGGCATTTAACCTTATTTGTTGTGCCGACAGTTGCTCTTGCTATAGATCAAGAAAGGCAGATGAAACAATATTTCTTGAAATCAAAAACATTTACTCAAGCATGGCCTCTAGCATGGTATGGGGGTATGCCGGAAAGTGATCGCTCCGAGATACGCCGCCGTATGCTCGAGGGGACGCAAAGAATATTATTTACCTCACCGGAGGCGCTAACGACATCGCTGCTAAGAACGGTTTTTGAAGTAACCCAAACTGGTATGCTTAGTTATATTGTTATAGATGAGGCCCATTTAATTACACAGTGGGGAGATGAATTCCGCCCCGAATTTCAAGTCTTAGCAGGCTTACGCAATAGTTTGCGTCGAAAACTAAACCAAGCAAAACTCCCGCTTTTTCGTACCTTACTGTTAAGTGCCACATTCACTCCAGAAACCATTGACACGCTAACAAAACTTTTTGGTCCTCCTGAACGAGTTCAAATGGTTGCAGCTGTGCATTTGCGACCTGAACCGCAATATTGGTTTTATAAAGCACAATCTCGATCAGAGAAACACGAATACATTTTAGAAGCCTTAAGGCATGCACCTCGTCCATTTATTCTTTATGTGACTACTCGAGAAGACGCGACCTTATGGCATCAGACCTTACAAAATGCTGGGTTAAAGAGGATTCAGAGGTTTGATGGTGGCACACATGGCCAGGACCGCAAGAACATTATTGCGGACTGGGTCAGCAATAAATTGGACGGTATTGTCGCCACATCTGCTTTTGGCGTCGGCATCGATAAATCAGATGTTCGTACCATTATTCATGCCACGATACCCGAAACATTAGACCGTTTTTATCAGGAGGTGGGTCGTGGCGGGCGTGATGGTATGCCTTCGATTAGCTTACTTGTTTATGAGGACGTAGACTGGGTATTAACCGAGAACATGGCAAATCCAAGACTTATTTCTAATGAACTTGGACTGGCTCGTTGGCATGCACTTTACGAAAGCAGAAAAAATTACACAAGCCAAGGCGACCTTATTAGGATAGATCTTACAGCATTAAGACAGGGAATGAGCAGCGGTTTTGGAGAGAATCTGAAATGGAATTTGCGGACGCTAATACTCATGTCTCGTGCCGGGTTTCTGGAGCTTGATGTCGAGCCAAACAGTATGCAAAGTGTAGAAAATGATGCTGACTCCTATACATCTGCAATAACTGATCTTGCGATTATGCGAATTCGTCTTTTTCGAAATGATCATTGTTTGGAAAGCGTATGGGAAGATGTTGTTTCAAACTCTCGTCAGAAAACCTTAAATGCAGGTATTAGAAATCTTAAGTTAATGCAATCTCTTCTCAATGGAGAGAAGGAAGTTTCTGAGATTCTTAATGATTTGTATCGTAATAATTCCGCGTATTGGCCAGTTAGTGTGACTCAAGTCTGTGGTGGTTGTCCCGTTGACCGTTTCAGCGATAGCAGGAAAGACCAATATCACGTTCCTATTGCTGTACCCATCTACAATCTATCTCAGCTTGATTTATCAAGTTGGAAATCAACATTCCCGCACCTTGACCCTAAATTTCTTGCCGTGTTCTATGAACCCGGAACACCATTGTCTTCCTTTGTGATCTTAGTTAAATGGTTGGTCATTGAATGCAACGTTAACGAACTTAGTGTGGATCAATCTTCCGATCTTGCCAAACTTGCTGATTGGAGGAAGTTATATCAGCATGCGCGTAGTGGCTTAGTTATTCATCGCGAACTTGGACAATTGGATGAAGAACCCTACTCGCCTTTGGCAAGAGTGACTGTTTTTGATGAACGCGTGACATCACAACAAATAAATAAATTATTGTTTATGCAACGTCCAGCACACTGGGTATTCTATCCATCAAATACACCAGACCCAAACTATTCACATCGTTTAATTGCCGATACGGCGACAAACTCGGCACGACTCGAACAACTTCTTGCAGTAATTACACAATGACCATTCTCAATAACACTAGTGACGGATTGCATCCTGAGTTGATTGTTTTATTTCGTACTGTGGCTTATCTAGGCAAGGTTGATGCTGATGATCTTTTGCAGATATGCTTCCCTGACATAATCTCTGATACGTCAGTTTCAACCCGATTACGTGGAGCATTGTTACGTTGGACTCAACTAGGACTCTTCACAGAGAAGGATAACTGTATTTCTTTAGATGATAGATTTGCGAAATTTAAAAAGGACGATTTAGATAACTTTACCTCTAAGCTACCCACATTTTGCCGTAGTTTAATCCTAGAAGAGAAGAATGCTTTTCCATTCTGGGGGGAGTCTGCAGCACCTGCAGGTGATTTTGTTAGGGGCATTGCCTGGTTGCTCGCACAAGATTTATACACGCTTCCAACGACATGGAGTGGTGGTGCAGAAAACCTTGAAAACCTACAGGTAACTGGAGACAAAAAGATCGTCCAAAATGATACTCGCTGGACGAATTTACGTTTCTGGGCAAGGTATTTAGGTTTTGCTTCTGGCGATAGCGCTTCTTTTCAGATTGACCCGACGGTAGCCATTAGGGATGAACTCCCTTTAATTTTTGAAACACAACACGAATTATCTGCAAACGATTTTTTAACTGCGCTTAGCACACAGTTACCGATCTTCGATAAGGGCGTTTATCGCAGTGAGATTGAAAGCAACTTGAATACGGCGAATTGGCGAAAACCGAGCGATGGGCATTTATCAATGTCGCTCTCTTTTGCTTTACGGCGCCTAGATTTAAATGGTGAGATCAAGTTGAAAGGTCGGGCTGACACCGGTAGCAGTTTGCGGTTAACTGGCCGAATGTACCGTACGTGGATAGGTTTCGAATCCGTTGTCTGGAATGGAGTGCGTGCATGAGTCTCGTGAATTATTGGCCTTCTTTAGATGAAATTAATAGATGTATTAAGGCTGAAGCTGAGAACTCTTCTGACGAAGTGTTGCTTGCTGTACATCAGCAGTTTCCTTTGTCGTATTCAAGAGTTGGTCCGGATGGCAAAGTCATGCCTGGTAGCAAAACACCAGCTACAGAAAATGAACTCATCAGTTATTTTGTTGCCGATGCTCCTTCCGGAAGTCATGTCCTACCCATTACCGGGGCTTCGGGCGTCGGTAAATCACACCTTATCCGCATACTCGACGCCCGTTTGCGTCGCCTGCCAGACGCACACCGTTATCTAATTATTCGGATACCTAAGAGCGCAAGTCTACGGCGTATTGTGGAGTTAATTCTCGAGGCGGACCCACTCCAAGACCCAAAATATGACGGAGTGAAGAGGGAATTTACTAAGGCTTTGGCAGATGTGCCATTGCATGAAGCAGTTATACGGTTTCAAGCTGAATTGGCGATCGTTCTAAATGAGTATGCTTTAAACTTAAGGCAAAGCCTTGCTCATGATACGTCAAATACTTTGCTTAAAGAACGCTTTGCTCATGCAGTGGACTTGCCAAAACTGATGGCTGATGCTGAAACAGTAAGGCATTTTACTGAGAAAGTGTTTCCCCGGATCATTCAGCGATCAGTCAGAGGCGTAGCGGCGGAAGTGGGAGAGATGAAAGAGATTGATCCGACAGACTCACAATTTAAGGAGGATGATCTCGATCTGAGTGGCATTGACCTTGGGCAGGCTAACAAACAAGTTGCAAGGTACTGTCAACTAAATCTTAATGCACAAGAAGGGCGAGGAAAGTCTGTCGCTGTCAGCGTGCTAAATGAAGTAGTTGATAAAGCAACCCGACAACTCTATCAATTAAACCAGTCTCTGGGGGGCATGACCCTTGCTGAAGTTATTTTGGAGATCCGGCGTCTGCTTTTGATAGGCAACAGGGAGTTGGTTATTTTGGTGGAAGATTTTGCCGCCTTGGTAGGAATTCAAGATACTCTTGCCAAAGTGCTGATCCAGGAAGGCGAAACCAGTAAAGGTAAAGAGTTTGCCACGATACGTTCTGCCATTGCCGTAACTGATGGCTATCTGGCGGGCAGAGATACATTGGCTACCCGTGCAGGGCGCGAATGGGTGGTTGAGAGTCAACTTGAGTCGGAAGCCGAAACCTTAAGGCGCATAAAGGCACTTGTAGCATCATATTTAAATGCAGCGCGACACGGTGAGACTACATTAAAAAAATACTATCAACAAGCAAACATAACGGATGAATCAGGCAATTTGCTCTGGTCGCCAGGTGTTTATTCTGATGGAAGTGATGAAGACAACAAGACGCTAAATGCTTTCGGCTATATCGAGAACGTACCGCTTTTTCCGTTCACTGAAGCGGCTATTGAATTTCTTGCACGCATCACTTTGACTTCAGGTAATGTCTTAATCTTCAATCCACGCTATGTCATCAAAAATATTATTCGGGAGGTCTTAATGGTGGGCCGAGATGCCTTTGTTAATGGACAATTTCCGCCCCCTGGTATCAAAACAAGGAGGGCTTCTGCGGATGTTGCCCAATGGTTGGCATCATTGCATGAAACTGAAGACCGAAAAAATCGCTATGAGCGTTTAGTGACTATCTGGGGAAATGACCCCAAAACTCGATCTGAAATAGGGTGTATTCCTAAGGAGGTTTTTGAGATTTTTGGCTTGCCTCAACCCGATATTGATTACATTCCACCGATTTCAAACCCGATCGATACCACAGAAAAAACAACCGAGACGACTACTCACGAGACCACTTCCGATCAGGAACAAAAAATCCATGCTTATAAGACGGCGTTGGAAGAATGGGTTCAGGATGGTAAAAGATTGGATCAAAAAGTTGCTAATGAAATCCGAAAGGCACTGGCAACTTTGATCAATCAGCGTATCGACTGGAATGCTGAGCGATGCCTAAAACTTAACGAAATTAAACCTAATACATTTTCAATTCCTAATGCAGGTGGTGAGGGCAATGTTTCAGCTAACGCCATTAAGATAGCTATGAGTAGTGACGACCCTGATGGTCGTTTACGTGGTGAGTTACTGGCACTTTTGCGCTATATCGAAGTATATAAATGCAGTACAGGCTATGAAGGTATGGATGAAGACCTTGCCCGTATTTCCAATTTAGTCGAGCGTCTTATGTCGGATGCACTTGAAATTGTCCGTACTTCAGTAAAAAAACACAACCAGTCTGCAATACTCATCTTGGCAGCAAATAGTCGGTTACTAGGAATCAGTGAGCGAGGGAGCACGCCAGCGGCGCTTTCTTCTTTTCTGTTCGGCTATTTTGAAGGGATTGAAAGCGTGTCAAATACTGCTCCTGGGTCGTTTAAAGAATGGCTAACTTTACAAAATAAAGCCACCGAAATCAGGCCACAATTACGGCAATTCCTACTTGATACAAACGGGTGCTTTCAGGGAACGGGGAAGACAGCGTATGGGATTGATATGGTCCGCTTAGTGGAAGATTACCCCCGGGATGGTGACAGTATTGTTTATGACAATATTCAAGGTTTTTCATCTGAGTTAAAGACAGTTTTGCAAAACATGAGTGATGCAAAAGTTGGGGCTCGGCTTAACCTATTGCTACAAGATGCTAACAAAATCCAAAGCTCAATTTTTACTGAACTTGGAAATGAATTTGATAAACAGACTCTGCTAAGTACATTTAAGGAGTTGGCGACAACACTCAAGGAAATGGGGGCATGGTCTTCTAACGAGATTGGAATGTCACCAATGGACTTTATGAATTTGTGTGAGGAGTTCCGTGCTGCCGCAATTAAGAGCAGTCTTTCTGGTTTACATGAATTTGAGAAAAAAGAAGATGATGATCTATCGCATACGAAGAAGATTATGCGTACAGCGAAACTCCAACTTTCGCCATTGCTGACTGCAGACCGTTTTTTGAATGCCGCAAGTAAAGTCATGCGAGCAGCAGATAGCTATGCACAGGTTCTCGAGTCGCAATATCAAGGAATCAGTCCTAATGAAAAGGCAAAGGAATTGACAGAGACATTTGATTGCTTAATTGCAGACTTACTTATCTTGAAGGAAGGAGGAAAGTAAATGGTGATGCTAGTTAAGGCTCGAGCGATAGTGAATCGATTAAAGAAGGTTCGAGAAGCAAGGGAAGGAGTGGATGAAGCAATGACTTTGGATGGACTTCGAAAGGAAATTGATCAACTGGCCAATCCAATAAAGCAACTCGCATCGAATGCCCAACTACTATCCAGCCAAGGAGTTAAACTATCTACAGTGTCTGATGTTAACTCTGCGGTTGAAACGGTTAGAAATGTCTTGAAGAGTTTTCAAGAAGCACCCAAATCAAATACGTTAAAGGGCATACGGTGGACTAGCCTAAAAAAGAAGTTGGAAGTAGTTACAACAAAAATTGGTGAAGCACAGGTCAATGATTGGAGAGCTTTCTTCGCAAGTAATTTTTTCGGCGGATTACCACCAAATCAGCGTGGTGTACAATTGGCACCAACTCCAGAAAACAATAAGGCCTTAGAAAGGTATAAAACGCTGTATAAAGAATTCATTGAATATCGTTCAAACATTCCGAGTAATTCAGAAGAATTTAAAGATCTTAGGGAACTATCTGAACAATTAGCTCAAATAGAGTTTCAGGAAGATGTGCCAAGTACTGTCAGTAAATTCTTTCAAGCAATTGGGACTGGCGGTGCTAGTCTCGAAATGCTTACCCCCGACGTTATTGATTGGTTGCGTAGTAACAACTCACTAGTGAATTATGTAGTCCGCGCTAAACAAATTTAATTAACCATGCCTGAATTACGCCAAACTTTCCTGTCCAACGTTTTAGATTGCATCGAACAAAAAGAATCCAAACTATTAGTATGGGGTATTGTTGATGGTTTATTTCAGCGTGATGAATTATCAGATCTTATTTCCCCGCTAATTGATTCGGCGCTTGAATCAGGGTTTGACGAGTTTCTTGACACGGACGAAGTTATAACTGCACTTCTTAAATGTAAGCTATTGGTAGAGGTTGAAAATCCTGCTAGTGAGATTGGATATCGATCACGTATGGCGGAAACTGTTCGCCTTCTCCAAAGATTGCGTCAATTGTTTCCAAAACACGGTCGTAGTCCAAATGGTTGGCAGGAAGCTCCTACGTTGGTTGCGGACTTTCGTTTTCAGCGACGTCGTAGGCAATATCCTAAGCGGGATGTTACTCGAAATGAAATTTTGGAACGAATAAAGTTAGTTGCTGATAATGTGTCGATCTTGACTGGCATTAAAGCGATACTTGAGACAGGTAAAAAAGATATTTTGCTTTCTGGATTTCAGGTCAGGGCGGCGGAAAGGATTCTGCGAGGTATAGAAAATAAGGCAGCATTAGCAACAATTGTTTGCTCTGGAACCGGTAGCGGAAAAACTTTGGCGTTCTATTTGCCCGCGCTTGCTTCGATTGTTCGACATCATCTCAGCGGGGACGCATTAACCTGGGTAAAAACGGTTGCACTTTATCCACGTTCAGAACTCCTTAAAGATCAACTACGCGAGGTTATTGGCCGATCGATTGGTATAACCAAATCTTTAAAAGATGTTGCTGTTCGAGTTGGTGCACTATACAGCGATACCCCAGTTGACATTCGATGGTGCAACTGGAAAAAGACTGGCAATAACTTTATTTGTCCTTCTCTGCAATGCGTGATGTGTAATGGTGAAATGCATTGGCAAGAAGCTGATTATAGCCTTGGCAAAGAGCGACTGAAGTGTAAAGACTGCGGGTGGGATATTAAGGGAGACGTGTTTCCGTTGACACGAAAGTCGCTTAAGCAATGTCCACCAGACATTTTGTTTACGACAACCGAAATGCTGAACCAGCGTCTGTCTGATAACTCACTGAATCACCTATTTGGAATAGGTGCAAAGGCACAAAGACCACCTGAATTAGTACTTTTAGACGAAGTACATACTTATGAAGGTAGGCACGGGGCTCAAGTTGCTTATTTGATGAGGCGTTGGGCTCATTTGGTTGAACAACCTTTACGGTTTGTCGGGCTTTCAGCTACATTGCGAGAGGCTCCGGCATTCTTCGCATCTCTGACAGGCGTTTGGGAGACTAATGTTGAAGAAATTTCGCCGCGTACCAATGAAATCGAATCAGAAGGTGCTGAATACATGATAGCCTTGAGAGGTGATCCTGTCTCGCGTACTGCTCTGCTATCTACTACCATTCAAACTTCGATGTTATTGCAGCGTTGTCTTGACCCAAGGACTGCAAGTGTAAAAGACTCAGTGAGTGGAGGTTTATTTGGTCAACGATCATTTGTGTTTACTGACGATCTTGATGTGACGAACCGACTTTACTTTGATTTACTCAGTGCTGAAGGTAGAGCCAGTAACCAACACCCTGATATGCGGAATGCTCCTAATGGTGGACTGGCAGTACTTCGGCGACTTGGAATATCATTGTCGCGATATCGAGATGGCCAGGATTGGCGAATGTGTGAGGGATTGGGGCATGAACTCGGCAATCGATTATTTATCGAGCGCGTCAGTTCGCAAGATAGAGGTGTTGATCAAAGAGCAGATATCGTAGTGGCTACTGCTGCGTTAGAAGTGGGGTTTGATGATCCCAGTGTCGGAGCAGTAGTTCAACACAAGGCACCTAGAGGAATGGCGGGATTCCTTCAGCGTAAAGGCCGAGCTGGTCGTACTCGTGGAATGCGACCGTGGACTGCAATTGTATTGTCAGATTACGGTCGCGACAGAATCGCTTATCAGGGCTACGATATACTTTTCGATCCTGAATTGCCGGCGAGGACGCTGCCACTTTCTAACCGATATATCACAAGGATGCAAGCAGTCTATTCTACAATCGACTATTTAGGGCAAAAACTTCAGGATGCTTCATCGGGAAGCGTTTGGAGAGACTTGTCGGAACCCACAAAAGATAATAGGGTTAGTCGGTTAATAAAGGAACTGAGGTCCATCCTTGAGTCAGAAAACAGTACCAAAAAACTTGAAACTCATCTGCGTTTTGCTTTGAAAATGCAAAGTGATGAGATTTCTGCCCTTTTATGGGAATACCCTCGTCCAATTATGACAATGGTCATACCAACCGCACTTCGCAGATTGTCGTCAGAGTGGAGTTTTAAAGGTCAATTAGGGCAAGATTTCCAGATCCGCAATAACCCATTGCCTGATTTTATTCCTGCGACTTTATTCGCTGATCTTAATTTGGCAGAGGTTAAAATCGAGCTTCCACGAAGTAATCAAGAAGATCAGGGTGCAATGCCAGTTTTTGCGGCTTTGCGCGAATTTGCGCCGGGACGCGTCAGTAGAAGGTTTGGGGTTCGGTATCGTACTGAGCGATATTGGATTTCTCCGTCACAAGAAGCTCTTTCCGGACTAGCGTATTCAACCCTAGCAATCGCTGATTTTGGCCAATATATCCCACTCGGAAAATATGCTTACTGGAAGGGTAGTGCCAAAATCGAAGTTCCTGTTTTCAGGCCTACGGTTCTGAGACCCTCCACTCCTACCGAAAACATTGCAGACAGTTCTCAAGCTCACCTTAATTGGGTTTCTCAATTTGTTCCGTTCGGTCAGGCAATTTGGTTGAAGCCACCTAGTGGTAGTGTGTGGAATACGCTCATTCCTCAATTGGGATTTTTTACTCATTCCCGCCATGCACCTATTGAAGTACGGCGTTTCGCAACGGGTTCATCGACTGAGGTAGGGATTGGGCCTGGGGAAAAGATTAGATTAAATCTTGATTTTACATTTGAGGAGGAGTCAGTTGCACTTGGTGCTGCGTTCTATGCGGATGGTGTGGTATTTCAGGTAGTCTTACCAGATCGTCTTTATTCCATTGCCGAAGGTTCTTCTGCTAAGTGGCGTGCATTAAGAACTACTCGATACTTTGATGCCACATGGCGTGGCAAAGTCTTAGCCAATATAGGTAGCCCATTCATGCGTGAGTGGTTAGCACAGGTTTTTTTATCAGCAATTACATACGAGGCGATAGAGACGAATAGTGATCTTTCCGTTGCAATTCAATCAGTGCTTTCGGGAACTGCCAATATTAACCTATCTCAAGTTTTAGCAATTCTTTTTCAGTCTCAGGTAATCGATACCGAGGAGGGTTCCGAAACCTGGGGCCAAGATCGCTTACGACAGGATATTGATGAATTGCTTACTCGCGCTGACATTCTTAAGGAATTGGAAAAATTAGCGAGATATCTTTGGGAACCTATTTCTGAAGAATGGGAACCATGGTTGCGAGATGTCTATCATTGCACTCTAGGTTCTGCTCTGATGAAAACTATAGGAGATCTTTGTCCAACTATCAATTTAGATGATCTATCAATCGATCTAGACAGAGGGCCTGAAGTTCATGGACATTTTGCTCCTCTCAATAATTTTAAAGAAATATGGATTACAGAGAAAAGTCCTGGAGGGTGCGGGCATGTTGAAGAGTTCATGCGTCGATATGCAGAAGACCCTCGTCACTTCTTTTCAATGGTTCGTGTTTCGCTTGAGATGGGAGAATTCGAATTAATTGACTACCAATTGACCAAGTTGATTCATCTTCTGGCAAACGATGATTCAGTTTCCGAAACGCGGAGTATGGTTAGGAAAGTTAGGGAAATATCAAACCATGAACAATTAACCAAAGCAGTACATAAATTAAGGCTAACTCTAGTAAATGATGGATTCTCACCATTTCACGGTTTCTTAGTTTCAATGGGAAACCGTATTTTAAGACCCGGAGCGAGTTCAGCATCTGATGATTATCTATCGTCTGCTATTCAACGATGGCAAGAGGAAGAGGCGCGATTAGGTCTGGAAATTGATTCAAGAGTGCTTTGTTATTGGCTAAGTCAAACAGCAGATATTGACCACGTTGTTAATGAAATTGGTATTTTACCTGGTCAGGACAGATCGGCTTGGCGAATGAGTGCCATTTGTGGATTGTTATGGCCCCGAGGCAGAGCGATTAGACAATCCGCATTACAAATTTGGAATCAGTTTGTCGAATTGCCACCAATAGAACGCCTATTAGTTATAGATACTATTAAAGATGATCGTGAATTGGTGTCAGTAGATAATGACAATAACTGGTTGGAAAAGGCTATCGAGTTTTTGGTTCAAGGCCGATTAGTCACTTTGACATGCCTTGACGTAAATCGCGTCAAATTAGGTTCAGCTCTTCATACATTCATTACAAATCCGATTGATTCTGGTTATTTGAAAGCATTTGCAAAATTACAAGGAATGAGGAAGACAAACGACCTACTGGAGGTTGATATAGAACTTCTTGAGGCAGTGCAATGAAAGTCCTTTATCGTCGTATTTTTAAGAGCCAGCATACAGGAGTAGCAGCACTTCGTGAATTGCTTCAAATGATGTTTGTGGGTGAAATGCTACGTGCAGGAGAAAAAATTTGGATCGTATCACCTTGGATTAGTAATGTCGTTCTAATTGATAATCGTTCTGGCAATTTTGATACGTTGAACCCCGAATGGAGTAGAAGAGAAATTCGCTTGATAGATGTATTGCTCGCACTAATGGCGAGGGGAAGCCAAGTGGTAATGGTTACTCGTGACACAGAAACAAATACACCTTTTATTAATAAATTAAAAGATATGACAGAACAATTCGCCCTTGAAAGTGAATTGACAATTAAATTACAAGAACAATTACATACGAAAGGAATATTGCTTTCTAATAGCCTGTTGACTGGGTCTATGAATCTTACTTATAACGGCCTTGAGATGAATGATGAATGGATTCAATTTTCTATTGATCCAGAAGACATTGCAAAGTCGCGGTTAGAATTTAATATCTATCTTGAAGACTTATGAGCATCACTATCCCTCCCCAAGAGTTGAAGTGGTTAACAAGGTTTTTTTCTGGAAAAAACCAACTGTCATGGCAAAGTATTGAATCTGGTCAAACTGCAATAGCAGATTTAGACAGGGTTATGCCTTGGATAAAACTTATAAACTCACCAGTAATTGATCGACCATTAGTACTGCCATTATATGGCCCTAATGGCCCCATAGCCTGGTATGGAATGGCCATCGACGATCAAATGTTTTGTCAATTAATAGATGAAATTAATAGTTTTATTGGGCCGAGTTATAGTGATTTCAGTGGTGAATCTTGGGAATTATCAGATACCAGTGAACCAGAGTTGGCATTAAAAGAACGTTTTGGTAATCGCGTTATACGGTTTAGTAGTGTGGAACCTAATAATTATCAAAAAATTGATCAGTCTTTGTCTCTGTATCGTGATCTTCTTTCTCGGCGTCCAACTATACCGAACAGGACGCAAAGGTCTTTTGGAAAAATAAGGCGCGACTTTGATTTGGCATTGTTAGCAGGGAACGCTAAACATGCTCAAGAATTTCTAGATGAGTTGATTGACTCAGGTCGTGTAGATGCTGAGCAAAAGAAATATCTTGAAGTGCGTTTCCTTGCTGGATTAGGTCGCAAGGAGGAATTAGCTAGAAGCCAATCATTGATTTCTTCCATTGTTGATCTGGATCTTCCGAGACAAACGTTAGTTGATGTGGTTGATTCACTTTATGAGACGTATATCAGACCGATTGAAACAAATCTTAACGTCGACGAGATTATTGCTGGGTTTAAACAAAATATTTCCCGTTCATTTGGTTCGCTGTTTAAAGATCGAAAGGGAATACGCCATACAACTGTCCTTAGGGCTTTTTTGTTGTTTGAGTTGGTAAAGGATGAACCGAATGTTAAAAAGTGTAATTCGGTTCTTGCTGCTTATCCGGAAAGTGCGGAGGGTCGTAATCTAATAGATCATTGGGTTGGCTTATTACAAGAAAAGGCGAACGATAAACCGACAGAAATTGAGGTAACCCCTCTAGAACGTGCACGTCAGGCGATTGCAGATGAGGATTATGTCACTGCATCTCAACTTTGTTTTGAATTACTTCCACAGTACTGGGCTTACAGTGCATTGCTTCGTTGTGCTACAGAGTTAGATTCTATCGATGTTAATCAAAAAGTTCTCGATGCATTGGATGCTATACCTGAAGATGTTTTAGCTAGATTCACTCCGAAGGACCATTCACGCTTTGAAAGTCTTCGACTGGCTATTGCTCAATCATCTAATTCATCAGAGATAGATTCGGGTTGGATTGGTTGGGCTCAAGAAGTAGCGAATGGCATGACATTAACTTCGGCAATTGCCGTTCTCGAAGAGAATGTTACCAAATGGAGTATTGATGACTATTGCAACGACAATGATCGATGTAACAAATTAGCGCAACTAATCGGTAATGCAAGTGGAGAACAAGAGGAAATTTATCGCCAGACATTCTCATATCTTGTTGAGTTTTTCATTGAGAGACAAAACCAAGCTTGTCGGGCGTTTACACCGATCTATGTAAACCTCATTAAAAGTCTCGGATGGAGTGGCGCACTTTCTCCAGATGAACTCGAGATTGTTTCGTCACTCGTCCTTGCACTATTTGCTACAGGGCCAGAGCTTCCAGTGTATCAAGAGAGCATTGAGGATTTATGCGAAATCATTTCAGCGAATAACTCCCCGATTCATCTTGATTGGGCACTTAATGCATCCGAACTTTTAGTATTGTATCCGGCTCAAGATGGCGGCAAATTGCGCTTGCAGTTTTTTTCGAAAGTACTTTCTATAGTTAGTTCATTTCCCCATCGAGTAACTGCAACACAGCGAGATGTCCTTGAGTTTCTTGCAAAGGACTACGGTTGCGTCAATATTCTCGAATCGTTACCGCCGCCTAGTGACAATGAAATTGATAGCCATAAGCATGCTATGTCGACTGAGTTTACGGGGTTAATTGGTATTTACACTCTTACGGAAGGCGCAGGTCAACGTGCTAAGCTTATCTTGCAAAAATACTTTCCGGGAGTTCGAGTTGAGACAAACAATGACGGTGTTGCAACTGATCGTCTGGTTTCACTTGCGAAGAATGCAGATTTGTTCGTATTTGCCTGGAAAAGCAGTAAACATCAAGCTTATTATTGCGTTAAGGATTCCCGTAAAGAACGCGACATAATTATGCCGACAGGGAAAGGCACCGCGAGTATTGTTAAGGGTGTACTAGATAGTCTTATGTTTTGTTGATGTGGAAAGATCATCGTGTTCTTAGTGAATCACGCATTATTCGCATTAAGTAATGCGCGAGGGCAGAAGCATCGCTAGGTGTATTCTGGATTGAATTCCAAGCTCTCTGATCACCTTGTCCAAAATTCCATATACCACTAGTCCAGGCTGTTTTTTCAACGATTGGTGCCAATCCTTTCTGGAAGTCTTCCCATGTTCGCGAACCAAGGTTGAGAGCAAGTAGTTCCATTACGTAGCCCATTGCAACAATACCGGCACCATGAACAAGTCTCGAGGTTTTTGGTTTATGTCCATCCCAAGCATCTTTAAAAACAAGACTGACTGCTCTATAGAATTCCGATATGATTCGGAAGCTCTTTTCAGCACCTTCAGGACTACGTATAAATTCTCGTAAAATTCCATCGTGAAGTGAGTTCATGACGACTTTCTGGATAGCGGTATCACTAATAATCCCACTGGGGTTGGTATGTTGGCGAATCATTCCTTTTAGAGATGATGACGAATCATAATTGAGGCGAGAAGTAAGGTCTGCAGCGAAAGAACGTGATGAAAAACGGTGTGGAAGTCCTTCTACAGTGGGTAAAAGTTCATAAATTAATGATTTTGGTAAAGGCCGTGTATTGTTTATCAGCACAAACTGACGACGTAATTCTGCATCGTTTTTGCATAATAATGCGGAGACAAAGATCTTAAAGTTTTTGTCAGGGATCAGCTTAAAAGCTGACAAGCGTTGCTGTCCATCTACGACCAACCCTGGAGGGCCGTTTTCGACATTAATAGTAATTTGTACAATATGATCGTTCATTTCTTGGACTTCTACATTATCTGTGAAAGCCACGACAATTGGGTTGGGCAATACTGCGTCATCCCGCGTCAGATAATCCTTAATCTCCTGAATGTGAGATGCAATTTGGGGGCGCTGGAATCCGCTTAAGTGTCCTTCGCTATCTCGGGCGATTCTCTCAATTGTAGCGAAAGTGTTGATTTCCAACGCAGTTGCCGTGAAACACATTACTATGTGCTCAGTACTTTGAGGAGCGCGAATAGCCGAGAAAGTGAGTTTAGACATCGATAATCCTTTTTATTTATTGCAGTTGCTGAATGCGTTTGTGATATACAAAAAGATTGTGCATGCCTCTACGACGATTGCGATTACTACCTCTAAAAATAATCACTTCGATCCCTATTTGTTTGCAGATTGGGCATTTACAGTCTTTCCACCCTTGGGCTTCGAGTGTATTGCGGTAAAGTGGCTCCAATTTCTTTGCCAGTTTTTCACGCTCTGTAGTGTTATCGTGAAAAGATGATTCGAGAAATATATTGTAAGAAATCACGGCTTCTAGAGTTTCATTAATTGAAACATGTCCACGATCAAAAGCTCGTAACATTGTCAAAGATTTTGCTTCAAGAATCTGTAACTCCTCTTGATTAATTTTGCCCTCCTTCACAGCTCTCTGGAGACGAGTGTTTTCTGTGGCCTGAGGAACGCGAATAGCGGTAGAATAATCTAATTCCCCTAATCCATTTAAAATATAGTAATTCTTCTTTTCATCCTTGAAGGCACGTATTAGAGGGGATGTTGTATCAAAACTCGTGATGTTGTAGGGAATAAATTCTGCAATTACGTCTGCCTTCGCAAAACCGAGAAGGTGGAGGCGAGTGCTTTGGGGTACTGAATCTCGAATTGACTGAACAATCTTATGGATTTGTGATGTATTCAGGGGAACCAGTCCTCCTACGGCCAGATAATCATATCCCATCGCACAGAGTTGACGCGATGCTTCAGCAATACTACCTGGAGACCACCCCTGAATAACCCCAAGTGGGACGAATTGGCTTTGTTGAGCACGATGGGCTTTTAAAAATGTGTTTGCATTTTCTAATGTAATATCAAACCTTAGTTTAGCATCCTCAGATCCGCCTTCAAGGCCAATATAATTTTCAGAATAATCAAAGATGATGTGATCAACTGAGCAACCGTGTGTAAAGTTACAGGAATTGTAGAACTCAACTATTTCTTCTGGTGAATATGGAGGAATTTCGGCTTGCGCATATGAAAATGCCCCACAGTCACCAAAGATAGGCATCGTGTCATATTTAGGTTTATTAAGGCGCAAATACTCACGTGCTCCTACACGGTAAAAACGCATTGCTTGAGATTCATTGTATTTTCCTTTGACTCGGTAGTCTCCCACGATTGCTTTGGAGACAAGCATGCCGTCATAAGGTGGGGTTCCAAAAAGTTCATGAGGATAGACATCGTCCCAATAGGGGTAACGATTAGGTGCGTATCGATCCTCAATAAAATTGAAGGCTGGATCGACCATATCCAAGCTATCACTAAATATGAATTTCATCTTGTTGGCCTTGACAGTTCTCTGTCGAGACGTATTAAATACTCACTTAAGCGTGAAATATGTTGAGTAGTACTTTGAATTTCGTTCCAGCGCCAGTTAAGTTCTTCCCAAATCCCTTCAGTCCATCTACAGTGGGGAACTAGACGGGCAAGTGAAGTGCGGATCTCTGCTTCGGGGTGAGATGTTGAATCGGCGCGTAGCATGATTTGATCCATTAAAGCCCCCATTACCTTAATTCCTGCTGAGTGCATAAGACGACTCTCAGTTGGTGGTTTACCCCACGCTTCATGAAAAGTATCTCGCACAGTTGACCAGTACATAAGTAGTGTTTGATACATAGCATCGGGATCTGAATAAAAAGAATTCTTATATTGGCTTAATGCACCCATGGGAGAGCGAAGATTTCTTTTGATGCTATCCAAAATAGCACTGTCAACTACAACACCATGCTCACTATGAGCGTTTGATTCGCGGCGAATAAGTTGGTAAAAGGGAGATTTTGGGTCTTTGTTAAGTAAGTTACATAATTCGCTAGGTAGTTTCCGACTTGCGAGATCTCGGGGAAGTAATGCATCTACTTCGGGCAAAAGTTCATTGATTAATCGCGTTGGTAGTGGCTTTGCTTTATTGACTAATATGAATTGTTCGCGCTGAGTTTCAATATCTGGAGAGATAAAAGCGATTACGGGAACTGGGATACGATTACTTTTTGCCTTGGATAGTGCTAGAGAGCGTTGTTGACCATCAACAATCCAAGCAACTCTTCGTCCTTCTGGGAGGATTGGTATAGTTAGATTGCCACTTTGAGCTACGTCCATGAGATTAGCTGGAGTTGGGCCTCTTGATTGTCGGAACTCCACACCTTTTCCGAGCGCAAGTATAATTGCATTTGGGAAAAGCACTTTTTCGCTATTTAAATAATTAATAATTGATTTGACGTGATTCTTAATCTCATTCCGTTGAAAACCTTTTAGTTCATCACCGTTATCACGAGTAATGCGGGTTATATCAGCAATTTTTGTTATTTCTGAGCCATAGGTAAAAAATGCGAAAACCTCAATTCCATTGCCCTGGTGAGTTCGTAGAGCACGAACTACTATTTCATTTTTATTGTTCTGTCTCTTCATGGTGTATTCTCCATCATTTTCTTAACAGAGTAATAGATATTTCGAAAGCGCGTTTGCTCACAAGCAATTCCTAATTCGCGTCGAATAATTCGCAATAACTTAGATGATTGTCCTTTTCCATTTTCCCAGTTCTCAAAAATTGCTTTATGGATTCCATTGTCATCAGTGCGCTGGCGTTTGGGAGATTTTTTTCTGGTTATCGGAGATAGAAAGTTCAAGACTAAAGATCGGTGTATATATGCGTCTTCATTCTCGTGTTGGCCAAGTATCTCAGTTACAAAATGACGAAGCGCGCGTTGAGCAAAATCAGTTTGTGTTCCACTGAAAGAAAATCCTACACTGTCTAATCTGTCATCGTAGGGCATCCAATTCTCAATAAGAGAATCAGGTAATCCGGTTGATGATTTTCCAAAAAAACGTAATTTCTTCTGTTGTTTGGTTGTTAAATTCATCAATTCTTCTTGTAGGAGTTCAATGTATTGACGTGGCAAAGCAACTAAAACTAGCCCTCCTGAATACTGCGCAAGAATGTCACCAAGAGAAGAACCAAACGGATTTTCTCTTGTTATTCTTGACCACCACGCTTTTGAAGAAGGATCATCTGTAATTTTAGTAAGAATTGAGCCGGTTGTTCCTGATATTGTCGTTAAGTTATACACAGGTATCAAATGATCAGAATTGACAATGCCAAGACCTGCAGAAACCACATATAGTGGACAATTAAGAATGGATGCACTTGCTTCAGCTTCCCGATAACTTCTGCCGCAATATACTTCTCTAGCATGATTCGCCGGAGATGTTTTTTTTAATAAACTAAGCCATTGCTCTGATACATAATCTACCGGGCCTGGAATAATGCTATTTATGGTTAATTTTGGTGTGGTCGTTCCTTTTTTTCTATTAGAACAGTTTGTTAGAACTATATTCATATCGTATATTTGCAGTTATTTGATAACTATTCTGCAAATACTACTACAGTTATTGATCTGTATTCAATTAAATATTTATAAATAACTGTAGGTGGTGTGTTAACGAAGTAAATGCGACGCAAAAGAATACTTAGCTATTCCATTCATTGGGTGTCTGTAACCCATGATATTAGAAAATAACCGAATTCACGATGTTTGAGTCGATCAGAAAGATTAAAATAAACGCTTATTTCTGATCGAAAGAGTGGTATGTAGGTGTTCGCACTTAGTGATTTTTCATCAACCCGGTTTGAAAAGATCTGATATTGCGACTTGATTCCATGGGTCTGTTGTTTAAGTTATCAATTAGCATGTAAACCTAACCTAGGTTGGCTGGAAAATAACATTGAAAAAGGTCCATGTGAAATGATAAATCACAGGCTTCTTGCCGGAGAGTTTTTTTGGGGGGCGGTAAGTTGATTTACTTGCCGTGTAAATAATTGCACTTATTACTTGAATCCAAGACTAAATTTTTAACGCTTTTTTGTTTTTAAGTATATTGATCTGGACCAAATGCACTTTCTCCCCATCATATTCAACAACCACATCCTTCCCGGCAACAGGCTTGCCATTGATTGCATTTAATTGATACACAATAAAATCTTTCCCGCTTTGCTGGTAAAAAACTTCGTTTTCCTTGTCGATGTATAAAATCTTGCCTTCATATTGCTTGTTGTTTTCAGGCATTTTGGCCAGGTAAATATTGTAAATTCCGGGCTTAATGCCTTCTTCCGCTTTTTTGATGGTTCCGGTTGTTTCCCATTCATTATTGATCAGAGCTTGAATGATTTTCTGGCCGTTCATTACAATCATGCGAAGTTTACGTGCTGTCATTTTTTATTTTCTGTTCTTTGATTGATTTGGGGATGAGCTCATGAATAAGTTTTTTAACTTGCTTCCTGATTGGCAAGTTCGTCAAGGATTTTGAACAGATCAAAGTTTGTTGATCTCTCTGCGCCATATAAAAAAGCGATCAATTGCAATGCACCACTGCCTTTGGCAGAGAAGCGCCCGTCCTGCAATGCATTGATGGTGTATTGAATCATATTCGAACAGTTCCTGCCTTCCTCAAAATAATCTTTAACCTTGGTTGTCAGCAGTTTCTGGTCATCTTTGGGTAACTCACGCACTAAATCTTTTGGGCTGCGCTTGTCTTTCTTGATCAGATGATAGATCGAATCGAGCAGGGTAATCTGTGCACTTTTTTGGTTTGGCTTTTGCTGATCGGCCATGGCATCGTTTTTTTCTTCAGCCTGTTGTGTTTGTTCATCCGAATCGATGGCGCCTTTTTGTTTTTTCTGCTCCAGGAATTTTCCGAAGTGTTTCACGTCCAGCCGGGATATTTCCTCCGGTGCACTTATGTTTATCCAGTTGATGACTTCCTCTTTGCTGACCTTGTAGTATCTGGTCAAATCATAGATGGCTGTCACATCGGTGCAACGACCTGACCGGTAGACTTCATCGATAGGATCAGGCAAATCGAGCAATGCTGCATGTGTGGTGATATACGGATTGGTTTTACCAAGCTGCCTTGCAATATCAGACTTGGTCTTACCGGCAGCCAGTTGTCGTCCGATAAAATCGGCAATTTCTCTTGATGTCAGATTATCCCGCTGCAGATTCTCAATGACCTGATCTGCTTCGCTGTAATCGGTATCGATAAATGCCGGTATGGTTTTCAATCCGGCATTGATACTGGCCCGATAGCGTCGGGCGCCATGATTGATAATATAGGTACCCGGTTTATCCGGATTGGGACGCACCGATATCGGTGATTTCACGCCGCGTAATTTTACGGTTTCCGTCAATTCGCGCAGTGTATCCTGATTAAACTCCTTTCTCGGTTGATGAATGTCTTCAATAATCAGATTAACATCGATTTCAGTTGCGCCTGTTGGTATCGTTGGTTGTGCTGGGTCTGCTGTTAGTATAGTTTTTTTAGGAGCCCCTCTTTTCTTGTCTGACATAAGATATCTGCTTATATTTTTAGTTGTATTTTTATTATGCTGCGAATGCTTTTGATGCACATTTAATCCCTTTGGCAAGACAGTAAATACCATTGGAATCATGTACGATTGAAAATGCATCAGTCAATCATTACTGACTGCATTTCTTGTATAACGAAATTATATCGTAGAACATTGCCATTCCCTCCCTGATAGCATTGTTTGAAAATTCTATATTCCTGCTTAACTTGTTCTCTTTATTTTCTGGCTGCTTTTTTTATGCTCTTCTTTTGGTGTTTGCTGGTTTAAAATAGCAGCATTAAAGCCTTAAAACAATGACAAATGCACTTTAAGCGGCTTAAACCACAAAAATAGCGCGGTTATTATATGTATAACTTGACTCTGATCACAAATATTTTACGTATCCTCGATGAAAAAGGCATGACCAAGTCGGAATTGGCCAAGAAAGCAGGCGTATCGATTGCCTTCTTCACCGACCTGACCAATGACAAAGCCAATCCCTCGCTCAGAATCATCGAAGCGATTGCCGAAGCACTAGAAACCCCGCTGCCGATGCTGCTCGACAGTTCCGATATGGAGCTTGCCGATCTTGAAGTGCTCGCCAAACGCAAACCCGGCAAATTACCAAAAGGCTTTGTCTGGAAAGGCGGCGTGTTGAGTGAATATGAGGCGTATCAGGTTGATCAGTGGGATAAAAAGAATCGTGCGCTTCTGACCAAAGAAGCCAAAAAGAGCAGGGCAGATTCAAAATCAAAGCAATAATTAGAATAAAAAATAAAGTCCAAAAATAAAAATCAGGAAATAACAAAAAATTTAAAAAAGTCTTGCGCAAATTTTAATTTCGTTATATTGTTATATTCAATCTGTACCGTATGGTGTGAATATGACAATGCAAAACACATCAGCATCACCGTTACCCGATCCTCAAACTGCACCAACGTCGACTATGTCAGCGATGTCGGTCAAGGAACGCGCCAAACGCAAGCTTGAACGCGACGCCCGCGATATAGTATTCGCCTTGCAAGACCCGGATACGGTGGAAATCATGGTCAATGCCGACGGTCGTATCTGGCAGGAGAAACTCGGTCAAAAGATCACCTGTATCGGCAACCTACAAGCTGCACAAGCTGAAGCGGTTATCAAAACGGTTGCCGGATATCACGGTAAGGAAGTCACCCGGTTTAATCCAATCATCGAAGGCGAATTTCCACTCGACAATTCCCGTTTTGCCGGTCAATTGCCACCGGTCGTTACCTCCCCGACTTTCGCTATCCGTAAAAAAGCGGTTGCCATTTTTACACTGGATCAATATGTCGAAAACGGCGTGCTATCCCCCAGACACTGCAATGTCATCAAACAAGCTGTTCACGAACATCGCAATATTCTGGTGATTGGCGGTACGGGTTCAGGCAAGACAACACTGATCAACGCGATCATTTTTGAGATGGTACTCAACGATCCAGATGAGCGTATTTTTATTCTGGAAGACACTGGCGAGATTCAATGCGCCGCTCAGAATTTTGTGCAGTATCACACCACCCTCGATGTTGATATGACGCAGTTGCTCAAAACAACGCTGCGCATGCGTCCCGACCGCATACTCGTTGGTGAAGTCAGAGGCGCTGAAGCGCTTGATCTGCTCGATGCCTGGAACACCGGCCATGAAGGTGGTGCCGCCACGTTGCATGCGAATGATGCACTGTCCGGACTGACACGTCTGGAATCGCTCATATCACGCAATAACCACGCACCGGCTGAAATCAAACCGCTGATCGCTGAAGCGGTGGATGTAGTGATCCATATCGCACGTACCAAACATGGCAGGCAGGTGCACGAAATACTCGAAGTCTACGGTTTTAAACGCGGCAATTACCAGACCTGGCGATTGTAATACTGTTTGAGGAGTCGATTATGAAGCTGAATCAGAACAACCATAACATCTTTTTGTTTTACACACTGTTGACTCTCATGTTTCTGGGTTTGCTTCTGTTTGCAAACAATGCCCTGGCAGCGGTTGGCGCCGGTGGCGCATTGCCGTATGAATCCTGGCTGGTAAATCTGCGCAATTCCGTAACCGGCCCGGTTGCATTTACCCTATCCATTGTCGGCATTGTTGTTGCCGGTGGCATTTTAATCTTTGGCGGTGAATTAAACGCATTCTTCCGCACACTGATTTTTATCGTACTGGTAATGGCGTTATTGGTGGGTGCCAACAATATCATGACCAATCTGTTCCAGGGAGCGGTGATTCCAGTTGATGCTATAACAGAAATGAGCACGACCAACGAACCGGAAACAGCGCCAGAAACAAAGCAGCAAACAAACTAAACAGCAAAGCAGCTCATAAGTGTAGCAATAAAAGTCGCCTGAACTTTATCAGGCAGTGATGAATTCCTGTATCCAGGAGGCATGACATGGCGTTACGAACCATACCGATCAGACAATCGGGCAACCGTCCAAATCTGTTCATGGGCGGTGACCGGGAACTGGTGATGTTCTCGATCCTGATTGCAGCCACATCCATCTTTGCAGCAATGGAAATCAAGACCACGTTATTCGGCATTGCATTGTGGATCTTCGCGTTGTTTGCACTTCGTCTGATGGCCAAACACGATCCGCAATTACGGCATGTGTATCTGCGCCAGCTGCGCTACAAAAAATATTATCCGGCCAGAAGTACGCCGTTTACCATCAATCCGCCGCATATGGAAAAGCAGTTCCAATGATTACCGCGATAACCATACTGATTGCTGTACTGGGTGCGTTACTGCTGTTGATGCTGTTTATGCGCATCCGTAAAACGGAACAGGCATTTAAACTTGACCGATATCGATCCAAAGATACCGGCTTTGCCGATCTGCTCGTGTATGCTGCCGTTGTTGAAGACGGCATCATCGTCGGCAAGAATGGCGCATTGATGGCGGCCTGGCAATTCTGTGGTGCTGATACCGCGAGCAGCACGGATGTGGAGCGCGAACAGGTGTCATTACACATCAATCAGGCGTTATCACGTTTGGGTAACGGTTGGATGATCCATGTGGATGCTATTCGTAAACCCGCACTCGGGTATTCGGACAAAGGATTGTCAAATTATCCCGATCCGGTAACGGCAGCAATTGACCAGGAACGCCGCGAATTGTTTGAACGTATCGGTGAGTTGTATGAAAGCTGTTTTGTCGTCACATTGACATTCCTGCCACCGATGCTCGCACAGCGCAAGTTTGTCGAACTCATGTTTGATGACGATACTGCGGACTTAAATCAGAAAGCGCGCACCAACAGTCTGCTGCAATACTTCGAGCGCGAATGCGCCAACCTTGAATCACGTTTGTCGTCCACGTTTGAATTGACACGCTTAAAAAGCAGACAACAGGACAACGAAGATAGTACGACCACTACACTTGATGATTTCCTGTCGTGGCTGCAACTGTGCATTACCGGCAATGATCAACCGATGGCACTACCTTCCAATCCGATGTATCTCGATACCATCCTGGGTGGACAGGAAATGTGGGGCGGTGTTGTACCCAAAGTCGGTCGTAACTTTATTCAGACGGTATCGATTGAAGGGTTTCCGCTGGAATCAACGCCCGGTATGCTCAATATCCTCTCAGAACTACCCGGTGTTTACCGCTGGTCGTCACGCTACATTTTTATGGATACGCATGAGGCGGTTGCACACCTGGATCAATACCGCAAGAAATGGAAACAAAAGATACGCGGTTTCGATCAGGTCTTCAATTTGCAAAGCAGTCATGTCGATGAAGATGCACTCAATATGACCGCACTGAAGATGCGCAATCGGCGATAGCGGAGACCAACAGTGGTTTTGTGGCGCAGGTTACTATACCAGTGTCGTGGTTTTTAATGATGGAAGACCGCGTAGCATTGGAAGATGCCGCAATTTCCCCAAGGTGGAAAAAGCCATCAACCATTTAGGCTTTGCCGCAAGGATTTGAAACCATCAATACACCACATGGAAGCGTATCTCGGCAGTCTACCTGGGCATGGCGTTGCGAATGCGCCGCTCCATGGATCAATACGATGAATCTCGCCGATCTGTTACCGGTCAATACTATCTGGACAGGAAAATCCCAGGTGCCGTGTCCGATGTATCCACCGAATTCGCCACCATTGATGCATTGTGTTACACAGGGTGCTACCCCATTCAGGCTGAACCTGCATGTACGCGATCTAGGCCACACGTTCATGTTCGGCCCGACCGGTGCGGTAAGTCTACGCACCTGGCACTCGTAGCAGCACAACTTCGCTACAAAAACATGTCGGTTTATTGCTTTGATAAGGGACCGTCGATGTATCCGCGCTAACTGTGCCGCTGGCGGACAGCATTTCACTGTCGCCGGTGACGATGAAGCACTCGCGTTTTGTCCGCTGCAGTTTCTCGACCCAAGGGAGATCGCGCCTGGGCGTTGGAATGCGGATTTGCACCATGGTGGAATTAAACGTGGTATTACCGTGTCACCGCAACAGCGTAACGAAATCGTCCGCAAATTACGAACATGATCAGAGCGGTTCTCACATTACTTGTCGGACTTTCTGGTGACGATCCATGGGGATGAAGCCATACGCGAAGCACTTAAGCAATACACGATTGACGGCATGATGAGCCATTTGCTCGATGCCGAGGAAGACGGAGACTGCATTTATCCAGTTTCACGCTTGAGATCGAGGAACTCATGAACCTCGGTGAGAAATATGCACTGCCGACATTGCTGGGATTCGTTTCGCAGCAGAATTGAGCGAAGTCTACACGGTCAGCCTGCCGCCATTCTGCTTGATGAAGCGTGGCTTATGCCTTCTCGGTCACCCGGTATTTCGCGCTAAAATCCAGGAATGGGCTCTCAAGGTGATGTGCGCAAGAACAATTGCCTGGTATTGATGGCAACACAGAAGTTTATTATCGGATGCCGCCAACAGCGGCATACTCGATGTCATTGTCGTGAACTGACTGCCACCAAAATCTTCCTGCCCAACGTATTCGCACGCGATGAAGAAGCCGCAGCACTGTACCGGCGCATGGGATTGAATACCCGCCAGATTGACTCTGGCGACCGCCGTACCCAAACAGCATTACTACACCGTATCGGAAAACGGCAGGCGCTTTGTACGAACTGCACTGGCCCACTGGCACTCGCATTTGTCGGTTCGACCGGAAGGAATCGGGATTGCCACGATTAGAAACCTTGCGCCAAATACGGTGATGGCTGGGTGAATCAAAGTGGCTGGCAATGAAAGGACTCAAACTATCGGATTATGGAGTGGCTTACGAGTACCATCAGTGATTTAACCGAAAAAATCAAAAACGCCGTTTCGGTCTGACCGGTAAATCTGGAGAACCGATGCCCAAGGACGATGAATACATCATCCTTTCCATCGAAGGCGACGCCGTACAGGTGAATCGGAGAATCCGTATTCTCTGCCCGGCGCACCTGGAACGATCATATGCGCTCTGTCCAGTCATCACGCAACATGGCAGGTGCTCGCCATTCTGTGTTTGATGATTGCGCTGGCCGGTGTTGGTGGCATGATTTATATCGGCAGCCAATCCGTTCATCCCGCATGTTGTGCAGGTCAACAAACTCGGTGAAGCGAGGGTGTCGCGTGCTGATGTCGCAGCGGTTGCCGATCAACGTGTCGTGCATGCCTCAATTTGCATCATTTATTAACGATGTCAGAACGGTCACACCGGATATCGCATTGCAGCGTAAAGCCATCTTCAGGGCATATGCGATGCTCAAACCAACGATCCGCAATGGCCAAAGCCAATGAATGGTTTAACGGCAACTGAATCCAGCAGTCCATTCAAACGGGCTGAAACACAAACGGTGAGTGTTGAAATCATCTCCGTGATTCCACAGTCACCTGAAACCTGGCAGGTGGATTGGTTTCGAGAAAGTCTATGACCGGCAAGGACATCAACTGGAAGCACCATTCAAAATGCGTGCATTGTTACGAGTCTATCACCGCCACCGACACAAAAAGTACCACCGAAGAACAAATCCGCAACAACCTGCTGGCATTTACATCCAGGATTTCTCCCTGGTCACGGCAATCAATGAGGTTCAATCATAAAAAACGTATATTCACTTTAGCCACCATTTTTTTACCATTACAGGTGTTACTCTCCGTTTTCCGCCAGCAACCTGACAGAAGCCTATTTCAGCGGCAAGAATCCGCAATTGACTCAGCAGGAACGCGAAGCCATCGCAATGGCGAAGAAGTGGCAAGCGAACAGCGCACAGGGTATCAAACCGGTTGCAGGTACTGACGGTTCAATCCGTTTCCTGTCTGGTGCGCAACAACCGAGTATTGTCTGTGCGGTACTGCAGGTGTGCGATATTGAAATTACACCAAGAACAGGTAACAATTCATCCATTCAAGGATCAGGCAAGATGGCTCATTGAACCTGCCATTACCGGGCGCCAATGAAGTGCAGCATTTGATCGTCAAGCTGATGGATGTGGGCTGGAAACATCACTCGTTGTGACGACTAACCGCAGAACCTGCACATATACGGTTACGTCACACCGGCGTGAATTCATGCCCAGAGTCGGTTTCCATTTATCCTGAAGATGCGCTTGCCAAATGGGATGCGATAAAGTCGCAGGAAACCGCGCGCTGGAAATCCGCAATCGCGCGTAATACCTGAAACAGGAGAATACCGGCAATCTCGATTTTGTATATTCGGTTTCCGGCAAGCCGTCTGGAAACCGGTGCGCGTGTATAACGATGGTCAGAAAACCATTATCCAGATGCCCAAAGTCATGGCAATGAAGCACCGACGTTATTACTGTTAAACCGCGAAGCCGCGGCCTGTTCAAAAAGGATGATACCGTCATGATCAATTACCGCCTGCAGGGTGATCAGTTATATCGTCGATGCAGTATTTGACAAGGCAATCCTGGTGGCCGGTGTCGGCAGCAATCAAACCGCATCACGATTACACGGGGGAATTGATCATGTCACTCACGATGCCAAACTTTTAAAACCAATTGCTGCTTTATCAATAAACCTGTTCTGATTTTTGCAGTTATTTTACTGCCGCTGGGCGGTTGTGCAATGAATCAACCCCATGGCAGTTTTATCCAGAATCCGCCACCGGCATTCGATCAGGTACAGCAAAGTCATGGCTGACGATGTGGCGGCAGATCAAATTCGACGGCTTTATCCTGCAGCATCAACACAGTTTAATTTACGCCATAACGCCAACGATCCATTTGGCCAGGCGTTGGATTGACAAGTTGGGTGCAGTGATGGGTTTGCTGTTCTCGAAAACGTCAGCCCGGCAAATTCCTTTACTATAATCCAATCACCAGAAAAACACCGAGAATAGTAACAATGTTCCAGTCCGTGAGGAAAGTGCCCAGAATCACGGCCTGACACTCGGTTACATCATCGATCAATCGGATGATTTATATCATGTCAGCATCCTGATTGAAGATCAGCGGCTGACACGCGCGCATTTATTGTCCAGTCCGGACAGATCAAACCTGCTGGTTTGTGGGTGCGCAGGCAACTGGAGGATTGAAGATGGCCACGGATAAGCTGTTATCGCCGGATACATCGCCCATTGTTTTAAAACTGTTGGCGTGCGCCGCGTCAACAATCTGCCGCTGTATATCTTTGGCGCCATCATGCTGATTTTTATGTTGCTCATGGGCATTGTGGCGATGAATCGCGCAACCGACCGGAATAACTTATCCGGTGCATGAGCATGATCATGACGCTGATCCGAGCAGTAACTTTGCGAACCTCATTGCCAAGGATTATCTAGGTGGAATCATTGAACCGTTGCAACCCGAGGTCAGTGATGAACCGCAGACAATTTCACTGCTTGATGGAATTATCATCGAGCGGCCGTCGATCGATTTTGCCGCCCGCGCCACCACCACTGGATCATTCCAATACTTCGCACGATGCCGAACTTGAACATATCCGTCTGCTCAAACGCCAACAGCTTGAAGAAGCGATCAAAGCCAAAACCAGCGTCAATGTAATTGCACCCAAAGTACAGCTTGCACCGCCAATACACCGCCAGGCACCAGTACCGGTAGTTCACCTTCACGCGAGTGAGCACGCCCTTCGGTAGATGCACAGAAACACGCCAGCAAATCGATGCGAATCTGCGTGAAGATCCAACTGCTGGCATCAGCGCACGCCTTACGCATCTACGGCAAGGACAAGGCGGTCTGGGAACCGGCGCTGGCATTGGTGATGACTATGACGACGATACAGCACCGATGCTGTTGGACGATCCGGTAACCAGCAATGCGAATGACTACTCGCGTTTTGATTCAGCCAATGGTGATGAACGTTAAAACTGGACAGCGACGTTAAAACCGCAATCGCCTTATATCCTGCAAACTGGCTTTAGGATGCCGGCAACGCTGATATCCGGTATCACCCTGAATTGCCCGGACAGATCATGGCGCAGGTCAGTCAGCATATTTATGACTCGCCGGTTGGCAAATACCGTTTGATTCCGCAAGGTTCTCGCTTGGTCGGCACGTATTCCAGTGAAGTCGAGTTCGGTCAAGCCCGCGTACTTGTAGCCTGGCAGCGGATTATCTTTCCGGATGGCAAGACGATGGATATTGGTGCTATGCCGGGCGCCGACGGTATCGGTTATGCCGGGTTCAAGGATCAGGTGAACAATCATTATCTGCGTATCTTCGGTTCAGCGCTGATCATGTCTGCGATTGTCGCCGGTACAGCCTACAGTCAACGCGATTCAGGCGGTGCATTCGGACGGCAAAATGCAGGCAGCATCATGAGTCAGTCGCTCGGCCAGCAATTGGGACTGGTCACTGCCAATCTCATCCGCAAAAACATGAATATCTCACCAACGCTAGAAATCAGGCCGGGGTATCGGTTCAACATCATCGTGACCAAGGACATGGTGTTCAACAAACCTTACCAATCATTTGACTATGCAAGGAGTAATCACCCATGACAAACATCAGATGGCATTTCAATCCATTCACGTACTGGAGAAAGATAGCAGGAATCGCTTCAATTCTAATTGCAATGTTTAGCGCTAACGCCAATGCTGGCGGCATCCCCGTTATCGATGCAGCCAATATCCAGCAAACCACGGTTGCCGCGATTGAAAATGTATCGCAGACGTTAAAGCAGATACAACAGTATCAGACACAGTTGCAGCAATACGAAAACATGATCCGCAATACGCTAGCACCTCCGGCGTATCTCTGGGCGCAGGCGCAATATACGATGAACAAGCTCATGCATATGACCAATACCATCCGCTATTACGGCCAGCAATACGGCGGACTGGACGGTTACTTGCAACGATTCCGTAATGTGAATTACTACCGCAGTTCACCCTGTTTCAATCTGGATGGCAATTGCACCGAATCAGCTTGGAGTATATTAAAACAGGGACAGGATGCCAGTACCGATGCACAAAAGAGCGCGAATGATGCAGTACTGCGTGGCCTTGATCATCACTCGCAACAGATTCCGCTCGATGCCGCTCAATTGCAAATCCTGCAACAACGCACCCAAACCGCACAAGGGCAAATGGAGGCGTTGCAATATGCCAACCAGCTCGCCGCTCACCAGGCAAACCAACTATTGCAAATCCGCCATTTACTCATAGCGCAACACAATGCCATTAATGCCCAGAACCAGGCCGATGTCGACCAGAAAGCGATGTGGCAGGCCGCGCGGGAAGCAGCCACAAAACGATTGAGCCCGCAAACATTGCCACCCGGAAAAAAATGGTCAGTTAGGGATGCATATTAAATTCTGTTTAAAGGAGATCATCATGAGAACGAAACACCTGATTATTTTCATCGTATGTTTATTACCTTTGTTTCTATTACCGGCTTGTTCCAAGGATGGTGATGGGGTTATCGAAACAAAGGAGCCAAAAAAAGAATTAAGCGAATTACCAGAAAGAAAAAGTTGGTCTGTAATGGATATCGAAGAATTTGGTGAATAAACAGGTTAGCAATTGATTTGTAATTTAATTAGCTAAGAGGATAAGCAAATGCGAAAGATAAGTCTTATTAATTTTACAATCCTGATAATCCTGGCAGCATTTTCTGTCAATGCATTTGCTGAATTAGCATATGTTGATCCCGTAAGCAATCAAAGCGTACTGGATCAAGTAATTCAAAAATTTGGTAGCAAAGTTAAATCCTGGCAAAGCGTTATACAAGGTGCAGCAGAAAGACTGTTTTGGACATTGGTATTGATTTCAATGGTGTGGACATTCGGCATGATGCTGTTACGCAGGGCTGATATTGGTGAATTCTTTGCCGAATTCACACGGTTCATTATTTTTACCGGATTCTTTTTTTGGTTGTTGACCAACGCTGTTTCTGGCCACAACATCGCTGGAACCATCATCTATTCCATGGAAGATTTGGGAAAAAGTGCTGCCGGATTACCGGGAGGCGCCAGTCACACAAGTATTGTGGATATTGGTTTCTTAATTCTCGAAAGATCCATAAACAACATTACCATTTTACAACCCCTCGATAGCTTTCTTGGTTTTATCATGTCCCTGGCAATCATTGTTATTTTGGCAGTAATAGCAGTCAATATGTTACTGCTATTGGTTGCGTCGTGGGTATTACTTTATGCCGGTATATTTTTGTTAGGCTTTGGGGGCGCCAAATGGACAACAGATATTGCCATCAACTACTTTAAAACGGTTCTCGGTGTTGGCGTTCAACTATTTGTAATGCTGTTAATTGTTGGAATTGGTGGTGAGTTGCTGTCAAGCTTCTACACCAAGATGTCCACGAATATTCTGAATTATGAAGAACTCGCCGTCATGCTGGTTTTTACCATAGCGCTATGGGTACTGATTTCCAAACTTCCTCCGCTGATTTCAGGGATCGTCACCGGCAGCAGTATCGGTTCGACTGCCGGAATCGGCAGTTATAGCGCCGGTGGTCTGGTTGCGGCAGCGGGAACGACTGCGGCAATAACCGCTTATGGTGTATCCGCATTACGCAGAAACAGCCCCATCAAAGGTATAGAACCGCTGATGAATGCGGTTAAAGCCGGGCAGAATGCTGAGAACAGCGGCAATTACATTTCCAGAGGAGGCCGATAGATGAAAAAACTACTTGGATTTTTAATATTGATGTTTTTGTTTGTCACACCTGCCAAGGCAAAAGATTCCTGCAGCACCGTACTGTGCATGGCCGGAATGCTGCAGGGCTCCGGCGTGGTTTCAGGTTGTAAAGGTTTTGTTCAGGATTATTTCGATATCATCAAGTTTAACAGTCATGGCGGCATCAGCCTGAACAAGACTTTTAGCGCACGCGGCAAGTTTCTGGGCAAATGTACAACGGCTGGAAACTGGCCGCATATGGTTAACAACCAATATGGCAGACAACTGGGGTTTTAACATGTTCTTGAAGAAACCGGTTTTAATTGTTCTAATAGCAGTGCTGTTAGCTGGCTGCGCCAGCATGACAGATTCACAAAGAAGAACTGCACAGGGTACAGCGGCGGGCACCGGTATCGGTGCTGCCGCTGGCGCCATCATCGGCGTAATTGCCGGTGATCCTGCACTGGGTGCGGGTATTGGTGCAGGCGTTGGCACATTGGGCGGTTATGTCTGGTCGTCGCATATGGAAAAGCAGCGCCAGCAGATGGAACAGGTAACTGAAGGAACCGGTATTGAAGTCACCCAAACACCCGGTAATGAGCTTAAGATGAATGTGCCGGGAGATTTTTCGTTTGACACGGGACGAGCCGACATCAAACCGGAAATGCGCCCCGTCTTGAACAGTCTGGTCGCTGGAATGATGAGCAATTCTGCAGCTCAGGCCAGAATCATCGGCCATACCGACAGTACCGGCACCGATGCAATCAATAATCCGCTGTCGGTCAATCGTGCAGCCAGCACCCGTAATTACCTGGTAAACCAGGATATTGCAGCGAACCGCATTCACATTGATGGCCGTGGCTCGTATGAGCCGATTGCATCCAATGACACTATGGCTGGCCGTGCACAAAACCGGCGTGTGGAAATTTACATGTTTGAAGTATCCCAAGCACAAACACCGCAATCACAGTATCCACAGCAACACCCGGTGAATTATCCACCACAACCCAGATATTACTGAAATGGTTGATTTGCCGCCAGATATGCAAGAACGAGTCGTCTGTTCCATTATTGCTGCGGTGAAATATGAAATTCCGGCCAACATTTTATTGGCCATCGCGGAAAAAGAAGGTGGAAAACCCGGTCAATGGGTAGAAAACAACAATGGCTCGCACGATGTTGGCACGATGCAATTTAATACGACGTACCTTCGGGATTTATCCAAATACGGCATTACTGCTGATCATGTTGCACAGACCGGATGTTATGCCTACGACCTGGCCGCTTGGCGTATTCGTCAGCACATCAAGTATGATAGAGGTGATATCTGGACGAAGGCAGCAAATTATCATTCAAGAATGCCGAAATATAATGCACGATATCGCTCCGACCTAATTGCTAAGGCGGCTAAATGGGCGCATTGACTTGAAGAACATTCTTTATGAAGATATCAAAAACACCTTGATTAGCAACATTCAGAAGAATATTGTATGGGAAGCTTATTTCATAGACAGTTAAATGCTGCAGCTGAACCACGAGACGTAGATTTTCACCGCTAATTACTGCATAATGTTGCACTAACGAATTTGATGTCGATTGATCAACCTCGAAAAAGTGCCTACAAAAATTTCCAGTAAAGTGAAATATGTTTGAATATGATAGTCTCATCTAGTTTCATCCTTGCGGCCCTTCCAGGGAGATATTTCGATTGATATTGCCGTTCTATTTGCACCTCCTCTGTTTTGATTCAATGAGATAAAATGTGCCGTTAACCATAATGATATGATGGAATATTAATTTGATCAATTCACAGCTATTTCTAGTTCAGCATACTTGGGCACAGAAATCAGAAAATCAGGATGAGCAAGATGGTTTTTCTTTTGAGAATTTCCACAACTTGCCCGCTTATGAGTTCATTGGCTGTCCTGATTCTGGTAAAACGCCAGCATTTAAACAATAGACGCAAGAAACTAGGACCTAGCATGTAGCATCACGTAATTTCATTACTTTCAATCAAGAAGAACATAAAAAATAAAATTTTGTTTATTGATGCGTAGGATTAAATACGCGCTAATAGTGCGAATGATAACGGACCGCTTGAGACTGGCTTGGCGAGAGCAAGTGACCAAGCATCAGAAGGGGATGTTCAACCTCAGCCAAGCCATGTAACCCTGGAAACGATTCGTTGCGTACATTTCATTTTGCCACTGTGCAATTAATATCGTTCCGGTCGGACTGTTGTAGATCACACTGGGGCCGATCGCAAGCACTTCACCTTTGCGCCCCGAGGACCAAGAACCGAGTGCTGGCGAAATTATCTGTCCACCGAGTTTGTCGTTGGTTGTCTGTTTTAGGTAGTAGCCCGAAAGCCCAATGCCCCACAAACCAAAACGCTTTCCGGCAAGAAAATCAATATGGAGTTCGTCACCGGATGCGTAGTCCATTTCCGGTTCGCCGATGGCCGTACGAAATTCCTTATTCGTACTCTTGATGTTATACATAAACTTACTAGATATCTCCCACCCATTTTCGGAGAGCCAGGTTACTGCAAAGAGTGGTTCGATACTCCAGTAGTTGGTGCCGATGCTCTTCTGCGGACTACCGGCTTTATACTTGCCGGTAGGTATGCGAATATCCAATGCTGCCACCCAGTGCCAGTTACTCAAATGCCAGGAGAAACCGACCGGACTGATAGTTATATCACCTAGTCCAGCAACTGAGGTACAGTCTCCGCAATTCATACTTTGATGCACTATTGGTATGACAATATGCGCACCGTAATTACCCCCCAGAATACGCGTATCGGTGATGCGAATAAAGCGAAATGCATTGAACCAAGCACTGAGTGTTGCTTCTGATACCTTATTGCCGTCGCCATTACGCAAGGAACCGCTGTAGTGACCGGAATAGTTAAGGAAGTAGTTACCCACAGGTGGCGCCGCACCCGCTAGCCAGTTCTCGGCACCGTTCGGATACTGGTCAGCACCTTCCTTGGCTACTGTATCTCTAACAGCTAAACTCAATAGAATCAAGGCAAGACCTAATAGCTTGATCCCCATGTTTCCTTTTTGATGCTTCCCTTGTTTTTCTTCATGATGATTTTCACATAAATTTCAGAGTGGAATTATCTACTGCTTCCTATGTAGAATAAATACTCCCTTTCGGATAACATTGCTCCATCAATGGAGCATTAACTATGGAATTTCTGAATGACATGGCCCTGTTTGTGGAAGTTGTTAAGGCCAAGAGCTTTCGCGGTGCTGCAGATATTATCGGAATGCCGAATTCAACCCTGTCGCGGCGAATCAGTATGCTGGAAAAGGCAATTGGGTTGCGCCTTTTGCACCGTACAACACGCAAGATTGAGTTAACCGAGGCTGGCCAGATTTACTATGAGCGTTGTAAGCGTATAGTCAATGAAGCCAAACTCGCGCATGAACAACTTGGTGAAATGCTCGCACAGCCCAGCGGCGTGCTACGCGCTTCGCTGCCTGTAGACTTTGCGGTGACCTACATGGCACCTTTGATCACCGAATTTGCAAAACTCTATCCGAGTATCGTCTTTGACTTCGATCTTACGTCACGGTGGGTCGATCTAGTAAGTGAGCCTTTCGATGTTGCAATCCGCATGGGAGAGCCAGAAAATTCGCAATTGATCGCGCGCCCACTAGCGGCGCTTCCTGCGTATCTTTACGCTTCACCTCGTTATCTTGACCGCTCTGGAGATCCTGTCAAGCCAGCCGATCTGGCGCATCATGAGTGTCTGAGCATCATGAAAGCCAATACGTGGACACTTCACGATGGAGTGAACACTACCAAAATTTCTATTAATAGTCGTTTCAAGCTCAACAGTATCGGTATGATTTGCCGCTTGGCAACTCTTGATATGGGCATCATCATGATGCTGGAAAAAATTGTCGCTGACGATCTCGCCAATGGACGATTGCAACGCGTACTCCCCCAATGGCATGGAACTCCGGTATCCGTTTATGCCGTTACGGAAACCCGGTTACTGCCTGCAAAAACACAGCACTTCATTAAGTTCTTACGGGAGCGCCTGGGCAAGGTGTAACAGAATGCCGAAATTTCCTCTTAGAGCCTGTTCTAGATTCAATCAATGGGTACAGTGCAAGGCAAAATTGGACGAAAAGGCGGAGCATTCTTGAAATATGTGAGTATTCTGAATTCTGTCAATCAACATGCAAAAATCCCACATGGGGATTGCTCCATTAATGGATCAATGTTATCTAGAAAACGGTATTTATTCTATATAGGAAGCAGTAGATAATTCCACTCTGAAAATTTTGTGGAAATTATCGTGAAGAAAAACAAAGGAAGTGTGAATATCAAGTTGTTCGACTTTATGTTCGCCTTGTCGGAGCCTGCTATTTATCCAACTGGCACACAATTGAACTGAACATACACATGTATCGCTGATCAGGCGCCCTTTTTGCAGGAGATTCAATACTTGCGTGAGACCTCGTTCGTTGTATCCCCCCGTCCGCCCCTTGAACAATCAGATAATTGATTTTCGGGCAGACACCATATGCAAATATTTCTATGAAGGCATATCTCTTCATGAGAATTCAATTATACCCACGGTAAGGTAATTATGAAACTTATAGGGAGTTATTTTATGATTCGTGTTAATGCGATTACTATTGCTCTGTCGGTTATGCTGATAACCGCGTGTGGTCGCCCTTCGGTGACGATTAATGAAAGAGAAAGGGAAAATTATGAAAAAAAAATTGCTGGTGAAAAAATAGAGTGTCCCTACGGATTGGATGCTAATGGATCGTGCCTGAAAGAAGGTGATGATGGCATCTGGAATTATTAGAAATTTTGTGTCATTCTCTTATCATTAATTTTATAAAAGTGACAAATGGAGCAAAACTTCACTGCAATCTGATTTTGGAGAAACCCTGGAAGCTTTGAAATGCGGAGTATGATTTGATTGAAAAAGATGGCTTATGCTTGAACAGCATATAAAATCCGGGATTGAACAGAATCGGAAGAACGACTCGACACCAAAGACGTAAAATTGACTTTTAGCGGTTTTCAACTGGGCACACCACGAGGCCGCAGCGATACATTTAAGTCCACCGATTAAAAATCCTGTTTTCAATTTTTTAATATTTACTCTGGTACAAATTTGGCACAATCAATTTCTTAACCAACTTTTTTATTTGAGCTGACTCTAAAACTGAAACCTGTTGATTAACAATTATCGTGGCAAGCTGTTTTTTCAGTGTCTCTTTTGGTGATGGTTGAAACCCCTCGTTAGACGAAACAAAGTTAAGTGGTATGTCCGAAGAACATACGCTAAATCATTATCCAAAAACTGTATTCAGTCGGCTTCGAGTCGACATGACCATAGATTTAAGAGCATAGTTTTGATTTTATAAAGTAATTGATTAAAACCATGAACCCCTCGACTTAAAGTCGAGGGGTTCAGTTTAATGCAAGTAACCGACAACTCGTCGATTTTACGATTAGCCTGTTTCAACCCCCACTCTTCTAATTTGTAGAGCCAAATAGCTTCCATATCACGGCGCGAATACTATCGATTAAAGAGATGAACATTCAGATGCTTGAGAGGTATCGGACAGTTAAATTAAACAAGTCGATACTGTACGATAACTACAAACTGTCAGATTAAGCCCATTCCAGAATCTCCGGCGAATACCTCACTTGTTTCTCATTACTCTATCCTCCCAAGAAATAGAATCTCCTGCAAACCCGGAGCGATTCAGATTGACCTTGAAAGGATCACTGCTTATCTAAAATTAACTTATGAAACAAATTAACAAACATACCGCAGATTCAGTAATGAATGACAGATATAAATCAGAATCCCATGCAAAAGACCAAAGAGACCGAAAATATGATCATGGATTACTATGCCAACTACTACGTGCATGAGTTAAGCCGAATTGGTAGTAGCGGGAGTTGATCGATCTGGGCACGTATTGTTTGGCGCGTGTATTGATCTTAATCCACATCAAATTGAGGCAGCGCTTTTACCGATTCGTCTTTTGATAATCTAAGTCAGGCCGTGTCAGTCAGGACAACCAAACTATTTTGCCCAGTTTGTGTTGACGGGATACAAATGTGAGTAATGGTTCTCAATCAAGAGGACGAAAATCTGCCAAGTTAATATTATGTTTTTTTAGTTTGGTGTAAATTGCACGTGATGAAATTCCCATATTTTCGGAAACTCTTTTTATATTTCCGTGATGTTGCTTCAGAGCTGATTCTAGAAATGATTTTTCAATTTTAGTAAGAGCATGTTCTTTTTCGTCTTTCCATTCACCAATGCTTTTTGTTTCAGTTCGAAGCTCTATATCCAGTTCAGTCATTTCTTTTCCACTAACAAACAAGATGCTACGCTCTAGAATGTTTTCCAACTCACGGACATTGCCTGGCCAATGATAGGCGCGGATTTTCTGCATAACTTCACGGCTTACTGATTTAACCTGTTTGTTATATCGCTTGTTCAATCGCTGAATGATCAATTGCACAAGATAAGGCAAGTCTTCTGATCGCTCGACCAAAGGAGGAATACTTAAACGCACTACATTGATGCGATAGTATAGGTCATTGCGGAACATATCCTGCTTAACAAGACTTTCCAAATTCTGATTTGTTGCTGAGATGATTCTCACATCAACCGCCAAAGTTTGCTTGCCGCCAACCCTCTCCAACTCTGCTTCCTGGATCACACGAAGCAATCTGGTTTGTGCTGCTGGCGACAGCGAATCGACTTCATCCAAAAACAAAGTACCGCCTTCAGATCGTTCAAAATAGCCTTGGTGTACTTCTATGGCTCCTGTGAAAGCGCCTTTTTCATGTCCAAACAAGGTACTTTCAATCAGGCTTTCTGGAATTGCGCCGCAATTAATGGCGATGAATGGTTTATGGGAACGATTGCTCATCGCATGAATGGCACGTGCTATCAGCTCTTTACCTACACCTGTTTGGCCTTGAATCAGAACCGTTGCCAAGGTAGGGGCAATAACCTCGATTGATTGCAGTATTTCCTGCATCATTGGTGATTTTGCGATAATTGCAGGAGGCTGATGTTTTTCTGATATTAGCCTATTTTGTTTCTGCCAAAGCCTTTGCATACTAGTTTCAATTCGGCACTGTAATTCATTTGCATCGTTAATTTCCTTGACTGGTGTTGTATCAGTATATTCCATGCCAGCATGCCCTTTTGCTGCCTGTGGATTGGTGTAAATACATACATCACATCTGCCATCCTGGCGAGCAATACTTTTTTTGATATCAACTTTGGCATAACCAAAGTTTCTGGCTGCGATGCCTCCAAATACGCTGGAAGTCATCCTGCATAATTCAGGAAACTTGGTGACTTGTTCGCCAAAAGGACAGCGAGAGTTGGTAACTGTAATACAGTCCTGATCACTGGAGACTAGTGAGAATTTCCCACCGATATTGTTTTTGATACCAAGTATCAGTTCGGTATAGCTCTCATTATCGAACTGTTCACTTTTATGAGTATTTTCTCGATAAGTTTCTTCAAAAAAGCATCCTACCGTTTGGGCTATATGCTCAATCAACTGTTCACAATGCTTTTGTCCCTGTTGTTCGCTGGCATGTATCAGTTCAAGAATGAAAGTTTGCAAAAAAAATATCGGCGTTAACTCAGAAAGAGGATTGTTGTTCATAGATTATGGATCATGCGTGAAGTTCATCTTCACTAATTGAAGCATAAGTTCACTAATAGAGCAACAAATAAAATCTAACTTATTGTAATTAAGAATAAATATTATTTTTAGCTCAGTGGCACGTTATTTGCATGTAATTTTATAGCATCTGAAAATAACTAGATGCATGGGTTAAATACTCTTAGAAATGAGCTATGATTATTTCTGGTGTATGACAAGGGAGGAGAAAGCGGTGTAACCTGTTGGTATAGATCTCGGCAGATCAACCAATAAAAAGAGGAAAACACCGCATGACAGATAATAATGTTTTTAAGCTGAATAAACCAGAACAAAATGATCCGTTACATGAAGTACTCCGGGAAGGCGCACGTAAAATGTTGGCGGCGGCGATAGAATCAGAGGTGGCAAGTTTTGTTGAGAGATATGGCGGTATAAAAACCGATGAGGGCCAAAAGGCGGTTGTCAGAAATGGCTATCTGCCTGAACGTACCATTCAAACGGGGCTTGGAGATATTGAAATCAAGGTACCGAAAGTACGAGACCGTTCCGGCACCGGCATCAAATTTAACAGCAGTCTGATACCTCCCTATTTGAAGCGTACTAAAAACATTGAAGAATTCTTACCCTGGTTATATCTGAGGGGTGTTTCTACGGGAGATTTTACTGAGACGCTAAAACACCTGCTGGGGCCGGATGCGCCGGGAATGTCGTCTGCGACGATTGGTCGTTTAAAGCAGAACTGGGAACAGGATTATCAAAACTGGACGCGCCGCGACCTGAGTGGCAAGCGGTATGTTTATGTCTGGGCTGATGGCATCTACAGCACGGTAAGAATGGATGACCGGTTATGTCTTCTGGTGATTATCGGCTCTGATGAAACGGGGCGTAAAGAATTGCTGGCATTGTCTGATGGTTATCGTGAGTCTGAAGCGAGTTGGACGGAAGTATTAATGGACCTGAAACAGCGTGGCCTTGAAAAAGCGCCCAGACTGGCTGTCGGTGACGGTGCACTGGGATTCTGGAAAGCTGTTGCCAAATGTTGGCCAGATACCGATCAGCAGCGTTGCTGGGTACATAAAACTGCCAATGTGCTGGAAAAACTGCCCAAGGCCATGCAACCCAAGGTTAAGGAAGCACTGCACAATATCTGGCAGGCAGAAACACGGGAAAAAGCGTATGCAGCATTTGATAACTGTATTGAGTGTTTCAGCCCGAAATATCCAAAAGCGATGCAGTGCCTGGAAAAGGATAAAGACTCCATGCTGGCCTTCTATGATTACCCTGCAGAAAACTGGCAACACATTAGAACAACCAACCCGGTCGAGTCTGTCTTTGCAACGGTTCGGCTGAGAACAGCCAAAACTAAAAACTGTGGAAGTCGGACGACAACTTTAACGATGGCGTTCAAACTGATGGAAGTAGCACAGAAAAAATGGTTCCGGCTGAGGGGTTATAAATTGTTAGCGGATGTCATCAAAGGTGCAAAATTCGTTGACGGCGTTAAACAAAATGGGGATCAAAAACAGCAGGCCACTTGATTCTCCATACACCAGATTTGACTATAGCTCCTTAGAAATCCCTCTAGGTTCTACTGTGAAACTAGATCGTTTTAGGAAGATTTAAATTGCAATCTATTAATGAGGAGACTCAAAATTGAAAACTCTCAAAGAAGAATTGGATACACGCTTAGCTGCATATGATCACTGGGCACAACGTCGTCGTCATGGGCCGGCCGGGCATAATAACCGGAAGTTGTGGGTGCTTGCGTGCATGGACGAACGCTTACCAATAGATGAAGCGCTCGGTATCCATGTCGATACCCCAGCAGGTCATGGCGATGCGCACTGCTTCCGTAATGCCGGAGGAATTGTCACCGACGATGCAATTCGCTCTGCGATGCTAACTTGTAATTTTTTTGGCACTAAGGAAATTGTCATTGTGCAGCATACTCAATGCGGCATGTTATCTGCAAATGCGACTGATCTGGAAAAGGTTTTCCGAGATAAAGGAATCGATCCGGATAATATCGTATTGGATCCTACGCTGCCAGAGCAGAAGCTGGAGAAGGGAGCTTTTGCCAAGTGGATCGGAATGATGGACGACGTGGATGAAACCTGCATGAAAACCATCGAAGCATTTAAAAATCATCCTCTCATTCCCAAGGATGTAATCATTAGCGGTTGGGTCTGGGAAGTTGAGACACGCCGGTTGAGAGCCCCAACGCGAGATGCCGATAAACGGGCCAGGACTGATGTTACTTCAGCGCAATTCGGTGTCAAAGGCCAACAGCCACCTCGTTGGAGCTAAGTTCAAGACAAAAAACTTAATAGTGTGACCACTTAGCATAACAAGTGGTCACACTTTAACGTTTCTGAGAAATCTCATTAATGTAAAAAATAAGGATGCCAAATGCCAACTTATGACTACTTGTGTATACAATGCAAACGCAAATTTGAAGCGCGCCATTCGATCAATGCACCCAAACCGTATTGTCCGGCATGTGGGAGCGCGGCAGAAAAAGTGATTCTTTCTGCTCCTGCGATGCATGGCAACATGACCCGTGGCCGTGATCTGGCAGTACGCTCGTTGCAACCAAAAACTGATCAGACAAGTCATGCACACGCACCTGGGTGCGAATGTCGACATCATTAACATTTTTAGATATCGGCCTTCATTGTATGCAATCGTCCCGATCTTGAAGAAGGCGGCACTTACCCAACCAGTTTGGAATTGGAAAATGCAACGCACATTCTTATTATTAATTTTATTTATTTACCCATTGGGATGGGCTCTCTTTCCATCAAAAAAATTAAGTCATTCTATGAGCAAAAAAACATCCTAAGACGAGAGAAGATTAGTCACAACAGCTTTTGGTTGGACCGGTGACGCAGCATGAATCGGCTTGACTGCCAGCCTCTTATATCGCAGATCCAGTATCATCAAAATTTAATAATCCAATCTTGTCAATTCACTACTTCTAGTATACTATGCTTCAAAAAAGAGAATGATTGGTCTACTTATTTCAAAGTGAACAACAGAAATAGTATCGAACGATCAAAATGTTCGATAAGAATGCAAGGAGCTTATTTCTTTAACTTGTTTGTCAAGGAGGTCCGATGATGGTTGACTTAAATATCAAAAATATCGTCAATGGAATTAATCTTGAGCAATCTCAAATCATATACGATCAAATTAAAATGGGAGGAGGCAATGACATTGCCAAACCTTACTGCCGGGCAACAATTGTTTGGGATAACGGTTACCACACTACCACGTGCGTAAATGGCAGTCAGATGATCATCGGCGATGAACCGGTCCGCTACGGTGGAGAGGGCATGGGTGTTACACCGCAGGATCTTCTACTTACCGCGGTTGGCCATTGTCTCACTGCCACTTACATCGGCGGATTATCTGCTGCCCGAGTCAATGTGGAATCACTCCGGTTGCATGTCTCAGGGCGGGTGAATTTCCGAGCGGCTTATGCGATAGAGTCTGGTAATCCTGGATTTGAAGAAATAAAAATTGTCGTGGAGATACAAACTGATGCACCACAGGAAGAAGTAACCACGCTTTTGAAGAAACTACAGCTAACGGCCCCTATACCAGACACCATCCTACGTCCGGTTCCGGTTCATGTCGAAATTCATCACCATTCGGAGTCAGCGATTTAATCTTCATAACAGGGAATCTATTATTAATTAGGGCAATCCTTCAGAACATATAAATCAATTAGTGCCCCTGATCGAAGATGTGAAAGGAAAAAATGAAAATCAGCAATGCTTATGATGTGACAGTAATCGGTGCAGGTCCGGCAGGATTATCGGCGGCATATGAATTGACAAAAGTGGGGCTAACGCCCTTGGTATTGGAACGCACTCCCGCTGTAGGTGATGTCTGGCGCAATCATTATGATGGTCTGCGCCTCAACACGGGCCGTTTCTTTTCGGGATTACCTGGCAGTAAATTTCCGCGGTCTGCCGGAGCATGGCCTACGCGCGAAGAGGTCGTGCATCTACTCGAAACTTTTCCTGCCCGAGGTGGTTTTACCGTACAGACTGGAATTAAAATCGATAGAGTCGACTATGATCGTAGCCATGATATCTGGCTGGTCACCAGCGATGATAATCGGCAATTTGAGTCACGTGCAATTGTTATGGCGATTGGCACTTGTCGCATTCCGGTGATTCCCGAATGGATAGGGAAAGAAACCTTTCCAGGAAAAATCATTCATTCTTCAAAATTCAAACGGGCGCAGGACTATGCAGGAAAGCGTGTGCTAGTAATCGGTAGCGGCAATTCCGCGGCTGAAATTGCCAGTAGGCTGACTGAACACGCAAGTTCGGTAACAATGTCTGTTAGAACAGCTCCATACCTTCTACCCAAAAGTATTTGTGGTATTCCGATCGTAGGGATAGGAATATGGTTAAGATATTTACCGGATAGACTGGTAGACACTTTGTTGAATTTCCTGCAACGCTGGATGGTAGGTGATTTGACACCGTATGGCTTACCCTATCCGGTCATGTCCCTTACTAAGCAATACGCTATAAATAACGTAGTACCGATTTTATACGGGCCTTTCGCAGATGATATCCGTGCTGGCCGGATCAAAATTGTCGGATCGATACAGAAAATTTCAGGGCGAACAGTACATGTTCTGAACACCGTTAGAGCAGCACGGAACAATGATAATACCATGACGACGCTGGAGCCAGATGTGATTGTTGCTGGAACCGGTTTTCATACCGGAATCCGTGAACTTGTTCAGATACATGGAATTGTTGACGAGAGGGGCAGGTCCAAAATTTCCGGTGATCAGGAATTTAAAGAAGCGCCTCGCCTTTATTTTATAGGTCAAATCAACCCTCTTAGTGGGCAATTGCGGGAAATTCGTATCGAAGCTGGCAGAATTGCCAGAAAGATCAGGAGGCAACTAGGAGTGAAGTAGGGTGACAATTGGATTTGAAGTGAATCACTTACTTCAATGGTTAAGAATTCATGGTTCTATTAGTTTGGAAACCAATATTATTATGCTCGATTAGCTTAAAAATGGTGTCTGAAAAGATTTCTGTAGAGGAAAAAATACTGCTGACGGCGCGCCGTTTGTTTTGCCGCATGGGCATTCATGCCACGGGGATTGCCAAAATCATCGAAGAATCAGGAGTTTCCCGGCGTAGCCTCTATACCCACTACGGTTCGAAGGAAAATTTGCTAAAGGCCGTATTTGAGGCGGAAGCAGAGATATGGTTCCGCTGGTTCGATTCTGAGCTTCCAGCAATGAAGTGTTCTTCGGTCGACCGTATTCTGGCACTGTTCGACTTGATGCGAGACTGGTTCGACAGTGAAGATTTCTATGGTTGTGTATTTATCAATGCTGTGGCTGAACATGAAAAGAGCAATGGCTGGGTACAAGAAGTTGCCAATAGCTATAGGGAGAAAATCAGCGCCAGATTTCAGACAATGGTTGCGGAATGTGGTGTGGAGGATCCGCAGACGGTAACGGAAAAGCTAAATCTGCTGATCGATGGCGCCATCGTGACGGCGATGGTTACCGGAAATAGCGACATTGCGCGCATAGGCCGCATGGCTGCAGAGGATATTCTGAACAATACAAAATGAATCTGTATTTTTATAGCAAAAATACAGAAGTGAAGGCAAACAAGATTGACAAGGTATGTCGACCTTATGATTATTTGGAATAATTCAAGGGAGTAAAAATGACCAAAATCTGGCAGAATTTCTCGGTACATAGACAACGCCTCTTAATTATTATGGTAATGTTAATGAGTATCGTTGTAATTGGTATGCAGTTTCACGTAAGTTCCCAAGGGGATATGTCAGAAACTTATCCCAAGGGTTTTCGTGGTGGTACCTGTACGATCGCATCCGATACATTGTTGATCGGCTATTCAGCTTATTTTATTCCCCATGATTACGAGATACCGACTGATGCGCTGAGCGCGATGTCCGTTCCCGTTCTGTGTGGCAAGGTGCCAAGTCCGGGCCTGCTTAGTATTACAATAGATCTGCTGCATCCCATATCTATGCGCGAACAACATGTAGCACTCAGCCTGTTTAAGGAAACCGATGGAGTGTCAGAGCAGGAACTGCTGTCGATTCCCGCCCAAAATTATCAATCCGGCATTATTTATCAGGACATCCACATCAATGAACTAGGGGAATATTTCATACGTCTCACAGGGGTAGACGAACACCGAACTGATTTCATGCTGGAAATCCCGATTACGGTCGGCACGAAATGGTATGAGCCTTTCGTTCAGTTCTGGCCTTTGCTTTTGCTGGGCGCAGTAGCGGCATTTTTCTATAACCTCAGACGAATACTCGATTAATTTTTCTAGTAATAACATATCGCGCTATTTAGATATTGATAATTGAACCCAGATAGATAATCAAATCTGGTTTTTATCTTTGTAATTAAAATTTACTGGAGAATTCAATGGCTGGCTATGTTGGTGATGTCGCAATTCCTTATGATCAAAATATTGGTCCAGTTTTGTTCGAACACTATGGATATGAAATTGCACGGCGTACCGCAGAAAGAGCACTCCGAGATGTACTCGAAGTTGCTGCTGGTACGGGTATAGTGACTCGTAAATTACGTAATGTCCTCGCCCAGGACACACAATTGACTGCAATCGATATTAGTGAATCCATGTTGGATGTTGCTCGGAAAAAATTCCATCCTCATGAGCAGGTAACATTTCAAAACGCTGACGCTACTGAGCTACCATTTAAAGATGAAATGTTCGATGCAATCGTCTGTCAGTTTGGGGTGATGTTCTTTGATAAAGCATCAGCTTTTCGTGAAACGTATCGAACGTTAAGACATGGGGGACGCTACCTGTTTAATGTCTGGGATTCGGAACATTATAATCCATTTGCCAGTTTAAGTTTTGAAGTTCTCAAACAATTCTTTCCGTCGGACACGCCCAAATTCCTGTTTGATCCCGTGTCCTGTCATGAAATCGACCCTATCAAAGAGATGCTCATTCGTTCAGGCTTTGAACGTATAGTGATTTCCATTCAGCAACGAGAACACGAAATTCCGGACGTTTTGGCCTTCGCGCGTGGATTGATATTCAGTCCTGTCATCTTTGAAATAAGAGAGCGTGGCGGCACTGATCCTGAGAAGATAGTCGAAACATTTGCAGAAGCCTTAATAAAAAAATATGGATCAAACCCTACTCGCTATCCGATGCAAGCAATATTATTTGAAGCGGAAAAAACATAGGAAAAATATTCTCGAGAACATTAATTTGATTATGGCGATATGTTATGACGGTATGAATCCATAATGTACTCGTGTCTACTTTAAACTGCGCTTGAAACTGCACTGTTGCATTAAATATCGTAAGAATAGTCAATGCATCACGAATTTCAATTGCAAATCAAGCAATATGATTAACGTCGTCAGAAGTAATGGTAAGTAAACTGTATTTATCAAAAAAGGAAAATTGATATGAAAGATAAACTTATTTTTTTGGAAATAAGCTTTGTTGCACTAGTAGCTATTCTGATCAATAACGTCTCTTACGCAATGCCGGGTATGCACGGATCAAGCGCTGGAGCAGTTACAGAGGCGCCGCGTGTCACACAAAGTATGGGAGAACCGATTAACTCGCCCGGCGCAGAACTCGAAATCACCTACAGTTCGGACGGTAAGACAGCCATTTTTGTATCTACCCGGGAAGGCAGTATCGAGTCGCCCGGCAATCCTTATAACTTTGATATCTGGATGTCCCACTATGAAAACGATACCTGGCAACCACCAATTCATCTGGGGCCGGGCATTGATCCGACTGTAGGACCGAACATCAATACTTCTGCCTGGGAATTGGAACCGAGTTTTTCGGATGACGGCAATGTTATTTATTTCACGCGATATGAACCAGGTAATATTCTGTCAGGCGATCTCTACGTGGTTCAGAAAGTCGATGGTATCTGGCAGTCCGCTAAAAACTGGAATGATGTGCCGGAACTACCAAACATCAACACGTCGACCGGGGAAGAGCATTGTCCGATAATTGTCTCCGACAGTTTGATTTACTTTAATTATAATCAACCGGGTGTAACGGAGGACAGCGATATCTGGAAAGTTGAAAAAAAAGATGGTGTATGGCAAAAGCCCGTAAGTTTAGGCACGAAAATCAACTCCCCTCAACGGGATCATATGCACTGGACCGGATTATCGAAGGATGGCAAGAGTTTGGTCATTACCAGTATGCGGACTGATCTAGGTTCCCGAGGCGGACATGATATGTGGATTTCGCATCAAGATGAAAATGGCGAATGGCAGGAACCGACAAACCTTGGCGACACCATCAATACAGGTGGCGAGGATATGTGTTGGACATTTACTCCGGATGGCAAGAAATTTACCGGCAGTTGGGGTCCGTACGGTACTTACGATATGGATATTCGCTGGATTTACAAGGACGATGTTCCGCTATTAAGAAACTTTGAGCCGATCGGCCCACCGCCAAATTTGCTACTTAACAGCAAGACAGTAACGCCCGTAGACTGATATCGTTATCCAATACCGAGTTTAAAATATCATCAAAAGCCTTCAGATTGGGGGCTTTTTTTGTTTCACGCTGAATCTGATTTGGGACTTTTTTAGCTACGACTGGGCACGATGCATATGTTTATGCATTCATTTTGGATAGGCAAATATATGCTATGCGTTGACACTTACTGAGTAATTTAGCACCATTAGCAATTGTTATTCTGCCTTCAACAATTTTAGCAATTATTTCAACGGTGAGTTGAGCTTTAGAATCCATCACAATCATCCTCAACATGCCTCCAGTATTCAAAAAAAGAACACTAACAAACATGTAAAAAAGAGACCGACAGTTTCCCTTGGTAATTAGCGATTACGACAGAATCGCTTGGTAATTAAGATACGAAAAAGTCGCTTGGTGTTAACAGCTATGTGTTTTCTATGTAAAGAAGTGATCGGACATCATGAAGTATTTTAGTTTAGACTTGATCTGACACTTGACTTGCAAGAACGAGAGTTACTAGTTCTGATCACTGCTGTCCCGCTAACTGACAAATGAGGAGGCCCGATTCGGCCAAAATTGTTACAATAGGATTTACGATAACTTATTGAATAAGATTGGAGAATCAGGCCGTGGCACATTGTAATACAATCCTCTCCCAAATTCTAAAATTTGTTTCGAGACATGAATTTGAGTCTTTGGCAAACCACCATCATGCGGGGCGATCTTTTCGTACCGCTACCCGTTGGTCCCAGTTTGTAGTCATGGTGATGGCACAGTTATCTGTGCCGTATCAGTTTGCGTGATATCGTAGGGAACGTGAATGCGCAGGCACACCGTCTGTATCATCTTGGCAGCGCAAAGCTAACACGCTCGAACCTTGCGCGCATGAATGAAAACAAGCCCTATAGCTTGCATGAAGCGTTGTTTGGAAAGTTGTTGCGCCATTGTCAACATCTGACGCCTGGCCACAAGTTCTGTTTCAAGAACGCCCTTTACTCGTTGGATGCCTCTACGATTGATCTGTGCCTGTCTGCTTTTCCTTGGACTGATTTTCGAACTACGAAAGGGGCTATCAAATTGCATGTCGGCCTCAATCACAGCGGTTATTTGCCTGAATTTGCCGTAAACACGGATGGAAAAGCAACTGATATTGAAGTTGGACGCACACTGGCATTTCCAACTGGCAGTATCATGGCAATGGATAGAGGCTACATGGATTACGCTTGGTTTAACCAGTTGACAAACAAAGGCATATATTTTGTTACCCGCCTTAAATCAAATGCCTGCTATAAAGTGATTGAGTACCAAGCTGTACAGAAAAACAAAGGAATAATCAGCGATCAGACGATAATGTTTACCGCTAATAATGCCGTGAAAAAATGTCCGATTCCATTACGCCGCATCGTCTATCGAGATATCGATACCGGCAAGCAATATATTTTTCTGACGAATCATTTCAAACTGGCGGCCAAAACCATTGCCGATGTCTATAAGGCGAGCTGGCAGGTGGAGCTTTTCTTCAAATGGATCAAACAGAACCTTAAAATCAAATCGTTTGTAGGAACCAGCAAAAATGCAGTTATGACTCAAATCTGGATCGCATTATGTGTCTATTTACTGATCGCGTTTATCAAATTTCAGTCAAAAATTCATATCAGTATGCAACAAATACTACGATTATTGCAGCTCAATCTTTTTGAAAAGCGCGATCTCATGGCACTGCTGCGAGGCGACCTTCCTATTGATCGTTACCCACTAGATAATCAACCAACATTGTTTTGAAAGCAAAAGTTAACGGGACAGCAGTGAGTTCCGATAGAATCGCACACTCTTATTAAAATCTATGACTACTTCTCGCCCAATCTGCGGAACAGTGTAGTGTGAGTGTTATCGATCTCTACCATAATAAGGTATTTCTCAGAATGAAAAACGTAAGAGCCTCACTTGAAGAGCACCAAGTTTTGATTTATTTCCTGGCCATTGCGAGTGGCGCACTACTAGGTATAATAGTTTCCGGCTCGGCATCTATCGAAACAGCAATCAATCCCGCTTTGGCCGTGATGCTATTTGCGACCTTCCTGCAAACACCGCTCGCTGAGATTGGAGTCGCGTTGCGCAACGTGCGGTTCATTGGAGCGCTAGTCGTGACCAATTTCGTCGCCATACCTGTGGTTGTTGCCGGATTGGTGCAATTACTTCCAAACGATCCAATGCTTCACTTAGCGGTTCTGTTCGTCCTTCTAACACCTTGCATCGACTACGTGATCACATTTACTCATCTCGGTCGAGGGAACGCACGCCTACTTTTGGCGATGACGCCGATTCTCCTTGTATTTCAGATATTATTGTTGCCCGTCTACCTGCAATTGATATTGAGTGGTGATGTATCGCAACTCGTCGACCCCGACCCTTTCCTTCATGCCTTCTGTTGGTTGATCGTCGCACCACTGATTCTGGCTGGAGTGATTCAAACATTCTTTCGACCACGGCATGCGCTCTGCTATTATGTCAACATCCTCCCGGTTCCTGCAACCGCACTTGTGCTCTTTGTTGTCCTGGCTTCTGTTACGCCACAGATCGGATTAGCACAAAGCTCCGCTTTGCGCGCTGTACCAATCTATCTGTCTTTTGCCATCGTAGCTCCTGTGATGGGGTATTTGATTGCGCGTGGATTTCGGCTTGAGTCGACGTCCGTGTGTGCCGTGTCATTTTCCTCTTCGTATCGGAACTCTCTCGTCATCTTGCCACTTGCCTTCGCTATACCTGGCGGCGTACCGATACTTCCAGCGGTCATCTTGATGCAAACGATCATCGAGCTTTGTTTTCTGCCTATATACGTTCGATGGATTCCGCGGATGGCTCTGGTTCAGACAGGTGGCTCGACAGGCATAGGTAACTAAGAATGAAACTCCGTCATCTGCACTATTTTCAGGCAATTTAGAGGAGTTTTACTTGATTTTCCAACCTGAAATTGCAGGTTTCTGGTAATGCGCGAATAACCACTGCATTGTTGGCTCGCATTACACATCAACATGATATCTTGAAAACTGGTAAAGATTCCTACCGTTTTAAATATCGGAAATAATGTATAAAAAACCAATTAAATCAGATGGGCAGTTTTTAATGCTAATTTACAGATGTAAATCGCTCATCCTTACGGAATGCGACGGTGTTCCCCGAGGAGTGATTATGCAGTAGCCATCGGCCTGTATTCTTTTAAATCGGGTATTATTAACCCAATCGCCCAGATGATAATCTGCACTGTTAATTTTTTCCAGATACACCTTCCTGGCAATCATGAACTGATGGCCGTGTGGTGGATGATGCGGTTTCTGCGTGTATAAAATATGCGTAGTGTTTCAAAGCGCGGATCGCGAAGAATCTGCGCCATTACGGCAAGTTCATGGGCGGATTTGATTTGCCGGTTTAAGAGCGTGATTCCACCTTGTTCTTTGAAGTCTTTCGGGAAATTACAACCCAGTATCGCGCCACCTGCCCATCGAGCTTGAGATTCGAGCAGTTCGATATAGGCATTTTTGCCAGTTTCTTTTTGTGCTTCGCTGGTATCGGGACGAGTTTCAATGTTGTCATAGGGATCACCTGTATTGGATCTGGTTTGATTTACCGGAATAGCTTGTTGATTGGCACGCATGATTAATCCTCCTGTCAGTATTAAACCAAGGCCCGTTTCTGGGTTTTTGCTTTTGTTTCGGTTTGTTGCTGGTTTTGGGTTTTTACATGCTGAAGCTGAGACTGGTGTTTTTGAATCGTATGTTTCGGAATCGCTTTCTCAATTCCAGCATCTACCTGTCGTTTGACGGCTTCTACTCCCAGTGTGCTCTTGTTGGCCAGATCGTTAAAATCACTGAGTTTCTGCGATGATTGCTCATTGAGTGCGAAGACCGGAAACACGGCAACGCCGTTGACTGATTGTGCAGCTTCCAGCGCTTTTTCCCGCCCGATGTTTTTACCGTTGAGTGCCACCAGGTGCTGATCGTCATCACCGGCAATAACAATGGGTTTGTTGGGATACTTGTCGCGCAACAGTTTTGCAACCGATATGAGATTGCCTGAATCGAATGCTGCCACAACCGGACAATTCATGGCCTGTGATACGGTATC